>JBJTBM010000052.1:0-5334 GCA_046091365.1 Acidimicrobiia bacterium | reverse complement strand
ACGTTCGACATCCGTCGACCCACCTCGGTGAGACGACCCTCGTGGTCGAGGGCTCCGAGCATGGTGAGCAATTCGGTGGCCTGCCTCACCGCCCCGCTCGGTGGCGGGTCGATGAAGCACAGTTCTTCGATCGCGGTTCCCCACGCGGTGAGTTCCAAGACCAGCCCCGACAGGTCCACTTGCGTAATCTCGGGCTCGAGATGCGCTCGTCGAGCGCCGTGCTCGATCTTGCTCCACAGACGGTAGGCCACGCCGGGGCCCAGTCGACCGGCGCGTCCGGCGCGCTGATCGGCCGAGGCGCGCGAGGTGGGGATGGTGGTGAGTCGGCTCATCCCGGTGCGCTGGTCGTAGCGAGGAACGCGGGCCTGTCCGGCATCGACCACGATGCTCACGCCGTCGACGGTGAGACTGGTCTCGGCGATGTCGGTGCTCACCACCACGCGACGTCGACCCGACGGCGACGGTGCGAGGGCGCGGTCCTGGTCGGCCAGCGACAACGCACCGGCGAGCGGATGAACGTCCACGTTCGACGGGACTCGACCCTCGAGGCCGTGCACCACGCGGTTGATTTCGGCGATACCGGGCATGAAGACCAGCACGTCACCCTCGTCGTCGCGCAACGCCCGGCTCACCACGTCGATCACGGCATCGTCGAGTCGTTGTTGTTTGCCCATGGGGGCCCAACGAACGTTCACCGGGAACTGTCGTCCGTCGCTGGTGATCACCGGAGTGTCGTCGCCCATGATGCGCACCAGCCCCTTGGTGTCGGCGGTGGCCGACATCGCGAGCAGCCGAAGGTCGGGTCGCATCAAGCGACGTGCGTCGAGAGCCAATGCCAACCCGAGATCGGTGGGCAGGTTGCGCTCGTGCACCTCGTCGAAGATCACGAGCGCGGTTCCCTCGAGAGTCGGGTCGGATTGCAGGCGGCGCGTGAGAATTCCCTCGGTCACTACCTCGATGCGCGTGCGCGGTCCGATGCGTCGTTCGTCGCGCGTTTGGTAACCCACCAAACCGCCGGGCTCCTCGCCCACGAGCGACGCCAGACGTCGTGCCGCGGCGCGAGCCGCCAGTCGACGCGGTTCGAGCATCACGATGCGACCATCGCCGACCCACGACTCGTCGATCAAGCGCAGCGGCACGAGCGTGGTCTTGCCGGCTCCCGGAGGCGCCACCAACACGGCCGACGAATGATCGATCAGGGCGCGTCGCAGATCGTCGACGACGGATTCGACGGGGAGGTCGGTGAGCGGAGTCAGGGTCAGCCGGCGGAAGAGGTGCCGCCGAAGGCCGTCGGGTCACCCGGGGCGGGGATGGCGGGCGCGGTCCACGAGGTGACCTCGGCGATGGACTTGGCCACCGCTCGCCACTGAGCGGGATTCCAGCCTTCGGTCGATGCCGGGATGGTTCCGTCCGATCGCACGAAGACGAAAGCCGGCAGCGTGGCCAACCCGAAGGCCTTCACGGCGGCCCGATCGGGGTCGGTGAAGACGAGGAACTCCTTGGCGAGAGGCCCGAGGAACGCCGCCGCCTCGTCGGCCGAAGCGGTGACGATCAGGTTGGTGCGAACCGCGGCTCCCGAGAAGGCCCGCAATACCCGCGCCGCGGTGGGCAGGATCCAGGAACTCTCGTTGGTGAAAGGGTCGAGGACCACCGAGGCGAGATGAAAGGTGGTGAGCCACTCGCTGAGCGGACGCGCCGGGAATCCGTCGGCTTCCAACGAGAGGGGCTCGAGGATCAGGTCGGGGGAGGGGGTTGCGGCCACGGGTGAAACGGTAGCCCAGCCGACGCCGAACGCCCCAACACCGGGGTCACGCCAATGGCAAGGATCGGCGCAGGAAGTCGAGTTGGTGCAACAAAAGGTTCTCGGCCACCACCGCCTGCGGAGTCATATGGGTGACCCCCGACAACGGCAACACTTCGTGCGGTTTTCCGGCGGTCAGCAACGCCGACGAGAACTGCAGGGTGTGGGCCGCCACCACGTTGTCGTCGGCGAGCCCGTGGACGAGCAACAAGGGGCGTTCGAGCGCGGGGGCGTCTTTCAGCAACGACGTGCGGTCGTACGGAGTGGGGTCGGTTACGGGATGACCGAGGTAGCGCTCGGTGTAGAAGGTGTCGTACAAACGCCATTCGGTGACCGGTGCCCCGGCCACGGCGCAGTGGAAGACGTCGGGTCGACGCAACACGGCGAGCGCGGCCAGGTAACCGCCGAAACTCCAACCGCGGATGCCCACGCGACTCAGATCGAGGTCGGGGTTCTCGGCGGCCACCGCGTGCAAGGCGTCCACCTGATCCTCCAAGACGGGACCGGCCAGATCGAGATGAACGGCTCGCTCCCACTCGGTTCCCAAACCGGGAGTGCCGCGACCGTCGACCACCAGCACCGCGAACCCCTGGTCGGCGAACCACTGCGAGGTGCAGTGCGCGGCGTACGAATCGACTACGCGTTGGGCGTGCGGCCCTCCGTACGGATCCATGAGCACGGGCACCTTCGTGCCGGGCACGTGACCCGTGGGCATCAGCAACGCGCACGGAATGCGGCGTGAGCCGGCGCGAACGAATCGTGGTCGTGGAGTCACCAGTGGTTGCTCGGCGTGGCTGACGATCTCGTGGCGGTGCGGACCCGAGATCACCGTGGTCGTCGCCCGCGACTGGTTCACCGACGAACGTCGCGTCACGATCGTCGCCCCACCCAACGCGACCGAGTTGATGCCGTCGAGCGGGGTGAGATCGACGATGCCGGCCGACGTCCAACGGTGCGCACTCTGGCATTCGGGATGATCGGATGTGTTCGCGAGGAACACCACGTCGTCGTGGCCCACGTTGATCACCGCGCGCACGTTGGTCCCCGTGGGCGTCACCGCACGACCGTCCACGACGAGGCGTTTCCAACCGTCGCGATCGTCGACCAACACCAACGAACCGCCACCCGTGAAGGTCGGAACACCGGGCACGACGTCGACCCAGGTGTCGCTGGTGCGACGGGCGATCTCGGTGGTCGCGCCGTCGACACGGTTGGCGCGCAGGGTGACCATGGTCCGCTGATCGCGCGAGCAGACGGTGAGCATCAGGGCCTCGGCATCGATCCAGTCCACGTCGACGAGATAGGGCATCGTGATGGCGTCCCACGACACGTCCACGCGGGTGCCCTCGACCGCGTCGAACACGTGCAACGACACGACCGCGTCGGCGGTTCCGGCGGCGGGGTAGCGCACCGCGTTGGCCGCTCGCTCGGGGTGTGCCGGATCGGCGATGTGCCACACCGCCACCGGCGCCTCGTCCACGCGACACACCGCCGCGTGTCGCGAGTTCGGCGACCACCAGAAACCGCGGTAGCGGTCCATCTCCTCGGCGGCCACGAACTCGGCCGAGCCCCAACTCACCGTGTCGGGTTCGTCGAACAGTGTCGGTCCGGCCAACTCGAAACCGTGCTCGTCGCTCGACTCCACGCTCACCACGCGCAAGGCGCGACCGCTCACGTACGCCACCCATCGGCCGTCGGGCGAGAGTCTCGGGTCGAACACCGGTCCGATCGCGCGGATCTCGCGCACGTTCGCCCGGTGCAGGTCGCCGACGAACAGTCGTCCCGACAGCGTGCACACGAACCGCGCGGTGTCGGTGTCGGTGGAGTAACCGGTGATTCCGCCGGCCCCCTCGCGCAGGCGTTCGCGACGCGCGCGCTCCTCGGGCGGAAGGTCCTCGGCATCGTCGGCACCCAACATGGCGTGCGGATCGGCCACCAACGTTTCATTCCCGGATTCCACGTCGAACAACCACAGTCGGTTCACCGGATCGTCGCCGGCGTTGCTACGTAGGAACACCACCTTGCGCCCGTCGTCGGACACGGTGACGTTGCGCGGCTCGCCCAAGGTGAGTCGTTGGGTGCGCGCGTACTGCTGCGGGAACGAATCCGACGTCACGACACTCATCTCGGCATGACGAGGATCTTCGCGTGTGCCTCGGGGTTGCCGAGGTCACGGAAGGCCTGCGGCACCCCGTCGATGCCCACGCGACCGGTGATGAGGGGGGCGAGGTCGACCTTGCCGTCGGCGATCGCGGTCAACGCGCTGCCGAACTCGATCGGGGTGTAGCCGAGGGCGAACTGCAGGCTGAGTTCCTTGCCGATGCCCAGCATGGGGTGGACCCGGTCCTCTTGCATGCACGCTCCGACGATCAGGATGCGAGCGTCCTTGGGCGCCATGCGCATGGCCTGTTCGATCATCCCCGGCACGCCCACCGCCTCGAAGATGACGAGGGGCTTCTTGCCGTCGGCACGACGCCAGGCCTCGATGGCCGGGGTGTCGCGAGGGTCGACCACCACGTCGGCTCCGAGGTGCTCGGCGAGTGCCCGGCGCCGGGGTGAGAAGTCGGCACCGACGATGGGACCGATACCGCGCATCTTCAGTTCGGCGATGCAGGCCAGACCGACGGGGCCGAGGCCGAGGATCAGTGCCGCGTCGCTCTGGGCGATGCGACTCTTCTCGACGGCGTGCACACCGACGGCCAGTGGCTCGGTCATGGCGGCCAGTTCGGGGGAGAGTCCGTTGGGCACCTTGATGCTCATCATCTCGTTGGCCACGATGCGCTCGGCGTAACCGCCGGGGTATTTGTTGCTGAAGCCGACACCGTGGATGCCCTGTTCGTCGAAGGTGACCGGAAAGCTCACGATGACGTCGCCGGTCTTCAGGTTGTTCACCCCGGGGCCTACGTCGAGCACCTCGCAGCAGTACTCGTGACCCATCACGGTGTCGAGGTGCGGTTCGAACATGATCGGAGCGCCGGGGTTGGGGCCGGAGCCGTCGGCGAGTTCGGCACTCAGTCGGCGGCTCTCCTCGCCGTGCACCAACAGGTGGAGATCACTGCCGCAGATGCCGCACGCCAGCACGCGAGCGAGCACCTGGGCACCGCCGGGGACTGGTTCGGGGATGTCGTCGACTCGCAGGGACCAATCTCGCATGACGGCGGCGCGCATGCGAGAACCCTACTTCCGGGCTGACCGACTGTCAGTGGCTGAAGTGGGAGATGGCCTCGCTCATCACGTCGAAGGCCGCCTCGGCGTCCACCGTCATCAACACGTCGCAGTTGCCGGCCTTCACCTCGCGCAGGTCGCGCTCGTCGATGAGGGTCATGCCCCGGGTGTGGGTGCCGTTCAACTCGATGACCACGTGCGCGTTCTTGCGGGTGAACAACTCGGGATGGGTCAGCACCATCACGGCCAGCGGGTCGTGCACGGCGCCGCCGTCCATACCGTGGTGTCGGCTCATGTACATGTTGGTGAAGAACTGCATCAGGTCACCCATCACGTCGGCCAATTGGCCGGGCATGGCCTTCACCTTG
>JBJTBM010000051.1:0-5814 GCA_046091365.1 Acidimicrobiia bacterium | reverse complement strand
TGGCCTCGACGGCCTCGCCGCGGGAATCGTCGCGATCGCGTCGGCTGCGTTCTTCGTGTACAGCCGGCACCTCGGCGATCTCGGCTTGCTTGCCGAGCCCAACATCGGCCCGCTCATTGCCGCAATCACGTGCGGAGCGTGCGTGGGTTTCCTGCCGCACAACTTCAACCCCGCAAAAATCTTCATGGGGGACAGCGGTGCATTGTTGCTGGGGCTGATGCTTGCAATCTCGACGAGTGTGGTGGGAGGTCGCGCCGACCCCGCCACCCAGGACTACAGCAGCCAGACGTATTTCTTCCTTGCGCCGCTCTTCATTCCGTTGCTCATCCTTGGCGTGCCGATTTTCGATGTGTTGTTCGCCATCGTGCGCCGTGCGTACAAACGCCAGAGCTTTGCGACGGCCGACAAGGGACACCTCCACCACCGTTTGATGAACCTCGGCCACGGCCAGCGCCGCAGCGTGCTCATCCTCTGGCTATGGACCGCTCTTTTGTCGGGCATGGCCTTGTATCCGGCAATCTCGACTTCGGGCGGCAACATCGCACCCTTCGGAGTCGCGGCCCTGGCGCTGGGCCTCTACACGGTTCTGCACCCCAGTGTGCGCCGCCGGCGGGAACTCGACGACGATGCCGAAAATGACGAAGACGACGGCTCCAACTTGGCGGCTACGGACTCGAACGCATAGGTTGCGAAAGGGTTCACAAGCGGAGGTGGACCGCCCACCCCCGCTGCGTGCACCGGTCGACACCGCCGATGAAAATTCTCCCCACTCCCGAACGCATCCGTGCCGCTGCATCGTCCGGCACCGACCAAGGATTGGGTCAGGGCGCCGAAATCGCGATCGCCCTCACGATGTTCTGCGCGATCGGTCAGCTCCTGCGCCTCTGGCACGGGTACGACGCCCGCATGCGCAATCTCGAAGCTGACCGTGCCCGCGGTGCCACCGCCCACCAGCACGCCGGCGGAGAGGGCCGCGCGTGAACGCCCTGGCGAATCCGCTGACGACCCGGTTCGAGGGTCCGGCACCTGAGGCAGAGGTCACACGTCACATGCTGAAGCGTGGTGCGTTCGCGGTTCCCGTTCTGGTGGCGATCGCCGGATTCATCTGGGGTTCCGACGGAGCGCTCGGGTGCCTCTACGGCATGGCCCTCGTTTTCGTGAATTTCGCGCTTGCGGCGGGGTTGATTTCGTTGACCGCGCGCATCTCGCTCGCGCTCATGATGGGGGCTGTCCTCTTCGGATACCTGCTGCGTCTCGGTGTCATTTTTCTTGCCGTGATTCTCGTGCGAGATGCGGGCTGGGTTTCACTTCCCGCGCTCGGATTCACCATCATCGTGACGCACCTCGGACTCTTGTTTTGGGAGTTGCGCCACGTATCGGCAACACTGGCGTTCCCTGGTCCGAAGCCTCAGCCCAACCCCCACGCACAAGACCACGTCTGACGTACGTACGCGAAAACGAAAGAGCACAGGACGAGAGAGTGAGAAAACAAACGTGATCGCACTCGAGT
Source organism: Acidimicrobiia bacterium (assembly GCA_046091365.1). Taxonomy (GTDB): domain Bacteria; phylum Actinomycetota; class Acidimicrobiia; order Acidimicrobiales; family Ilumatobacteraceae; genus Casp-actino8. The sequence continues at coordinate 4,304 of JBJTBM010000051.1, read as the reverse complement.
TCCCACCCATCAACGCGATTCTGCGCTGGCAGGACGTCGCACCGTCGTTCAACAAGATCGCCATCATCGCCGTGCTCGCAACGATCATCGGCTGCACGATCTTCACGTTGGCCGCACGCGCCGACGCGCGCAAGGCACCACGCGGTGCGCGCAACCATGCCGAGACGTCCGTCGAGTTCATCGAAAGCGGCGTCATCATGCAAACGATGGGTCGTGATGGTCTCGGTTGGACCCCGTTCCTTCTCACGCTCTTCCGGTTCGTCTATCTCTGCGACGTGCCCGGCATCATTCCGTTCTTTCAAACTTGCACCGCTCGCGATACCTCCCATCATCGTCTTTCTCTGCACGGTGCTCCATCCCGACCTGCGCAGGACCAACCGCGAGGGGGGACGGGCCGCGGACCCCGAGGACACCAGCGTCTCCTGAGGTTGTCCACAGGCCGCAACGACGACGCGGTTCAGGTTGGCGCATGGCACACCCTCGTCCACGACGCGGCCTTGGTGCCCTGTCGGCACGGTCGCCTACAATTATTCGTCGGTTCACAAAGTTGTGCCCCAACCCATCGAGGAAGCCAGTGCGCCTGATCCCCAAGCCCAACATGCAGAAGATGTCGGGTGACTCGTCGTCGAACGGCGCCGAGATGGCAGGAGTGGTGGCGGTGTTCCTGTTGATCGGTCTCGGTCTTGACTCATGGCTCGGCACCGCACCCGGATTCACCCTCGGACTCACATTGTTCGCGGCCGTCGGCCAGTTCCTGAAGCTGTATTTCACGTACTCGGCGCGAATGAAGGTCCTCGAGGTCGAACGGCGGCGCGCATCCACAGGGAAGCCCGCGTGAGCGTCCTCACCGACCGCAGCCAGCCCGAGGTCGAGGTGGTGTGGGACATGGTGCGTCGCGCGGCATATGCGGCGCCGGTCCTCCTTGCCGTGGGGTTCGTCATCTGGGGTGTCAACGGTTTCGTCGGGGCTGCGTACGGACTTGCCCTCGTCACGATCAATTTCGTGGGTTCGGCAGGAACAATCGCATACACCGCACCTCGATCGCCGGTGTTGCTGATGGGCTCGGTGATGGCCGGCTACCTCTTCCGTCTCGCGTTCCTCTTTGCGACCGTCTACCCCGTGCGTCACGCAGGGTGGATTTCGATCTATTCATTGTGTGCCACTATGCTCGTGACGCATCTTGGGCTCCTCGTGTGGGAGATCAGGTTCGTCTCGGTGTCATTGGCTTACCCCGGCCTGAAACCGCGCCGGACGGGCAGCGACTAAGGAGAAGACAGTGCTCGGACTCGAGTTTCCACCGATCAACGAGGTCATCCGCTGGAAGGACCTCTTCACGTCCTTCAACAAGATCTCGCTCATCGCCGTGCTCGCCGCTCTCATCGGGTCGGTCATCTTTATCCTCGCGTCGAACTACGACCCCGCCAAGTCGCCCCGTGGTGCCCGCAACCTGTCCGAGATGATCGTCGACTTCATCGAGAACAACATCGTCATGCAGACCATCGGCAATGACGGCCTGAAGTGGACCCCGTTCCTCACCTCTCTGTTCATCTTCGTCTATCTCTGCAACGTTCCGGGAATCATCCCCATCTTCCAGATGCCGGCCACCGGGCGCATGGCGATTCCGCTGTTCCTCGCGGTCGTCGTGTGGCTCATCTACAACGCGGTCGGCATGATCAGCCAGGGCCCGGTGCACTACTTCAAGGGCATCATGTTCCCTCCGGGAGTTCCGAAGCCCATCTACCTGCTGCTCACCCCCATCGAGTTGGTGTCCACCATCATCGTGCGGCCCTTCTCGCTCGCCATCCGACTCTTCGCCAACATGCTCGCCGGCCACATGTTGCTGGTGACGTTTGCCCTCCTGTCGGAGGCGATGTTCCAGGCCACCACCCACAAGCTGATCCTCGTGCCCATGGGCATCCTCCCCATGTTCATGCTCGTGTTCCTCACGGTGTTCGAGGTGCTCGTCGGGTTCCTGCAGGCCTACATCTTCACGATTCTCACCGCCGTCTACATCGCTGGCGCGATGCACCCGGAGCACTGAGACACAGCCACAACGGTCTCCCAACTACTACCCACAGGAGAAAACAACAATGGAAGCAATTGCACACCTCGTCGCGGAACTGGACGCAGCCGACCAGAAGGCCGCCCAGGCGGCCATCGGTGCGGGCTTTGCGTACGGCCTCGCGGCCATCGGACCAGGCGTCGGCATCGGCTACGTCGTCGGCAAGGCCATCGAGGCCATGGCGCGTCAGCCCGAGTCGGCAGGCATGGTCCGTACCACGATGTTCCTTGGCATCGCCTTCACTGAGGCGCTCGCCCTGATCGGCTTCGTGGTCTTCATTCTCCTCGGACTCTGAGAACGGACCGATGCAGATAGTCGCGCACATCAACGGCACCGCGGTGTCGCTCGGGCACCTCGGGAGGTCCGTCTTCGCCGCCGAAGAGGCCGGCGCCGAGACCGGGCAGGAACCGAAGGGCCCGAGCCCGATCGCACCCGAGGGCAAAGAGCTCGTCTGGGGCGCCGGGGCATTCCTCGTGTTCTTCGCCCTCATGCAGCTCGTGCTCGTCCCGCGGGTCAAGAAGGGCATGAAGACGAGGTACGACGGTGTGCGTTCGAACCTCGACGCGGCCGCGAAGGCAACTGCCGACGCGCGCGCCGACGTCGAGGCCTACGAGCGTGCACTTGCCGCCGCGAGAGCAGAGGGCGCGGAGCGCGTCGAGGCGGCCCGCCGCACCGTCGACTCCGAGCGCTCGCAGCGTCTCACCGAGGTGAACGCGCGCATCGCCGACATGCGGGCCACCGCCGACCGGGAGGCTGCAGCCGCCCGCCAGGCAGCGAGTTCCAGCATCGCCGATGCCGTGGGCCAGGTCGCCACGAAGGCAGCGGAACTGGCGACAGGTCGTCGTCCGTCGGCTGACGAGGTGCGCACCGCCGTGAACGCAGTGTTGAAGGGAGCGTGAGGTCGATGAACCTCCTTTATCGCTTGATCGGTTCCGAAGTGGCCGATCCCACACAGACCCATCACTGGCTGTGGCCCGAGAAGGCAGAGATCATCTACGGCGGCATCGCGTCCGTCCTCGTGTTCTCGCTTCTCTTCAAGTTGGCCGGTCCGATGGCGAAGAAGGCGTTTACCGACCGCACAGCGCGCATCCAGTCCGAGATGGACGCCGCGGCCGCGGCGCTCGCATCCGCACATGACGAGGCGGCCAGGATCCGTTCCGCGCTCGGCAACATCGAGGCAGAGCGCTCGAAGATCCTCTCCGCCGCGGACGAGCAGGCCGGTCTGGTGCTGCGCGACGGGCGGGCACGCATCGTCGCCGAAGCCCAGGACCTCGAGACCAAGGCCGCCGCAGACATTGCCGCGGCTGCGGGCCGCATCCAGGACGAGATCAAGAGCGAAGTCGCACGCCTGTCGTCGGCTGCAGTGGAGCGCGTGGTCAAGGCGGCCATGGACGCCTCCGCACAGCAGGCAATGGTCGAGGACTTCATCAGCAAGGTGGGGGCAACACGATGAGCGAAGCACGCAGCGCCGCCTACGCACGCGCACTCGCCGGCATTGCCGAGGCAGAGGGCGTTCTCGCGCGCGTCGACGCGGAGTTCTCCGCTGTTGCCGCCGCCTACGAATCAAACGAGCAACTTCGTTCCACCATTGGTGACCAGGCCATCGCAGTCGAGCGTCGCCAGTCAGTGGTCGAGCAGTTGCTCGCCGGCAAGGGTGCCCACCCACTCACCGCCCAGCTCGTGGCGATGGTGGTTGGCGCGGGTCGGGCGCGCGATCTCGCGGCAATCTCCTCCCAGATTGCCCGCGCCTCGGCATCCGCCCAGGACCGAACGGTTGCAGAGGTGCGCAGTGCCGTGGCTCTCTCCGAGGACCAACAGCGCCGGCTCGCCGATGCGCTGGCGAAGGCCGTCGGCACCCAAGTGAGCGTCCGCGTCATCGTCGACCCGTCAGTGGTCGGCGGACTCGTCGCCACCGTCGGAGACAAGGTCATCGACGGTTCCGTCCGTACGAATCTCGACCGGGTGAAGGCCCGGTTGTCCTAGTCCGCAGCAGGGAAGAAGAAGGAAGACATGGCAGACATCACGATCTCCGCCGATGACATCGCATCTGCGATCACGAAGGGTCTCGAGGGCTTCAGCCCGTCACTCGAGCAGCAGACAGTCGGTCATGTGTCCGAGGTGGGCGACGGCATCGCCCGCGTCTCGGGCCTGCCCGGTTGCGCGGTCAACGAACTGCTCCAGTTCGAGGACGGCACCATCGGACTCGCGCTGAACCTCGACGAGGATTCCATCGGGGCCGTGG
>JBJTBM010000050.1:0-7360 GCA_046091365.1 Acidimicrobiia bacterium | reverse complement strand
CGTGGGCGCCGTTCTGCTGCTGTCGTTCCTGCTGTTGATGGCGGTGTTCCGCAGCCTCCTCGTGCCGCTCAAGGCCGTCATCATGAACCTGCTGTCGATCGGGGCCGCCTACGGGATCGTGGTGGCGATCTTCCAGTGGGGCTGGGGTGCCGATCTGATCGGGATCGGAGCCGCCGGCCCGATCGACCCGTTCATACCGATGATGCTGTTCGCCATCGTGTTCGGGCTGTCGATGGACTACGAGGTGTTCCTGCTCTCGCGCATGAAGGAAGAGTTCGACCGCACCGGGGACACCGCCACCGCGGTGGCCGACGGACTGGCCGCCACGGCACGCGTGATCACGGCGGCGGCGCTGATCATGGTCGCCGTATTCGGAAGTTTCGTGGCCGGTGACGACCGTACCGTGAAACTTTTTGGCATGGGTCTGGCCGTGGCCGTTCTCATCGACGCCACTCTGGTGCGAATGGTGCTCGTACCTGCGACGATGGAACTTCTCGGGGCGCGCAACTGGTGGATCCCGAAGTGGCTCGACCGGGTGCTTCCGAAGATCGATGTAGAGGGGCATTCGCACATCGCCGATAAACAGACGGCTTGACAAACCTACACGGTCTCTCGTAACGCTGTATTTATATGTCGAAGCCCCTCGTCATCGTCGAATCTCCCGCCAAGGCCAAGACCATCGCGTCTTTCCTCGGCTCCGAGTACGACGTCCGCGCTTCGGTCGGTCACGTGGCCGACCTCCCCTCCAAGGGTTTGGCCGTCGACGTCGACAATCACTTCAAGCCCACCTACGAGCTCACCGAGCGCGGCGCCAAGGTGGTCAAGGAGTTGCGCCAACTGGTGAAGCAGGCCAGCGCCGTGTATCTCGCGACGGACGAGGACCGCGAGGGCGAGGCCATCAGCTGGCACCTGGTCGAGAACCTGAAGTCGGCCATCAAGCCCGGCGTGCCCGTGCACCGCGTGGTTTTTCACGAGATCACCAAGGCCGCCATCAGCCACGCCTTCGCCACGCCACGCGATCTGGACTTCGGTCTGGTGGACGCGGCCGAAACCCGTCGCGTCCTCGACCGCTTGTTCGGATACGAGGTCTCACCCGTGTTGTGGCGAAAGGTGAACCGCGGGCTGTCCGCCGGTCGCGTGCAGAGTCCCACCGTGCGTCTCATCGTGGAACGCGAACGCGAACGCATCGCCTTCGTCGCCGCCGGTTACTGGGGTCTCGAGTTGGTGTCGGCCACCGCCCCCTCGTTCACGGCCGCCCTGTTAGAGGTCGACGGCAGCCGTGTGGCCACCGGAAAGGATTTCGACAGCAGCGGCCGTGTGAAGGAAGGCGTCGTCGTGGTGGGTGAGGCCGCCGCCCACAGCCTGGTCGCCCGCTTGGCCGATGCCCCCGTCACCGTGCGCTCGGTCGAGGACAAGCCGTACCGGTCGTCGCCCAAGGCCCCCTTCATGACCAGCACCCTTCAACAGGAGGGCGGTCGCAAGTTGCGCATGTCGGCCCAACAGGTGATGCGCACCGCCCAGGGTCTGTACGAGCGGGGATTCATTACATATATGCGTACCGACTCGGTCACCCTGGCCGACGAGGCCCTCGACGCGGTGCGGGGCCAGATTCGCTCCGATTACGGCGCCGACTACCTGCCCCCGACCGCCCGTCGATACGCCAACAAGGTCAAGAACGCCCAGGAAGCCCACGAGGCGATCCGCCCCAGCCTGCCGCTGCGTTCTCCCGAGTCGGTATCCGGCCAACTAAACGGCCCCGACCTCGCCCTGTATCGCTTGGTGTGGCAGCGCACCATGGCCTCGCAGATGGTCGACGCCACCGGCGTCACCGTGTCCATCCGTCTCGGGGCCACCGCGGCGGCCGCGGTGGGTGAAGACGCCAACGACTGCGAGTTCGCGGCCAGCGGAACCACCATCACGTTCGCCGGCCACCGAAAGGCCTACGAGGAAGCCCGCGAGGAAGACGACGCCGACGACGCCGAGGCGTTGCTGCCGGTGTTGAAGGTGGGTGACCCCGTTCCCGTGCGATCCATCGATGCCACCGGCCACGAGACCACACCCCCGGCGCGCTACACCGAAGCCAGCATCGTGAAGAAACTCGAGGAGTTGGGCATCGGTCGCCCATCCACCTGGGCCTCGATCATCCAGACCGTGCAGGACCGGGGCTATGTGTGGAAGAAGGGGCAGGCTCTCGTACCCACGTGGACGGCCTTCGCGGTGGTCAACCTGCTCGAGCGACACTTCGGCACCATCGTCGACTATCAGTTCACCGCCGGAGTGGAAGAGGATCTCGACGAGATCTCCCGGAAGATGCTGGCCAAGGACACATGGCTCCATCAGTTCTATTTCGGGGACAAGGACGATCTCGGTCTGAAGCGTCTCATCGAGATGAACATCGCCGACATCGATGCCGCCGAGATCAACTCGTTCACGCTGGGAGCCGACCCGACCACCGGTGAAGTGGTGGCGGTGAAGCCGGGCAAGTACGGGCCGTACGTGAAACGCGGTGACGACAACGCGTCGGTCCCCGACTCGCTCACTCCCGACGAACTCACCCTCGACATGGCGTTGCGTCTGCTCGCCATGCCCAAGAGCGACGAGCCCATCGGTGAGCTGGACGGACTTCCGGTGTTCGCCAAGAACGGACGCTTCGGCCCGTACGTGCAATGGGGCACGATGGAACAGCCGCCGCTCGGCATGGAGAAGCCGAAGATGGTCAGCCTGTTCAAGACGATGGTGCTCGATCGCATCACCATGCACGACGCCGAACAATTGCTCACCCTGCCCCGCACCCTGGGCGTCGACCCGAGCGATGGCGAGCCGATCACGGCTCAGAACGGCAAATTCGGTCCGTATCTGCAAAAGGGCAAGGACTACCGAACCATCGACAACGAGGAGCGGCTGCTGACCATCACCCTCGGCGAGGCGCTGGCTGTTTACGCACTGCCCAAGGTGTTCCGTCGCGGACGTGCCGCTTCACCGAACAGCGGGTCTTTGCGCGAGTTCGGTACCGACCCGGTGAGTGGTCGACCCGTGGTGGCCAGGGACGGAAAGTTCGGCATCTACATCACCGACGGAGAGGTCAACGCCTCCTTGGGCAAGGGCGATCGTCTCGAGGACATGCTCGCCGAGCGCGCCTACGAGTTGTTGGTGTTGCGACGCGAGGTGATGATCGAAAAGGGACAGGTTCCCGGATCGAAATCGACCGGGCGCAAGACCGCCAAGAAGGCCGTGGCGACGAGGGCCGTGGCACCCAAGAAAGCCGCACCCAAGAAAGCCTCGCCCGCCAAGAAGGCAGCGGCTAAGAAGAAGTCGTGACCGCGACGTTCTACATCGCATTCGAGGGCATCGAAGGCTGCGGGAAGTCCACGCAATCACGGGCATTGACCGAGACGTTGCGTTCCGAGGGGGTGGCGGTCACCTCCACCCGCGAGACCGGGGGAACCGAGATCGGTGCGCGCATCCGGGATGTTCTGCACGACACCACCAACACGCACCTCGACCCGGTGGCCGAGGCATTGCTGATCGCCGGCGATCGCGCTCAACATCGTGCGGAAGTGTTGATGCCCGCCTTGTCGCGTGGAGATCACGTGGTGAGCGACCGCAGCGTGTACAGCACGCTCGCCTACCAGGGTTACGGACGCCGACTTCCGCTCGACACCGTGCGCTCGGTGAACGACTGGGCCCTGGCGTCGCGCTGGCCCGATCTGGTGGTGTTGCTCGACGTGCCGCACGACAGCGCGATCGCGCGCCTCTCCCATCGCGCCCTCGACCGCTTCGAGCGGGAAGACGACGCGTTCTTCGTACGGGTTCGCGACGGCTTCCAAACGATGGCCGCGAACGACGCCTCTCGTTGGGTCGTGGTCGACGGCACCGGGGACCCGGCCACGATCGCGACCGTCGTGCGAAGCGCGGTCCGCGAACGACTGGGTATCTGACGTGTCCTCGTCGGTCTACGACTCGGTGATCGGACAGGAGCGGGTCCTCGGTCTGTTACGGGCCCTCGCCGACTCCCCCGCCCACGCGTATTTGTTCGTCGGGCCGCCCGGATGCGGCAAGGAAACCGCGGCCCGGGCGTTTGCCGCCGTGAAACTGCAGGGCAGCGAGAACGCCGACGAGCGCGTGGCCCGACTGGTGATGCGGGGCGAGCACGTCGACGTGCACGAACTGGTGCGCGAGGGGGCGGCGATCTCCATCGATCAGGCTCGTGACGAGATCGTCGCTCTCTCCGGTTTGTCCGCAGTGGAGAGCTCTCGACGTGTCACCATCGTCCACGAGTTCCATCTGATGGACCCGCGATACGTTCCAACACTTCTCAAGACGCTCGAGGAGCCCGATGCCCAGAACGTCATCGTCCTGTTGGCCGACGAAATGCCAGCGCATTTGATCACCATCGAGTCACGCTGCGTCCGACTCGACTTCTCGACCCTTTCCGACCAGTTGGTGATCGACACGTTGCTGAACGAGGGTGTGATGCCCGCGGTGGCCGAATCGGTCGCGGGCATGGTGGACGGAGATCTGGCTCGCGCGCGCATCCTTGCCGACGATCATCAACTGGCCGATCGCATGCGACTGTTCGCCGAGGTGCCGAACCGGGTGGACGGGAACGGCGCCACCGCTCTGGAACTGACCGCCGAGATTCTGGTCGCCATCCAGGACGCGCTGGCGCCGTACAAGTCGGCACACGAACGCGATTTGGAGGCGCTCGACGAACGTGAACGCACGTTGGGTGTTCGCGGCTCGGGACGCAAGAAGATTCTCGAACGCCACAAACGCGAGCTGCGGCGGGCCGAGACCGACGAAATTCGCTCGGGTCTGCGCATCATGTCGCGGGTGTACGCCAAAGCGTTGCGCGACGCGACCGAGAAGACGGCGCATCACCAAATGGACGGTTACATCCAAGCGATCCGCCGCATTCGCGAGGCCAACGTGAGCCTCGGTCGCAACGTGAACGAGAACCTGCTGCTGCAGACCCTTTTCATCTCGCTCCCCCACATCCACGACTGAGGAGGACCCGTGCCCAAATTGAGTCGGACCCAGACGCACGACTTCCTCGACGAACCCGGACACCTGGCTCGCATCGGTACCGTCGATGACGACGGCATGCCTCGAGTGCTGCCCTTGTGGTTCATCGTCATCGGTAGCGAATTGCTCTTCACTCCACGTTCGCCGGCCGTGATCTGGCGCAACATCGAACGCGATCCCCGTGTCGGAATCTCGATCGACGAAGAGACCGCACCGTGGCGCAAAGTCACACTTCAGGGTCGCGTGACGGTCAAGCACGCCCCCGGTCACGACGACGCTTGGCGCGACATCTACCGATCGATCGCCCGACGGTACGTGCCACCCGAAGCGGCCGATGGTTACGTCGATGGCACCGACGATCAACCCCGGGCCTTGTGCGGATTGGCCCTGAACGACCCCACCACCAAGATCACGACGTGGCGGATGCCGGTGGCCGGCGAGGATCCCCGCGGGGTGTGGGCCAAGCGGTACTTCCTCCCGGGCACCAAATGGTCGGACCGTTAGTTCGCCGGTAACCTGCTCGTTCGCCAGCCCGGGTAGCTCAGTCGGCAGAGCAACGCACTCGTAATGCGTAGGTCAGGGGTTCGATTCCCCTCTCGGGCTCTAAGTTCCTCACCAGCACTAGCGTGATCATGTGTCGTCCGGTGTGAGTGCGGTGATCCCCACGAAGTCGCACGTGGCCGGACTGATGGCCGTGTTGGGTGGCGTGTTGGGTGGCGTGTTGGCCGACCACAGCGTCCGTCACATCTGCGTAGTGATCGACGGCGACGACATCGTGCGTTGGATCACCCGCACCGAGGCTGGTGCGTGATTCCGAATCCCTTGATTGATGGGGCAGTGGCTGGGGTTTCAGTAAACATTTGGAACGCAAAACGCCGTTTTTTGGAACGCGGTCATGCTGATAGGTCAGGAGAACGTCTACCACAGTGACAGGCAAATGAGTGTTATAACTAGGCTGTGACTGTGATTATTCGTGATTTGCTTCCGTCTGACATTGGCTCAGCAGTTCGCTTGTTGGAAGAATGCCGCCTATTGCCCGACACAAAGCCCGCCGATATCGCACAGTTCGTGAACGACGTTTCCTCAGGTGCACCGGGCGCGGTCGCAATTGATGGCGATCGGATCATCGGAGTCATTCAGGCTCGCGTTGTGTCTGATGATGGCTGGATAAATGTGGTGACAATTGATCCCGGTTGGCGGCACCAAGGGGTTGGCTCAAAAATGTTGTTCCGTTTAGAAGAAAAACTGATGCACCTTGGCGTTCGAAAAATTTCTGCGTTGCTGTCAAAATCGCAAGCTGGCGAGACAGCTCTGGTAAACCGAGGTTTCTCCGCCATTCATGATTTGATTTTGTACGAAAAGTTAGAGCCAATCGCGCCCACTGCCATGCGCATCGTTGATCAATACGGGGGCGAGATTTTGTCGTCCGATCTTTGGAACTGTGTGGCAGGTATGCATGCCGAGAAGAAGATCATAGATGGTCGTGTTGTGGCCCCATTGGCCGATCCGACCACTGCAGAGAGAGTAGGTGTAAAAGCCCCTGCGACTGTTTTGCTCTTTGGACCTCCAGGAACCGGAAAGACAACATTCGCCAAGGCGATTGCTGGACGGCTCGGTTGGCCGTTTATTGAGTTGCTCCCCTCTAAATTAGAAAGTGGGGCTGACTCAATTTCGTCAGAACTTCGTCAGGCGATGAATGACTTGTTGCAAGTAGAACGGGCCGTTGTTTTCATAGACGAATTTGACGAAATCGCATCGGCGAGAGAGCGAAACCCAGCAACAAAAGGAGTTGTCAACGAATTATTGAAGATGATTCCGTTGTATCGTTTGACCCCCGGACATCTCTTGGTGTGCGCCACGAATTTTGTTGGCAATATTGATTCAGCGGTGTTGCGTCCCGGCAGATTTGACCTGGTCATTCCTATTGGGCCGCCAGACATCACTGCCCGTCTTGCACTCTGGGAGGCTGCACTTTCACGTTTAGATCAACGTGGAGTTGAGATTGAAAAGCTTGCGAGAGAATCCGACGGCTACACCCCAGGTGATGTTGAATTAGCAGCTCAGAGAGCAGCCACAGCAGCGTTTGACCGAATTCGTGAAGGCATCGAGCCTTCCTACATTTCTTCAGACGATCTTGATACTGCAATTGCTCGCACGAGGGCTTCGGTGTCAAGTGCTATTCGTCAGCGGTTCGTTGAAGAAGCTGAGCGATTCGCTCGGGTGTAATGAATTCATCAATATCGCGTTCATTTGCCTGATCAACAGTGATGCAACATGTGTCCGCGAATTTCGCACCACATTTCGCACCATCCCCCGCACCATGAGTCGTCGCGCG
>JBJTBM010000049.1:0-5285 GCA_046091365.1 Acidimicrobiia bacterium | reverse complement strand
CCGATGTCGGGAAGATTGTCGAGCGTGTACGAATCACCCAACATGTACATCGCCGAGGCCAGCGTTCGCTGCCCGCCCGGACCGACGCGGTACACCAGACTCTCCGGGTAGTTCGGATCGAGTTCGTGCTCGTCGTTGATGTAGGTCCAGTTGACGTAGTGCTCGACACCGGTCGACGAGTCCTGAATGCTCGTGAAGCCGGCGGCCACCGCGCTGGCCACCGTGGCGAACTTGGGCAGCACGGTTCGCGTGACGTAGATCAATTCCTCGGCGCGGGCCCGCTGATCGGCCGTCACGCCGGGGAATCCGGCCAGGCTGATGCGGGGAGAACCGTTGTCCTTGAAGCTCGGTGCAGCCGTGGTGGTCGGTGCGGCGGTGACGACCGGGGCCTTCGTCGTGGCGGTCGTGCCAGCAGTCGCCGGAGCCGACGTGCCGGCATGGTCGTGGGCACACAGGTCGACGCGCTCGGAGTCGCTCACGTCGGCTCGTCCGGCACCCTCACCTTCGAGGGCGGCGAAGGGACCGCACGGGTGCGCGGTGATCCACACGTGGACCATCGCCAAGCCGACGCCTCCGAGCACCGAGCCCGGCGGACACTGACCGTTGGCGTCGAGCACTCCGGCCACGACCGAGGCCCCCGCGGCATTGTTCCGGAAGCAGAGGTTGTCGTGCACGTGCCACTGCATCAAGCGTCCGGCGAAGTCGGTGAGGGAGGGGTCGTCGATGGCCACTCCGAAGTTGGCCATGAACATTGCCGACACCAACGTGCGCTTGTCGCCGTCGGCCTTGAAGACCAAGGACTCCGGGGCCGAGGGATCGAGGAACTTGTCGTCGAAGATCAGCTCACGTTTGACGAGGTGCTCGTAGCCGGTCGCTTCGTCGCGAATAGAGATCCAACCTTGGGCCACGGCGTCGTCGTAATTCGCCCATGTCGGAAGAATCTCGAGGGTGTCCTCGATGAGAGCCCGCGCCCGTGCCTCTTGCTCGGCACTCACACCTTCGACACCGGCGATATCGATGCCGACCGCGGGGTCGTACGCTCGGGGCCAGTCGGTGGAGTGCTCGTGCACGGTGGTCTCGGTGACCGAGCTGTCGATGTTGACGACGGCGACCGCCGACGAGTGGTCGTGCGGTTGCGATTCGTCGATCACGGCACCGCTGGCGTCGACGGCCGAGTGCGAGTGAACGTGGGTGCTGCCGGTCCACATGGCCGGAGCGACGAGTGCGGCGCAGGCCAAAGCGGGGTACGCGAGCCGCGGTGCCGGCAAGGAGCGTCGACCGACCAACAGCGCGCCCAGCGCGGCCGCGGCGGCAACGACGCCCAAGCCCGCGCAGATGGTGTCGGCCCATTGCGGGCTCTCGCGCACTTCGAGACCGTCGATCCACGAGATGCCCGAGACGCGGGTGAGCAGCCAACCTCCGACGGCGGCGCCGTTGATGAGGGCACCGGCGGGAATCGCCGCGGTTCGGGGAGCGAGCAGCATGAGCAGACCCCACCCGACCTGCAGGAGGGTCATCACGATGAAAATGCGGGCCAACTGGGGGTGCTCGGCATGGAGGCCGATCGCGCCGCCGTGAATGATGCCGGCCCCGAGTGAGGCCAGTCCGCCGATCGCCAATCCGGGGTGTCGCTGCATGGTCGAACCTTACCTGCCCACGCGAGATCTTGCGGGGCGGAAGGAATCGTCAGTAGTCGACCGCGGCCAGCACCGCACCGGCGAGTTCGGGTCGACAGACCACGAGGTCGGGGAGCCAGAGCGACTCCTGGTTGTACATGAGCGGGCTGCCGTCGATGCGGCTGACGTGTAGCCCGGCCGCCATCGCCACCGCGGCCGGCGCCGCGGAGTCCCACTGGTACATCCCGCCGTCGTGCACGTAGATGTCGGCCTCACCCATCACGACGGCCATGGCCTTGGCGCCCGCCGAACCGAGTCGACCCACGTCGCAGCGCAGCTCGTTGGCCACCCGCACCGCGGAAAAACTGTTGCGTGAACGCGAGGTGACGAGGATGGGTCGCTCGCGCTCGACCGCGGGCACCACCGGAGCAGGATCGGTGCTGAAGACCACCTCGAGTGAGGGCATGCTCACGGCGGCGGCCGTCAGGGTTCCGCGTTCCCACAACGCGACGTGGATCGCCCAATCGAACCGCGGGGGCTCGGCGAATTCGTTGGTGCCGTCGATGGGATCGATGATCCAGACACGGTCGGCCTGCAGGCGCCGGCGGTTGTCGGCGGCCTCCTCCGACAGAATCACGTCGTCGGGTCGGGCCTCGGCGAGCGCCGACACCAAGTAGCGATGTCCGGCGACGTCACCCTCGTCCTTGAGGTCCCAGTAGTGGATCCCCTCGGCCACCAGTTCGTCGCGTAACTCGACGAGCATGCGACCGGCGTCGACCGCGAGTCGGGTGGCGAGTTCCTGGTCGGACTCGTGGGTCGTCACTGACCGCGACCCAACCTGATCGAGGCGCGCACCAGTTCGCGCACCTCGGCCTCGTCGGCCCCGGCCGTGACGAGGGCGGCCACTCGGTTCTCGATGGCTTCGGCGTCGGCTTCGACGAACTCGGGCAGGCGACGTTCCGTGGTGACGAGCGAGATCACGATGAGGATCACCGCGGCCGCGGCGCCACCCATGCCGATGGTCAGCACCCAACCCTCGTTGTTGCCGGCGACCGACGAGACGATCAGCCCCGCGATGCAACCGACGAAGGCCACCGCACAGGCGATACGAATGGCGCGGGCCGACGTCGACATCAGCGAGCCAACGGCTTGTACTTGATGCGGTGGGGTTGATCGGCGGCCGAGCCGATCTCCTTCTTGCGCCACGCTTCGTACTCACTGAAGTTGCCCTCGAACCAACGAACCTGACTGTCGCCCTCGAACGCCAGCACGTGCGTGGCGATGCGGTCGAGGAACCACCGGTCGTGGCTGATGACCACGGCGCATCCGGGGAAAGCCTCCAGGGCGTCCTCGAGGGCACGCAGCGTGTCGACGTCGAGGTCGTTCGTGGGCTCGTCGAGCAGCAGCACGTTGCCACCGGTCTTCAGCAGTTTGGCCAGGTGGACCCGGTTGCGCTCACCACCGGAGAGATCGCCGACCCGCTTCTGCTGGTCGCTTCCCTTGAAGTTGAACGAGGCGACGTAGGCGCGACCGTTGATCTCGCGATTGCCCACCTTCATGTGTTCGATGTTGCCGGTGATCTCCTCGTACACCGTGGCATCGGGGTTCAACGAGTCGCGACTCTGGTCGACGTAGGCCAATTCGACGGTGTCGCCCACCTGCACGGTGCCGGCGTCGACCGTCTCCTGCCCGGTGAGCATTCTGAACAACGTCGTCTTGCCGGCACCGTTCGGCCCGATGATGCCGACGATGCCGGCGGGAGGCAACGAGAAGGAGAGGTCCTCGATCAAGAGGCGGTCTCCGAAGGATTTGCTCAGTCCCGCGACCTCGATGACGGTGTCCCCGAGTCGCTTGCCGGCGGGGATCATGATCTCGAGCTTCGACGGCCCGCGATCGGCGGCCTCGGCCTCGGCCTGCAACTTCTCGTACGCCGACAGGCGCGCCTTGCCCTTGGCCTGGCGGGCCTTGGGCGACATGCGCACCCACTCGAGTTCGCGCTCGAGGGTGCGACGCCGATTTTCGTTGCTCTTCTCCTCCTTGGCCAACCGCTCCTGCTTCTGTTCGAGCCAACTGGAGTAGTTTCCCTCGAACGGGAAGCCGCGGCCTCGGTCGAGCTCGAGGATCCACTTGGCGACGTTGTCGAGGAAGTAGCGATCGTGGGTGATGGCCACCACGGTGCCCGGATACTCCTTCAAGAAGCGCTCCAACCAATCGACGCTTTCGGCGTCGAGGTGGTTCGTGGGCTCGTCCAACAGCAGGAGGTCGGGTCGGCTGAGCAGCAATCGACACAACGCGACGCGGCGCTTCTCGCCGCCCGAGAGTTTGGTGACGTCGGCGTCGTTCGGGGGGCAGCGGAGCGCGTCCATGGCGATCTCGACGTTGCGCTCGAGGCTCCAGGCGTCGGCGGCGGCGATCTTGTCCTCGAGTTCGGCCTGCAGCGCCCCGACCTTCTCGTAGTCGGCGTCGGGGTCGCCCCACATCGCCATCACCTCGTTGTAGCGGTCGAGGATCGCCTTCACCGCTCCGACGCCGTCCATCACGTTGCCCAGCACGTCCTTGGAAGCGTCGAGCTGGGGCTCTTGGGCCAAGTAGCCGACCGTGAATCCGGGGGTGAGGCGGGCCTCGCCGGAGAAACCGTCGTCGAGGCCGGCCATGATGCGCAAGAGGCTGGATTTTCCGGCGCCGTTCGAGCCGATGACACCGATCTTTGCGCCCGGATAGAAGGACAGCGAGATGTTCTCCAGCACCGTGCGGTCGGGCGGGTAGTGCCGCGCCAGTTTGTAACAGGTGTAGATGAACTCGTGAGCCATGGAAACGCCTCCGTCGGGCAAG
Organism: Acidimicrobiia bacterium; assembly: GCA_046091365.1. Lineage (GTDB taxonomy): Bacteria > Actinomycetota > Acidimicrobiia > Acidimicrobiales > Ilumatobacteraceae > Casp-actino8. Next base: position 837 of record JBJTBM010000049.1, on the reverse strand, counting down.
GCTAGTGCCCGAGCCGTGCGCGCTACCCGCCCCCGCGGTCGACATCAACCCGCGGTCCTCGACGGTTTGGTACTTTATGCCCCGTCGTGTCCGCGCCTCGCGGTTCGACTGCCCGACGTTCGGGACCCACTGGAGGAGATCAATGGAACTGTTCACTCAGGAAGGCCTCGCATTCGCCACTCGGTGGTTGCACGTGCTGGCCGGAATCACCTGGATCGGCTTGCTGTACTACTTCAATGTCGTTCAAGTGCCGGCTTTCGCCGCCTACGGCGATGAAGGCAAGGCGCGCAACATCTCGATCGACAAGTTGGCCCGTCGGGCCCTGTGGTGGTTCCGTTGGGCCGCTGTGGTGACGCTCGTGCTTGGGTTGCTCATCATCGGCGTCACCGAGAACTACATGCAGGACTTCATGTCCGAGACCTCGACGAACGGCCTGCCGCACAATGCGGCGATCTTCGTCGGCATGATCCTCGGCATCACGATGGCGGCCAACGTCTGGATGGTCATCTGGAAGAACCAGAAGATCGTGCTGGCGAACGCCGCGAACGTGCTGTCCGGCGGTGAGGCCGATCCGAACGCCGCCGCCGCGGGCCGCCGTGCCGTGCTGGCCAGTCGCCAGAACATGGTGTTCTCGCTGTCGATGTTGTTCTACATGGTCGGCGCGTCGCACTTCTTCGGCTTGTATGACGGCAATGACGCCGGCAAGGCGTGGACGTTCGTGATCATCGCGGTGGTCATCGGAGCGATTCTCGAACTCAACTGCCTCGGTAAGTTGGGCGGCACGGCCAACACCAACAAGTTGCTCTGGCCCTACGAGAACCACAAGAATGCGATGTA
>JBJTBM010000048.1:0-2204 GCA_046091365.1 Acidimicrobiia bacterium | reverse complement strand
GCGAGGCCGACGATGATCGATCCGACCAACAGGCCGAGGCTGCCCGCGGTGTCGTTCTTCTCGTAGCCGAGCGGCACGAGTACGTCGGGGTCGGAGCGGCCGTCATCGACAGGCGCGACCGCGTCGACGGGTGGAAGTTCGCGCAATGCCCGTTTCCGCAGGGTGCGGTGCTCCCAAATCATGGTGACCACGAAGGCTGGCAACGTCAGCTTGTCGATCAGGTCGATCTTCTTCAGCGGACTGGCCATGGGCACACCGTACCGCCGTGGTCAGGACAACTTCTTGGCCAAGCGCAGTCCGGAGAGTTTGCCCGGCTCGGCCAGGCCCTTCATGGCGATCTCGTAGTCGGGGAGCGCGTACACCTCACCATCGTCGCCGATCATGATGAATCGGTCGAACTGCGCGAGGAACGCACGATCGTGGCTCACGGCGATCACCGTCCCCTCGAATCCGTCGAGGGCCTTTTCGAGCGCCTCCGACGACTCGATGTCGAGGTTGTCCGTGGGTTCGTCGAGGAGCAAGACGTTGTGCCCTTCGAGTTCGAGGCACAGGATCTCGAGGCGCGCTTTCTGACCGCCGGACAGCGTCTGGAACTCCTGCCGTGCGTTGTTCACGAGTCCGTACCGAGCGAGTGCGCGCATGGACTTCTCGTCGTCGATCAGGCGGTCACGGACGATGTCGACGCATTGGCGTCCTTTGAAGTCGGGTCGATCGTTGATCTGGGTGAACACCCCGACCGACGTCCGTGGTCCGAAGGTGATCGTGCCGAGGTCCGGGGTCGCACCGTTCAACACGCTGAGTAGATGGCTCTTGCCGGTGCCGTTGGGCCCGATGAGTCCCACCCGCTCTCCGTGGTACACCTCGTCGGAGAACGGGAGGAAGAGATCGCCGACCGAAAGACCCTCCATCCTCACCACGCGACGCGCGGCGTCGGCCCCGCGCAGGCGCACGTGGATCTGCTGGTCGGCTACCGGCGGCGGCGGCGGACCGAGCGCAACGAACTTCTCCCAGCGCGTCTCTGCAGCGTTGGCCTTGGTGGCGTTCTTGAAGTTCTGCGCGGCGCGCTGTTTCATGATCTTCATGTGGTGGAACAGGCGACGCTCCTCGTCGTTCCACCGCTTCAACTCGTCACCCATCAGCTCTTGACGCTTGGTGCGAGCCTCGGGAAACGTGGCGTACGAGCCACCGTGGGTCCAGCAGCCCGACCCTTCGATGACCACGATCTTGGTGGCCACGCGTTCGAGCAACGTGCGGTCGTGGCTCACCATCAGGATCGTGCTCTTACTGGCAATGATCTGTTCTTCGAGCCAGCCCCGCGTGGGAATGTCGAGGTAGTTGTCGGGCTCGTCGAGCAACAGAACGTCCGACCCGGACCTCAGGAGCAAGTCGAGCACCAGCCGCTTGCGCTCGCCGCCGGAAAGTTCCGAGACGAGACGTCGCGAGAAATCGTCGATGTCGGACTTCACGCTGCGTTGCGCGGCGGCCTGCCACTTGGTTTCCAGTTCGTAGCCGCCCAGGTCGCCCCAGTCCGACAGCGCGGTGGCGTAGCCCATGCCGTCGTCGGATCCGTCGGCCAACGCTTTCTCGGCGGCCACCAGGGTCCGTCCGGCGGTGCGCAGTTGCGGTGGTGCCACTTCGATCAGCATTTCGCGCAAGGTGTCCGTGGGCCGCGACATGCCGACGTCCTGGGTCATCGTCAGCATGGATCCGTTGACCGTGAACTCACCCCCGTCGGCCTCGAGTTCTCCCGAGAGGATGCGCAGGATGGTGCTCTTGCCAACTCCGTTGGCGCCGACCAGGGCGGCGTGTTCGCCCGGTGCCACACCGAACGAGACGTCGAAGAACAATTGGTCGCCGCCCGGAGGTGCGTAGGCGAGTTCGGAGACCGTGATGCTCACACGGTCATTCTCGCGTCACGCCGACCGAAACGGTCACGACACGTAGAGCCGCACCTGATCGCTTTCGAAGCTGCTGGCGAGGATCTCCAGACGACCGTCGTTGTTGAGATCGACCACCGTCATCGACCCAGCCTGCGCGTAGCCGGTCTGCAAGACACGGGTGTCGAAGGCGGAAGGTCCGGTCTGCTCGAGAATGAACAGCCGGTCGTCACCGTCTCCCGACACGGCGAGATCGACGTCGCCATCGGCGTCGACGTCACCCCAACCGAACACTCCCGGCGCGGCCTGGAACGCGGTGCCCACGCT
>JBJTBM010000047.1:0-5638 GCA_046091365.1 Acidimicrobiia bacterium | reverse complement strand
TGCGCGTTCACGGGCACATCTCGCGATCCGAGTTGTACGACGCCGCGGACGAGTTGGGCATGCTGATCTGGCAGGACTTCCCGCTGCAGTGGGGATACGCGCGGCAGATTCGCCGACAAGCCGTGCGTCAGGCCACCGAGGCCGTCAACTTGCTCGGTCACCACCCGAGCATCGTCACCTGGTGCGGTCACAACGAGCCCCTCGCTCTCTCCGTCGGCGACGGGCAATCGTTCGACATCAAGAAGCTGGCGATCCCCTTCATCGCCGGGCACCAGTTGCCTTCGTGGAACAAGAGCGTGCTCGATCGATGGCTGAAGCGCGCTTTCGAGAAAGCCGACGTCACCCGACCAGTCGTGGCGCACAGCGGCATACTTCCCCACTTACCCACCCTCGAGGGCACCGACAGCCACCTCTACTTCGGTTGGTACCACGGAAACGAGCGCGACCTGCCCGGCTTCGCCGCCGCCCTCCCCCGACTGGTGAGGTTCGTCAGCGAGTTCGGGGCCCAAGCGGTGCCCGAGTCCGCCGAATTCATGGAGCCCGAGCGCTGGCCCGATCTCGACTGGGACCACCTCGTCGCGCGTCACGGTCTGCAACGGGCGATCTTCGATGAACGTGTGCCGCCGTCGGCGTTCGACACCTTCGACGAATGGCGTCTGACCACCCAGGTGTACCAAGCCGACGTCATCCGTCACCACATCGAGACACTGCGTCGATTGAAGTACTCGCCCACGGGGGGCTTCTGCATGTTCGCCTTCAACGACTCCATGCCGATGGTGTCGTGGAGCGTGCTCGATCACGAACGAGTTCCCAAGGTGGGGTTCACCGCGCTCGCCGAAGCGTGTCGACCGGTGATCGTCGTGGCCGATCGCCCGCCGGCCCGTGTGCGTCCCGGCGAGCGAGTCGTCCTCGACGTCCACGTGGTGAGCGACCTGCGCCACGATCTCGAGGACGCGGTCGTCACCGCTCGGGTCGAGAGCGCGGACGACGACAAGACCTGGAAATGGGAGGGCGACATCGGCGCCGACGAGTGCGTCCGCGTCGGAGCGATCGAGTTCGTCGCCCCGTTCACGCCGGGGACCATCACGATCGACCTCACCCTCGAATGTGGCGACGTGGTCGCCACCAACCGCTACTCGACGGTCGTCGCCGACTGATCAGGTGGTCGGGTCAGCCGCGGCTGAGTTCCTTGCGGTTCTTCACCTTGGACTTGCGGTAGTCCTTGTTCATCAGGGCGATCACGTCGATCGAGATCTCCTTCGGGCACGCGGCCTCGCACTCACCGTGGTTGGTGCACGAACCGAAGTACTCGTCCATGGTCTCCACCATCGCCTCGACGCGCTTGTAGCGCTCGGCTTGACCCTGGGGCAGCACGTTGAGGTGATTGATCTTGGCCGCGGTGAACAAGTTGGCCGCACCGTTGGGGCACGCCGCCACGCAGGCACCACAACCGATGCACTCGGCCGAGTCCATGGCCGCGTCGGCGACGGGCTTGGGGATCGGGATCAGGTTGGCGTCCGGGGCGCCACCGGTGGGGGCGGTGATGAACCCGCCGGACTCGATGATGCGGTCGAAGGCAGAACGGTCGACCATGAGGTCCTTGATGATCGGGAACGCCGAGGCGCGCCACGGCTCGATCACGATCTCGTCGCCGCTCTCGAACTTGCGCATGTGCAGCTGACAGGTGGCGGTGCGACGCTCGGGACCGTGGGCTTGACCGTTGATCATGAGCGAGCAGGTGCCGCAGATACCTTCGCGGCAGTCGTGGTCGAACACCACCGGAAGCTTGTCCTCCGAGATGAGGCGCTCGTTCAGAACGTCGAGCATCTCGAGGAACGACGCCTCGTCGCTGATCTCGTCGATGACGTAGTCCTCGAAGTGGCCCGCACTCGTCGGGCCGTCCTGACGCCAGATCTTGAGTTTGAGGTTCTTGAGATGGTTGCTCACTTGTAGCTCCGGGTCGCGAGGTGGACGGCTTCGAACTTCAGTTCTTCGGTGTGACGAACCGACTTGGTGGGCTCTCCGGTCCATTCCCACGCGGCCACGTGCGCGAACTTCTCGTCGTCGCGCAACGCCTCGCCTTCGTCGGTCTGATACTCGGCGCGGAAGTGACCACCGCAGGACTCCTCGCGCTCGAGGGCGTCGCGGCACATCAACATCCCGAGCTGGAAGAAGTCGTCGACGCGGCCGGCCTTCTCGAGGGTCTGGTTCAGGCTGGTGGCGTCACCGGTGACGCGCAGGTCCTTCTGGAACTCCTCGTACAGCGCGGGAAGTTCCGACAGGGCCTTCTCGAGACCCTGCTGGGTGCGCTCCATGCCGCAGTAGTCCCAGATGATGCGACCGACCTCACGGTGGAAGAAGTCGGGCGAACGGGTGCCCTTGATGTCGAGGTAACCCTGATACCGCTGACGTGCCGCCTGCTCGGCCTCTTTGAAAGCCGGGTGATCGGTGCCGGGGATCGGCTTGTTCAACGTGGGCGCCAGGTAGTTGCCGATGGTGTACGGCAACACGAAGTATCCGTCGGCCAGACCCTGCATGAGCGCCGAGGCACCCAAGCGGTTCGCACCGTGGTCGGAGAAGTTGGCCTCACCCGCGGCATACAGACCGGGGATGGTGGTCTGGAGTTCGTAGTCGACCCAGAGGCCGCCCATCGTGTAGTGCGAAGCGGGGTAGATGCGCATCGGCATGTCGTACGGGTTCTCGCCGGCGATGCGCTCGTACATCTCGAAGAGGTTTCCGTAGCGCTCGGCCACCACGTTGCGACCGAGTCGGTTGATGGCGTCGCTGAAGTCGAGATACACGCCGTTCTTCAGCGGACCGACACCACGACCGGAATCCACCGAACGCTTGGCGGCGCGCGACGAGATGTCGCGCGGGGCCAAGTTGCCGTAACTCGGGTACAGACGCTCGAGGATGTAATCGCGCTCGTCCTCGGGGATCTGGGCCGCGGGACGGTTGTCGTCGGGGTTCTTGGGCACCCACACGCGACCGTGGTTGCGCAACGACTCCGACATGAGGGTGAGCTTCGACTGCGTGGGGTCGCTCTGCGGGATGCAGGTCGGGTGGATCTGTGTGTAGCAGGGGTTGGCGAACAGCGCACCCTTGCGGTGCGCGCGCCACGCCGCGGTGACGTTGCACGCCATGGCGTTCGTGGAGAGGAAGAACACGTTGCCGTATCCACCGGTGGCCATCACCACGGCGTGGGCGGCGTGCGAGACCACCTCACCGGTCATGAGGTCGCGGGTGACGATGCCGGCGCAACGACCCTCGACGGTGACGACGTCGACGAGCTCGGTGCGGTTGAACAAACGCACGTTGCCGAGGCCGATCTGCCGAGCCAACTGCTGATATGCACCGAGCAACAATTGCTGACCGGTCTGACCACGGGCGTAGAACGTGCGGCTCACCTGGGCACCACCGAACGAGCGGTTGTCGAGCAATCCGCCGTACTCGCGCGCGAACGGGACACCCTGGGCCACCATCTGGTCGATGATGTTCACCGACACCTCGGCGAGGCGGTGAACGTTTCCTTCGCGAGAGCGGAAGTCTCCGCCCTTGATGGTGTCGTAGAACAAACGGTGGACGCTGTCGCCGTCGCCTTGGTAGTTCTTGGCCGCGTTGATGCCACCCTGCGCAGCGATCGAGTGCGCGCGCCGCGGCGAATCATGGAACGTGAACGCGTCGACCTGGTAACCCAACTCGGCCAAGGTGGCCGCGGCCGAGGCGCCGGCCAAGCCGGTGCCAACCACGATGACCTTGAACTTGCGCTTGTTACCGGGAGCGACCAACTTCACGTCGCTCTTGTAGGTGCTCCACGCGTCGACCACCGGTCCGGTGGGGATCTTGGAGTCGAGTGTGATCGTCATGTGATGGTCTCCTGGTGGTCCGGGTCAGCCGACGATTCCGGCGAGAACTGCGATGGGGAACGAGACGTTGCCGACGACCACGATCGTCGCGACGCCGGTGGCCAGCCCGCTGCGCCACTTGTTGAACTTCGGGTTGTTCCAACCGAGCGACTGGAAGAGGCTCCAAACTCCGTGGAACAGGTGAACCCCGAGCATGATGTTGGCCAGCACGTAGAAGATGGCCACCGGCAGGCGGTCGAGGCTGAATGCCACCGCGCCGTAGACGTCCTTCAAGCCTTCGGCGTCCTTGTTTCCGACGTAGGTGTTGATCGACCCCGCTCCGAAAGTGAGGTCGAGCAGGTGCCACACGATGAACAGCAGCACGACGACACCGGTGAGGCGCATGGAGCGGCTGGCGAAGCTGGCGACCTGGTAGTCCCGCTCGCTCTGGTACTTCACCGGTCGGGCGCGACGGTTGAGGATCGTGAGCGTGTACGCGGCGTGGATGTGCACGATCACCATGCCGATGAGGCCGGCCCGCAGGATCCAGAGCATGGCCTTCTCGGGCAGGATCGGATAGAGCAACTTCTCGAGGAAGTGCGCGTAGTGGTTGAGATCCGAGGATCCCTGGTACATCTTCAGGTTGCCGATCATGTGGAAGACGACGAACCCCATGAGCCCGATGCCGGTGATCGCCATGGCGTACTTCTTGCCCACGGCGGTGCCGTAAAGGTCGAGCAGGAAGGGCTTGCGCTTGCGCGCCGCCCGAGCCACGGCCGTCCCGGTGACGGGACCCCGCTTGGAGACTGTTTGCGCCATGACCTGCGCCTTTCGCGAACGGCCCACCCGGGCCACCAGCGGCCCACCACCCGGTGAACCCGACCCGACGCTACTCCTCCATCTCGCAGGACCCCGAAATCGACCCCCGCTTGGCGGGCTCCGGAGCCAACAGTCACAGCACGACCCCAGACGCGACCGGCCGGCACCTCCGTCACGGCCTCGGCCGACGTGGACGGCCCGACTTGTCAGCCATCTCGCCTGACGGGGGTCGGAGTCTCTACACTCGGCTCGCCCCTAGCAGGGCGGTCACCCGGGCCGCCTCCAATCTTCTCGAGGAGAGATCTGGTGTTTTCACTTATTGCCGCAGAAGGCGGTTGGCAGACGTTCGAGCTGAAGGGCGGTGAATGGGCCGTCCTGTGGTTGTCCGCAGCCGCCGCCCTGCTCGCCCTCGGAGTGGGTTTCTTCCTCGTCAAGAAGGTCATGGCCGAGAGCCAAGGCTCGCCGAAGATGATCGAGATCGCCAAGGCGATCCAGGAAGGTGCTCTCGCCTACCTGAAGCGCCAGTTCAAGACCATCGCGGTCATCTTGATCCCGCTGGCCGTCATCGTGTTCGTCACCTCCACCGAGATCTTGAAGCCGGACGACTCCGTCGCGTTGTCGTTCGGTGAGGCCGGTTTGTGGCGCACCGTGGCGTTCATCCTGGGCTGTCTGGCCTCGGGTCTCACCGGTTACATCGGTATGACCTTGGCCACCCAGGGCAACGTTCGCACCGCCGCGGCCGCACTGAGCAACAGCATGCCCCGCGCCCTCACCGTGGCCTTCCGCACCGGTGGTGTGGCCGGCATGTTCACGGTGGGCCTAGGCCTGCTCGGCGCCACCGCCATCATCATGGCGTTCCAGAACACCTCGTCGGTGATCCTGGTGGGCTTCGGCTTCGGCGGTTCGCTGTTGGCGCTCTTCCTGCGCGTCGGTGGCGGCATCTTCACCAAGGCCGCCGACGTCGGCGCCGACCT
>JBJTBM010000046.1:0-2853 GCA_046091365.1 Acidimicrobiia bacterium | reverse complement strand
ACAGCCTCGTAATCGGACAGGGTCGCCGATCCGTAGACGTCCGGCTCACGAGTTCCCAGAAGGTTGAGATTCGGCCCGTGAAGCAACAACAAGGAGGTCACGGACACAAACTACCCAACGTCGGCAGAACCGGGGTTTTCAGACCAGGAAGGCCGTGAGCGCGCCTCGAACGACGTCCTCGGGCACCCGGGGCACCACGCGAAGTCCGCCGGGACCGTCGAGGACGAATGTGAGTCCGTCGAGCGACTTCTTGTCACGTCGCATGAAATCGACAAGACGGTCGGGATCCTGCCCTCGGGGCGGCCTCGTCTGCAGCCCGTACTCGACACCGACCACGTGTTCGTGAACGTCGACCCGGGCGTCGTCGACGAGGCCGAGGGCCCGGGCGAGATGCGCGGCGAAAACGACACCGATCGCCACCGCTTCGCCGTGCGCCAACTCGTGCCCACCCGCAGACTCGAGCGCGTGTGCGAGGGTGTGCCCGTAATTCAGGAGCGCACGAACCCCGCCCTCACGTTCGTCGGACGACACGATGGCGGCCTTGATGCGCGCGCATTCGGCGATACGGTCGACGAGCGGGAGAGCCAGAAGGTCGAGTCCCGACATGAAGTGGTATTTGGCGACCTCGCCGAGACCGCAGCGCATCTCGGCCGCGGGAAGCGTGGCGAGATGGTCGGTGTCGCACACCACGGCCCTCGGCTGCCAGAAGGCTCCGACGAGGTTCTTGCCGTCGGGAAGGTTCACGCCGGTCTTCCCACCGATCGCGGCGTCGACCATCGCGAGTAGCGAGGTTGCCACGTGCACCACCGGCGTGCCCCGGTGCCAACTGGCCGCCGCGAAACCGGCCAGATCGGTCACCAGTCCCCCGCCGACCCCGACCACGACGTCGGCGCGCGTCAAGCCGGCTCGGGCGAACTCGCGACAGACCCGCTCGATCGTGCCGAGGTTCTTCGCGTCCTCCCCACGAGGTATCTCGACCGTCGTGGTGTTCAACCCCGACAGTGACACCGTGGGCAGACCGGCCTGGGTGATGATCACCGCCCGTTGTGCGCTCTCGGGCAACATCGACTCGGTGTCGGCCGATGCACCCGGGCCGACGACCACGGGGTACGAGCGGTCACCGAGTTCGACGATGACGCGCTGCGTGTTCACGACGCCTCGATCAGGCGCTGACACACGTCGGCTACCACCTCGGGACTCATCCCGTCGACGTCGACGCGGAAACGGCTGGCCTCGGCGTAGATCGGTCCTCGCGCGGCCTCCATGGCGGTCAACTTACCGAGTGGGTCGTCATCGACGAGAGGACGGTGAGCCGCGCCCCGTGCCACCCGCTTGGCCAACGTCACCGGATTCGCAGCCAACCAGATCCCGAGGTGCGCCGCCACGAGCCGACGGGTTTCCGGGTCGATGACGGCCCCTCCACCGGCGGCGATCACCGAACGGATCGGCGATTCCAGAACCCGGCGAACCACGTCTCTTTCGATCCGGCGGAAACCCTCCTCACCGTCGTCGACGAAGATCTGGCGAACGGTTCGCGCGGATACGCGCTCGATTTCGGCGTCGGTGTCGACGAAGACCAGCCCGAGTCGACGGGCCAGACGACGACCGACCGTCGACTTGCCGCTGCCCATCAATCCGACGAGCACCACGTGTTCGACGGCGGTCATCCGGCGGACGCGCGCGCGTTTCGCACGAATTCGGGCACCGAATCGCCGCCGAACTTGCGTTGCGCCTCGGCGGCGAGAACGAGGGCGACCATCGTCTCGGCGACGACCCCCATGGCCGGGACGGCGGTGACGTCGGTTCGCTCCTTGAACGAGACGCCCGACTCCTTCGTCACCACGTCGACGGTCGGCAGACTCGGCTTGTTGAGGGTGGCGAGCGGCTTCATGGCCGCGCGTACCACGAGCAAACCACCGGTGCTGATTCCGCCCTCGGTCCCGCCGGCCAGGGTGGTCTCCCGTTCGTAGGAACCCGTGGCGTCGTTCCAACGGATCGGATCGTGGGCCGCGCTCCCCCGTCGTCCGGCCACCTCGAAACCATCCCCGATCTCGACTCCCTTCACGGCCTGGATGCTCATGATCGCCTGGGCCAGCAAGGCGTCGAGTTTGCGGTCCCAGTGCACGTGACTACCGAGACCGATCGGCAGCCCGTAGCCGAGCACTTCGACGACGCCGCCGAGACTGTCGCCGTCCTTGGCCGCGGCTTCGACCTCGGCAACCATGCGTTGGGCGCCGTCGGAATCGAACGAACGGACCGGTGACTCGTCCACCACCGCGAGGTCCCTCGGCGTGGGGCGCCGACCGTCGGTTCGGGCGCCGCCCATCTGCACCACGTGGGAGATCACGTCGACACCGATCTCGCGCAAAAGAATCTTGGCCACGGCTCCGGCGGCCACACGGGCCGCCGTCTCACGGGCACTGGCCCGCTCGAGCACGTCGCGGGCGTCGGTGAAGCCGTACTTCTGCATGCCAGCCAGATCGGCGTGACCCGGCCGTACACGGGTGAGCGGAGCCTTCGTCGATCCCGGCGCGGGACTCATCTCCTCGTGCCATTTGTCCGATCGCGTCCACTCGGTGTTCTCGATCTCGATGGCCACCGGCGAACCGAGGGTGCGCCCGTGGCGCACGCCTCCGACCAACACGACCTCGTCGACCTCGAAACGTTGTCGCGGTCCACGTCCGTAGCCGAGTCGTCGGCGGGCCAACTCGTTGCGGACGTCCTCCACCGTCACCGGGAGTCCAGCCGGCAGTCCCTCGACGATGACGACGAGGGAACGACCGTGCGACTCTCCGGCGGTGAGGAATCTCAACATCGTTGTCAGGTTACCGGTCGCGACTCGAGTGCCCGTCG
>JBJTBM010000045.1:0-13941 GCA_046091365.1 Acidimicrobiia bacterium | reverse complement strand
GATCGTCGGCCCGTCGAGTTTGGCCAAGCGTGAGAAGTGGTTGTGCAACTGCGCCATCACCTGCAACGGGTGACGATCCCCGGCCGACATCATGCGTCGGGCAACCATCAAGGCCTTCGTGGTGTTCCCCGCGTCGATCGCATCGGTGAGATCCCACGGCTTCACGTCGCCCCGCTCACCGAGGAAGGGTTCGAGTAGGTCGGCGGTGATCGGCGCGGTGCCGTACGCCGAACGCAACGTCGTCGCCACCGACTCGAAACGCCCCACGTCCTCACCCAGCCACTCGATGAGCAGCGCCATCGCGCGGGCATCGAGATGAAGGCCGGAGACGGCCACCTGCTCCTCCCACCAATTGCGCCGATCGGCGGCCCGCGAAGGCGGCATCACGTCGATCGAACGACCCCCGGCCCCCTTCACCGCGTCCGAGAGGGATTTGGGTATACGACCCTTGTGCCACACGATCACGAGATCGGTCGATTCGGACTCGTCGGCGAGGTAGGCCACGAGCTGGTCGACGTCGTCGGAAGTGGTTCCTTCGTGCTGATGGGCCACGACGACGCGTCGCTCGGTGAAGAATGGCGGCGTGCTGGCGGCGTCGGTGACCGCCCCCATCAGATACTCACCCGAGAACTCGTCGAGCATCAGGCTGCGGTCACCGTCACCGATCAGTTCGCGAACCTTCTCCGAGACCGCCGAGCCGAGCAACACATCGTCGTCTCCGTGAAGGATGATCACGCTCACGCCCCAACATTGGCACACCGGTGACGACGAGACCGCCCCACCGCGAACAACACCCCACCCACCAATAGCGCGACGTTCAGCGCGGGTGGCGGACGCAAACGGGCCGCTACCGCGGCGACGAGGGCGACCCAGCGCACCGCGAGAAGAGGCCCGAACATGGCGACCGCTGCGACCGAGGGCCACGCGCCGGCAAGCAGGGCCAGAGGAAGACCGACGAGCATCAGCACGCCGGCCACGGGTCCGGCGATCAGATTGGCCGGCACCGCCCACGCGTTCGGCCATCCGAAGACCACCAGCGCGACCGGGAACACACCGATTTGGGCGGACAGGGTCGGCGCGATCCAGTCGGCGCTCCAACGGACACCGACGCGCAACGCGCGATGAACGGACGGGGTGAACACGATGAGTCCCAGAGTTCCGGCGACCGAGAGCCACCAACCGACCGACCACACCAGCAACGGATCGACGACCACGAACACCACCACGCACGTCGTCAGCACGTCGATGGCGTGCCGGCGTACGCCGAACGCCAACATGACGGCCGAGACGGCGGCCATCCCACAGGCCCGCACCACCGACGGCTCGGAACGGGTGAGCGCGGTGAACCACACCAGCAACAGGAGCGTGGCCGACAGCCTCGTCCAGCGTCCCCGTCGACGCAGAAGCGGCGCCATCAGGGTCATCAGGTATCCGACGTTCTGACCCGACACCGCGGTGAGATGCGCGAGTCCGCTCGAACGAAAATCCGCCACCACCGCTCGGGATTGACCGGAGTCGTCGCCGTAGACGAGACCGGCGAACAGCGCCGCGTCGTCGGGTGCCAGTGACGACGCACCCCGGGACAGGATCCCGCGCACGAACATCGACGACCGATCGAGACCGCGCATTCGGGTCTCGGGGCTTCCCCGCGGAATGCGAAGGCGGGCGATCTCGACCTCGCCGACGATGTGGCGCACGGCCAGACGCCGCGAACCTTCACGCACGCGCCCGTCCAATACCACCCACATCCCCGCCACCAGATCGTCGGCCACCCACGCCTGCGGACCGTGGGCCACTCCCTCGAAACGGCGACCATGGTGTTCGAGCACGAGGCGCACTCCCCCGTCGACGCGTGACGGATCGGCCACCACCCGTGCGGGACCGCTCACCCGACCCCCGACCGCTGCGTCGAACACCGACCACTCGGCGCTCGATCGCGCGCCCGACACCGCTCCCACCATCACCATCAGCGCGACCGTCACCAGCGACCGCACCCCGGCGCGCGTCAGGATCACGAACACGGCGTACGTCGTGAGCGCGACGATCACGAGCACACCCCCTCGATGCGACAACCCGTCGCGCACCCCCGACTCGAACATCCATGCGCCGGCGACCGCGGCGACCGCTTGCCACGAGCACGCCGAGCGAATGGCGTACCCTGCAACTCCGTGGCGCTCGACCAGATCTTCCTCGCTCCGGCCGACGCGGTCCCCGACGGCCCTCGTCATCACCGGCACATGGTTCGCCGCGGTGGCCCACTGGTGGCCGTGGGCGTCGCCCTGGCCGTCGGAGTCGTCGCCGCGATGCTCTTGGTCGGCAGCAACTCGGCGTGGCGCGGTGTGCCCGGCTTCGTGTTGGCCGTGGCCTCGTTGCCGACGTTGCCCGTGTTCGGGGTCCCGGTCATGGGTGGCACGACGCGCTGGGTGCTCGCCGTGGTGACCAGCGCGGTGCTGTGGTTCGCCGTCGGAACGTTGGCCGCACGGCGCTCGACCAGTCGCGTCGTCACCAGTTGGCCCGAGTGGCGACGCGAGTACGTGCGTCTCGCCGTCGGCGTGTGGGTCGGCGCCCTGATCGGACTGGCCGTGGCCGGCACGGTGCTGTCGGTCAACATCTGATCGATCGCGCGACGGTCGTCTCACACCCGCACCAGACCGCGCAGCGCCTCCAACTTGGCCTCGCCGATACCGGGGACGTCGAGAAGGTCGTCGACGCTCGTGAATCCGCCCTTGGCCTCGCGGGCCTTCACGATCGCCGCCGCGGTCGCCGGACCCACTCCGGGCAACACGTCGAGATCGGCGGCCGTCGCCACATTGAGATCGATGGGCAACGTCGGTCCCGGAGTCTGCTGTTCGGAGACCACGGCCTCACCGACGGCGGGCACGTACACCCGCTGTCCGTCGGTCACCATCGCCGCGAGATTGATGGCATCGGCGTCAGCCCCGAAGACCGCACCGCCCGCGGCCCCGATCGCGTCGATCACGCGCGAACCATCGTCGAGCGCATAGACCCCGGGGTGCGCCACCCGTCCGGCCACGTGAACCGTCACCACGTCGAGGGTCGCTCGCACCGGCACCGACGTGGTGGCGTAGTCGAGATCGTCCTCGATCGGCGGAGCCGGGGTGCGCAACAGAAGCCAACCGAGTCCTCCCACGATGACCGCCGCGGCCACGGCGGCGACGATGCGCGCCCAACCGACCCAACGCACCCAACCCACGACCCGGCGACGAACGTCGCCCCACCGATCATCCGTCGTGTCGACGTCGGGGCGCCACGGTTCCATTCGCACCCCTTCGGTCCGCGAGTGAGTGACCCGCCTCTCTACCGGTCGGTGGGTGTGCGCCAGTGCTGGGCGACGACGAGCCGCCGATTGATCTCGCGGCGAGTCTCGTCGGCGATCCGGACCTCGTCCCAACCCCACAACGGTCCCGCGATTCGCGCGACCGCATCAATGGTGGCGTCGGTGACCCGACCCACCGTGCCGACGATGAGTCGTCGGTCGACGACGTCGGAGAGGGTGCGCGCAGCTTCGTCAGTCACCGCGAACACGACTTGGGCCGCGATCTCCGGACACGACGCCGAAAGCGGTCGGGCCAGATCGGGATTCTCGCGCACCAACTCGAGGAGCCGAACGTACTCACTGCCGTGAGCACGCGCGATGGTGTCGGCGGCACCCCGGTCGACCCCTTGCAGCATCAACTCCCGCGCCGCGCCCCGCAGGAACCCGCCCGCGTCCTCGGCCCACGCGAACGCGCCGAAGGCCTCGGCTCGACGCGAGGCGAAGCGACGTCTCGAACGATCACGTAATTCGTTGTCGAACAACGCTTCGACCATCTGCTCGGCCGTGGCCCGTCCGGTGGTCCACTTGCCGCCCCCGATGGTCCACAGGTTGTCGACACCCCGGTCGACGTGGTGATAGAGCTCGTGACGACGACTCGCCGAGTACGTACCTTCGTCACCGCCGGTCTTGATCAGTGGTCGCACCCCGACCGTCGCCAGCTCGACGTCGTCAGCCGTGAGCGGGGCGAACGAGTCGTTCATCGTCGAGTTGACCGTCTCGAGGATCGACGACACATCGGCGGGATCGACGACGATCGACGAGTCGTCGGAATCCACCGGCGTGTCGGTGGGCCCGATGAACGATTTGCCCATCCACGGCGACACGATCACGTGTCGTCCCGATCGGGCCCGCGCGAACACCGCGTCGTTCACCCGACCGACCCCGCCGATGGGCCGGGTGAGCAGGTGCACACCCTTCGACCGGTCGACACCGACCCCCATCGGACGTCCGAGCGCCGCCAGCACGGTGTCGATCCAGGGACCCGCGGCGTTCACCACCACCCGAGCCTCGATCTCCGCGCACCCCGATTCGGAGACGACGCGCACGCCGTCGACGACGACTCGATCGCCGTCGACACGGGTGACGAACCCCTCCACTCGCGTGTGATTCAAGAGGCTCGCCCCCGCGAGCGCGGCCGACTTCGCGTACGCCAGCAACAGTCGCTCGGGATGGACGTTCAAGGTGTCGTGGTACGCGAAGGCGCCCTGCAGGCCGGTCTGGTCGAGCCACGGGACGGCGGCGAGAAGAGCGCGACGCGGCAACCATCGGGGATGCGGGATACGCAGACTGTCGGGGGCGTTGCGGTTCCGGTCGAACGACAGCAGGTCGTACAACAGCACACCGGCACCGATCAGCGCCGTCGGAGGTCTGCTCCACCGCCACGCCGGCATGATGAACCGCGTCTGCTCGACGAGGTGCGGTGCACCGAGTGCCAGCACCCTCCGCTCGCGCAGGCTCTCCCGCACCACCTCGATGTCGTACTGCTCGAGGTACCGGATCCCGCCGTGTATGTACTTCGTGGTCGACGCGCTGGTTCCGGAACCGAAGTCGTGCGCCTCCACGAGTACGACGTCGAGACCGCGACTGGCCGCCTCGCGGGCCACGCAGACACCCGTGATCCCCCCGCCCACCACGACGACGTCGTGCCGTCGGGTCGCCACGGCGTCGAGCGAGGCGTGGAGTCCGGCACGAGGGGGCATGAACGGATCAGAAGAGACGAGCGGTGAGCTTCTTGCGCCATTGCGCGGTGCGCGGATCGTCGGCCCCCATGAGCTCGAGGATGTCGAGGAACCTCTGGCGCACGTCCTCGTCGGTCTTCACGCTGTCGAGCAACGTCGCCAACTGGTCGTCGAAGTCGTCGGCGGGCCGCGTCGACAGTCGTGCCGCCGCGGCGGCCTTGCGCACCTCGTCGTTGTCGGGGATCCGGGCCAGCAACGCCAACGCGTCTTCTCCCCGACCGCCCGCGGTCAGGATGCCGGCCAGCGCCACGATCGCCGCCTCGTGTCCGGGGTCGATGTCGAGAACCGCCAGCAGACTCTGCTCGTCGCCTATGGCCAGGAGATCGGCGATCACCTCGTCCTCGGCCGTGGGGAGCAACATGTCGACGTACTGCTTCACGACGTGTTCAGGCTGGGCGCCTTGGAACATCGGCATCGCCCGGCCCTCGGCGACGGCGAAGACCGCCGGGATCGACTGCACACGGAACGCCTGCGCGATGCCGGGGTTCTCGTCGATGTTCACCTTGGCCAGCACGACCTTGCCGTTCGTGGCCGCGACCACCCGCTCGATGATCGGCCCGAGCGTCTTGCACGGCTCGCACCACGGTGCCCAGAGGTCGACGACGACGGGCACCGTCATCGAGCGGGTTAGAACCTCGTTCTCGAAGGAGGCATCGGTGACGTCGATCGTCATGGGTGCGAACTTAGTCGGCGGATCGGGGACGGTCGCCATCGCGACGTCGACTCGCCCGAATCGCGACGACCACGGATACCGTACGGGACGTGTCCGAGGTACCCGGTATCCGTCTCGAGTCGGTCACCGATTGGTTGCAGCGAAACGTCGACGACGCCGTGGGCCCATTCCGATTCGAAGTCATCGCGGGAGGCCATTCGAACCTCACCTACCGGGTCACCGGAGCGAACGGTCGACGATTCGTGTTGCGGCGACCACCACTCGGCCACGTACTGGCGAGCGCGCACGACATGGGACGCGAGCACCGCATCATCCACTCGCTGCGCGACACTCCGGTGCCCGTCGCCCCCGCCGTCGGCTTCTGCGACGACGTCGCGGTGAACGACGCGCCTTTCTACGTCATGCAGTTCGTCGACGGTCTCGTGATCCGCGACCGCGAGGCCGCCGAGATACTGCTCACACCACAGGCGCGTCGTCGCGCGAGTGAGAGCATCGTCGACACCATGGCGGCCATCCACCGCGTCGACCCCACGGCGGTCGGACTCGGTGAACTCGGTCGTCACGACGGCTACATCGCCCGGCAGTTGAAGCGCTGGTACGGCCAATGGAACCAACAGAAGACCCGCGACCTCCCCGCGGTCGACCGGGTCCACGACGCGTTGCTCGCGCGGATTCCCGAGCAAGGTCCGGCGACCCTCGTGCACGGTGACTACCGCCTCGACAATTGCATGGTCGACGCCGACGGCAACGTGATCGCCGTTCTCGACTGGGAGATATGCACCCTCGGCGACCCGATGGCCGACCTCGGGTTGTTGATGGTCTACTGGACCGGCCCGGGCGACGACGCGTCGGCCTGGACCGGCTCGGCCTGTTCGGCCCCGGGATTCCTCGACCGCGACGACCTGGCGGCGCGATACACCGCGGTGAGCGGTCGTGACACCTCGCAACTCGACTTCTACGTGACGTTCGCGTTCTGGAAACTGGTGTGCATCCTCGAGGGCGTTTATGCGCGATACCTCGGCGGCGCCCTCGGACAGCGCGATCCCGCCGAACTCGAACCCTTCAATCAGCAGGTGCTCGGGGCGGCGGCGCGGGCCGAGGAGATGTTGGGGCGCCTGACATGACATCCATCCCCGACGTCGAGTTGCACGGCGACCTGCCGACACTCGACAAACCGGTTCTCGTCGTCATGTTGCAGGGGTGGATCGACGCCGCCGGAGCCGCCAACGAGGCGATGAACGCGATCGAGTCGCAGATCGAACCGTTGCCGATCGCGACCTTCGATGCCGACGTGTTCATCGACTTCCGGGCCCGCCGTCCGACCATGGAGATCCGCGACGGACGGAACAGCAACATCGACTGGCCGAGCATCGACCTCTACGCGGGGCGCGACCGGTCGGGAAGCGACGTGCTGATCCTCAAGGGTTTCGAACCCGATTCGGCGTGGCACCGGTTCGCCGGTGCCGTGCGCGATCTGTGCCGGCGCCTCGACGTGTCGATGATGATCGGACTCGGTGCGTACCCCTTCCCCACCCCGCACACGCGGCCGAGCAACCTGTCGTGCACCACGCCGTCGGCCGAACTGCTCATGCGTCACGATTTCGTGCGAACGTCGGTCGACGTTCCCGCCGGGATGGCCGCCATCCTCGAGCAGGTTCTGCACGACGCCGGCATCCCGTCGATCAGCATCTGGGCGCAGGTCCCGCAGTACATCCCGGCCATGACCTATCCCGCGGCGGCCGTGTCGCTTCTCGACGGACTGCAGTCGACCGCGGGACTGGTTTTCGACCGTGGCTCGTTGCAACAAGAAGCCGTCATCCAGACCGAGCGCCTCGATCGACTGGTCGCCAAGAACCCCGAGCATCTCGCCATGGTCGCGAAACTCGAACAGGCCTACGACGCCGTCGCCCAGCCGACATTGCCGCTCGAGCCCGAGCCGATCCGGGAGAGCGACATTCCCTCCCCCGACGAACTCGCCGCCGAACTCGAGGCGTTCCTACGCGAGGGCGACGCCGGCTGACGACGCGTCGGCTAGCGTCCCGCGGCGACGCACGATCGAACGGGAGAAACCATGAAAGTCGACGGGGGCATCAGCCTAAACCTGCACGAAGCCGTGGCCAGCGCCAAGGAGGTCGAAGCCGCGGGCTACAGCGGGGCGTGGACCGCCGAGACCAGTCACGACCCGTTCCTGCCGTTGCTCCTGGCCGCCGAGCACACGAGCAAGGTCGAGCTCGGCACGTCGATCGCCGTGGCTTTCGCCCGCAGCCCGATGACACTCGCCAACACCGCATGGGACCTGCAGGCCTATTCCAAAGGACGATTCATCCTCGGCCTCGGCAGCCAGATCCAGCCGCACATCACGAAGCGATTCTCGATGCCCTGGAGCAAGCCGGCGGCGCGCATGCGGGAGATGGTGCTGGCGATCCACGCGATCTGGGACACCTGGCTCACCGGGGCCAAACTCGACTTCCGGGGCGAGTTCTACACGCACACCTTGATGACGCCGTTCTTCACGCCGGCGTCTTCCGACATCTCCGAATTCGGCAAGCCCAAGATCTTCCTCGCCGGTGTGGGCGAACTGATGACCGAGGTCGCCGGAGAAGTGTGCGACGGTTTCATCTGCCACGGTTTCACCACCGAGCGCTACCTCCGAGAAGTCACGATCCCCGCCCTGGCGCGCGGGCGGGCCAAGGCCGGCAAATCGATGGACGGCTTCGAGATCGTCGGTCCGAGTTTCGTCGTGACCGGCAACAACGCCGACGACCTCGCCAAGGCGAGCGCCGGAACGCGCCAGCAGATCGCCTTCTACGGTTCGACCCCGGCGTATCGCCCCGTGCTCGATCTGCACGGTTGGGGCGACCTCCAGGATCGCTTGAACTCGCTGTCGAAGCAGGGCAAGTGGGTCGAGATGGGCAACGAGATCACCGACGAGGTGCTCAACACCTTCGCCGTGGTCGGCGAGCCCGAGCAGATCGCCCCCGAGTTGAACCACCGATACGGAGACGTGATCCAACGCATCTCCTTCTACGCCCCGTACAAGAGCGACCCCGAGCGTTGGGGCAAGGTCATGGCCGCCCTGCAGGCCGCCTGATCGTCCAGAGACTCTCAAGAATCCCGACTCCCACCGACCGGCCGCGCCCCAACGGCGTGTCTCAGATGCCGGCGCACACCGTTTCCGCCGGTGGGGGCCGAACATGCACACCGTCCGCACACGTCGTTTCGCCGGTGCGCTCACGTTCGCGGTCGCACTCTCACCACTCGTCCCGGTGATCGTCTACTCCGTGAACGCCCGCGGCTCGACGACGAGCACCGAGTGCGTGGTGGCCGTGGCCTTCGACGCGGGTGTCGCCACGACCTCGGTCACCCGGGTGTGCCCCGAATCGAAATCCCCCACCCAGACCACCATCGAGATCCGCAACATCGGCCCCTGAGGCCGGCGGTCAGCCGATCAGTTCGAGCTCGTCGGCCAGATAGGTCTCACGGCACTTCGCCCTCTGCAGCTTGCCGCTACTGGTCTTGGGCAACGTGCCGGGTCGCACGAGCATCACGTCGCGTGGTGGCAGACCCGAGACCTCGAGCGCGGCATGGTGGATCGCGTGACGAACCGATTCGGGATCGTCGGTCTTGACCTCGGCCACCACCACGACCGTCTCCTTGCCCTTGTAACCGTCGACGCCGAAGGCGATCACGTTGCCCGCTCGCACTCCGTCGATCGCTCCGACGGCGCGTTCGATGTCCTCGGGGAAGACGTTGCGGCCACCGACGATGATCACGTCCTTGATGCGGCCGCAGATGACGAGCTCGCCGTCGAGAACGTACGCCAAGTCTCCCGTGCACAGCCATCCGTCGTGGAACATCGCCTGCGTGGCTTCGGGGCGTTTGTAGTAACCGGGCGTCACGCTCGTGCCGCGCAACAACAATTCGCCCACGTGACGCTCGGGTAGTTCGACCCGGGTCTCGGGGTCGACGATGCGCATCTCCAAGCCGGGCACCGCGCGACCGAGCAACGGCAACCGTCGCACGGCGGCATCGGGCTCGCTCACCGGCCGCGCGATCCGTTCACGTTCCATCGCCACCCGGTCGACGTCGTCGCATCGCAGACCCCGGAGTCGCGGCGGGAACGCCCCGCCGATGGCCACCTCGGCCATGCCGAAGGCCGGAAAGATGCTCCCGGCACGGAAGCCGAAGGGTTCGGCGGCCTGCACGAACGCCTCGACGGCGGTGGGGTCGACCGGCTCGGCGCCCGACAACGCGAGGGTGAGCGACGACAGGTCGAGTCCCGACAGACGCTTCAAGGCTCGCGTGGCGAGCACCCACGCGAAGTTCGGTCCGGCCGTGGCGGTTCCCCGCCAGTCGCTGATCCATTGCATCCACGACCCGGGATGCGCCATGAAGTCCTGCGGTGCCGCCTGCACCAACTGGACACCGTTCATCATGGGGATGGAGAGGAACCCGACGAGACCCATGTCGTGGTACAGCGGCAACCACGAGACCATCACCTCTTCGGTGTCGAGTTCCGCAGCCGCACAACTGGCGTCGACGTTGGCGGTGAGCACCCGGTCCGGGATCATCACTCCCTTGGGCTCCGAGGTCGAGCCGCTCGTGTACTGCAGGATCACGAGTCGTTCGGGATCGTGAGCCGGAACCTCGAGTCGCTCACCCGATGGTTTGCCCGGCCCGGGGAGCACGGCGGTCATCGACATCGTGGGCGGATCGCCGGCGACCGACTCGTAGAACGCGGCGAGTTGATCATCGATGAGCACGAGCTTGGCGTCGCCGTGACGAATTCGGGCCCGCGTTCCCTCGACGAAGGCGTCCAGCGATGCCATGCGCATCGGCAACGGCAACACCATGCTGGCCATGCCCGACATCCAACAACCCCGGATGACGGTCATGAGCGCCCGACTCGTCGGACCGAGGATCGCCACGTGATCACCGGGCACGAGCCCGAGCGCCTGCAGGGTCGCACCCACGGCCCGCGCGTCGTCGTGGATCTCGCGCCACGATACGAAGTCGCCGCCGTCCACCGGAGTCACGCTCTGACCGACGAAGCGGACTCCGGTCGGGGCGTCGGCCGACGTCTCCAGACGATCGATGACCGATCCGGTAGGTAGTGGTCGTTTGTCGTGAGTGGGCTCGTTCATGGTGTCACCAAGGCAGTTGAGAAGTTAGTTCTCGGCGATGCAGTGAACGAGAACCAGTGCGAAATGCGTCGGTGAGGATCCGACCACGGCGACCGTGCCGTTACCCTTGAGGCGCTATGCCCGCGCCGACGAACGAATCGACCTCCGACGACTCCCCGTCGCTGCGCTACACGGCCCGTCTCGCCCAGGAGATCGAAACCCGCTGGCAGGACCGCTGGGAGGCCGACGGCACGTTCGAGGCGCCGAACCCCGCCGGGCCGGTGGGCGAGCCGGACAAAGTCGCCGGACGCCCGAAGTTGTTCGTCCTCGACATGTTCCCCTACCCGAGCGGAGCGGGCCTTCACGTCGGACACCCTCTCGGCTACATCGCCACCGACGTCTACTCGCGCTTCAAGCGCATGACCGGATTCAACGTGCTCCACGCCCTCGGCTACGACTCGTTCGGGCTGCCGGCCGAGCAGCACGCCATCGCCACGGGCGTGCACCCCCGGGTCAACACCGAATCGAACGTGGCCAACATGCGCCGACAACTGCGCAGGCTCGGACTCGGCCACGACGCGCGACGGAGCGTCTCCACGACCGACGAGGACTTCTACCGTTGGACCCAGTGGATCTTCCTCCAGGTCTACAACAGTTGGTACGACGAGAGGATCGGCAAGGCACGTCCGGTCTCCGAATTGGAAACCGAATACGCCCAAGGGCGCATTCCCACGCCTTCGGGGGCGACGTGGTCGAGTCTGACGTCCGACGAACGACGCTCGGCCGTCGACTCGCGCCGTCTCGCCTATCTCTCGCACGCTCCGGTGAACTGGTGTCCGGGTCTCGGCACGATCCTGGCCAACGAGGAGGTCACCGCCGACGGACGTAGCGACATCGGCAACTACCCGGTCTTCAAGAAGAACATGCGCCAGTGGATGATGCGCATCACCGCGTATGCCGATCGACTGCTCGACGACCTCGAGCGACTCGACTGGCCCGAACCGATCAAGTTGATGCAACGCAACTGGATCGGCCGCAGCGAGGGTGCCCGCGTCGACTTCGACTCCCCCGCTGGTCCCATCACCGTGTTCACGACCCGACCCGACACCTTGTTCGGCGCGACCTTCATGGTGATCGCGCCCGAGCATCCGCTCGTCGAGGCCCTCACCACCGCCGAACGCCGCATCGCGGTCGACGAGTACCGAGCCGTGGCCGCCACCAAGGACACGATCGACCGCCAGGACGACACCCGCGACAAGACCGGTGTGTTCTCGGGTTCGTACGCCGTCAACCCCGTGAACAGTGAGGCGGTCCCGGTGTGGATCGCCGACTACGTGCTGATGGGCTACGGAACCGGCGCCATCATGGCCGTTCCGTGCGGCGACCAGCGGGACTTCGAGTTCGCGCGCCGATTCGCGCTACCCGTCCCGGCCATTCAGTTGCCGCCCACCGAGTGGTTCGAGTCCCGGGGACTACCGGTTCAACGACCCGGCGACGTCGACACGACGACGTGGCCGGAGGCGTTCGTCGGCGACGGTTCGTACGTCAATTCGTCGAATGCCGACGTCTCGCTCGACGGCGTGTCGTCGGTGGACGAGGGCAAGCGTCTGATGAACGACTGGCTCGCGCGTAACGGGCACGGTGCGGCGACGGTGAACTTCAAACTGCGCGACTGGCTCTTCAGCCGTCAGCGCTATTGGGGCGAACCGTTCCCCGTCGTTTACGACGAGCACGACCAGCCGGTCGCTCTTCCCGAATCGATGCTGCCCGTGCTGCTGCCCGAACTCGAGGACTTCAAGCCGCAAGCCCTCGACCCGAACGACGACGTCACCGACCCCATTCCACCGCTGGCGCGCAGTGCCGAGTGGCGCGAGGTGACCCTCGACCTCGGCGAAGGTCCGCGCACCTACCGTCGCGAAATCAACGTGATGCCGCAATGGGCGGGGTCGTGCTGGTACGAATTGCGCTACCTCGACCCAACCAATCACGACCGTTTCGTCGACCGTGCCGTCGAGAAGTACTGGATGGGTCCGGCCGACGGTGGCGACGGCACGATCGGGCACACGGGCGGGGTAGATCTGTACGTCGGTGGCGTCGAACACGCTGTGCTCCACCTGCTCTACGCGCGCTTCTGGCACAAGGTGCTCTTCGATCTCGGACACGTGTCGAGCTCCGAGCCTTTCCACCGTCTGTTCAACCAGGGCTACGTGCAGGCGTACGCCTACCGCGATCCGCGTGGCCAAGCCGTGCCCGCCGCCGAGGTCGACGAGCGCGAGGGAAGTTACTTCTTCGACGGCGAAGAGGTGTCGCGCGAGTACGGCAAGATGGGCAAGAGTCTGAAGAACATCGTCACCCCTGACGAGATGTACGACGAATACGGTGCGGACACCTTCCGTCTCTACGAGATGAGCATGGGCCCACTCGACGCGAGTCGCCCGTGGAACACCCGCGACGTCGTCGGCATGCAACGCTTCCTGCAACGTGTCTGGCGCAACGTCATCGACGAGTCGACCGGGGCCTCACGCGTCGTCGACGCGGGCACCCCCGACGAACTGCGCAAACTCCTCCACCGTACGATCGACGGGGTTCGGGCCGACATGGAGGCCCTCCGGTTCAACACCGCGATCGCCAAGTTGATCGAGTTGAACAACGCCCTCACCCAACACGTGAACGTCCACGACTCGACTCCGCGGGAGGTCGCCGTGGCCCTGGCCCGGATGCTCGCTCCCCTGTGCCCGCACATGGGTGAGGAGATCTGGAACCGTCTCGGCCACTCCGAGTCCATCACGTACGTTTCGTTCCCCGTTGCCGATCCGGCGTTGCTCGTCGACGACACCGTCGAGTATCCGGTTCAGGTGAACGGCAAGGTGCGCGCCCGCGTGGTGGTGGCCGCCGACGCCGACCAGGAGACCGTGAAGGCGATCGCGTTGTCGGACGACAAGGTGCTGGCGGCGCTCGCGGGTGAGACCCCGAAGAAAGTCATCGTCGTTCCCGGTCGCATGGTCAACCTCGTCGTCTGAACCTCTCCGAGGTCACACCGAGTAGACGCCGTTCACGATCAAGGCGACC
>JBJTBM010000044.1:0-6028 GCA_046091365.1 Acidimicrobiia bacterium | reverse complement strand
TGTAACCCATCTGTCCGCTGGCCACTTACCTGCACTTCACACCCGGAACCTTCTGGTTCACGATTGTGTCGATGGCCACGGTGGACTTGCCGGTATTGCGGTCCCCGATGATGAGCTCGCGCTGACCACGACAGATCGGGGTCATGGCTTCGATGGCCTTGATGCCGGTCTGCATGGGCTCGTGCACGTGCTTGCGACCCATGATGCCGGGGGCCTGGATCTCCATGCGGCGGGGCTGCACTCCCACCAGCGGACCCTTGCCGTCGATGGGCTCGCCGAGCGCGTTGACCACGCGACCCAACACGCCCTCGCCGACCGGCACCGACAGAATCTGGCCGGTGGCCTTGACGGTCTGTCCTTCCTCGATGCGGTCGGAGTCACCGAGCACCACGGCTCCGATGGCGTCCTCTTCCAGGTTGAGGGCCAGACCCTTGGTGCCGTCCTCGAACTCGAGCAACTCGTTCACGGCACAGTCGGGCAAGCCCGAGATGCGCGCGATTCCGTCACCGACCTCGACGACGCGACCCACGGTGCGGGCCTCGAGCGAGGGCGTGAAGCCTTCGAGGTTCTTCTTGATCGCGGCCGCGATGTCGGCTGCGGAGAGTGTCAGCTCTGCCATGTCGTTTCTCGTTCCGTTCTTTCCGGCGGCTCTCAGAGCCGACCCTTCACATTGTCCAACCGGGTACGGATGCTTCCGTCGATCACGGTGTCGCCCACCGTGGCCACGATGCCGCCGAGCACCGAGGGATCGACGATCACCTTCAAGTTCACCTGCTTGCCGGTGGCATTGGCCAAGGCAGCGGCGAGCCGCGTCTGCTGATCGGCGGTGAGCGCCACCGCACTGCGCACTTCGGCGACTTCGAGCTTCTTCTCGCGCGAGGCTCGCTGCACCAACTTGTCGACGATGGCGGGCAGGTCGCGACCGCGACCTCCGCCGACCACCATGGACACCAACTGCGTGGTGGTGGCCGTGGCCTTGCCACCCAACAAGTCCTCGACGATGCCCTGACGGCGAACCGCCGGGATCTTCTCGTCGGTCAAGGCGTTACGCAAGGCGTCGCTGGACTCCAGCGTGCGCGCCAGACGGAACAGTTCGTCCTCGACCTCGTCGATGGTGCCTTCGGCGCGGGCGATCTCGAACAGCGCGCGCGCGTACCCTTCGATGCGGTTGTCACTCATCGTGAGGCCCCCACTTTCGAGATGAAGTTCTCGACCAACGACTGCTGGGTCGCCTCGTCGAGCACACTGGGAAGAACCTTGTCGAGCGCCGACGAGGACACGCGACCGATCTCGGTGCGCAGTTCGTCGCCCCCACGCGCGGCGGCCGCCGCGATGTCGGCTTCGGCCTTGGCCTCGAGCTCGGCGATCTCGGCGGTCAACCGTGCGCGACCGTCGCGCAACAGTGCCTCGGCTTGCGTGTTGGCATCGGCCAACAAGCGAGCGCGCTCGGCGTCGATGTCACCGAGAGCCGTGCGAATGCCGGCCGCATCGGATTGCGCCGAGGCCAGGTCGTTGGCCGAGGCGTCGAGTTCTTTCTGGATGCGCTCGGTGCGCGCGGCCATCGACTTCTTCACCATCGGACCGGCGAACTTGACCAGTCCACCGATGACGATGACCGAGGCGATGCCGCCGTAGATGATTTCGGCCGTCTCGGGAAGCAGCCAGTGGTGCGTCTCGGAGGGATCGGCGGCCAAGAGGGACAACAGACTCATCGCGACACCCCCGCGCTCATGGCGTCGGCAACGGCGCGGGAGACCAACGCACCATCGGGACGCTTACCGGTGGCGGCCTCGACGGCACTCGTCACCACGTCGGCCACCGCAGCCTCGATCTGACCGCGAGCCGCCGCACGAGCGGTGTCGGCGTCGGCCAGAGCCGCGTCACGCTTGGCCGAGATGCGCGAGTTCACGGCACTCAGTTGCGCCTGACGCTCGGACTCGAGCGTCGCGCGAGCGGCGTCGACGACCTTGGCCGCGTCAGCCTTGGCTGCGGACACCGCGGCTTCGTACTGGGCCACCTCGGAACGAGCCGACGCGCGGGCGGCATCGGCCGCCTCGTGTCCCTCGCGAATGGAGTTGTAACGCGCGTCCATGCCTTTGCGCAGCCTCGGGAAGAGGAAGACCCGCATGAGGATCGCAAAGACGATGAACGCCCCGGCGCCCCACGCCAATTCCTTCATCTCGGGGATGATCGGGCCGGGACCCTCACCACACTCTGTTGCAGTTTCCGTCTCCGGCTTGTAGGCACATTCCTCCGGGTTGAACTCGCCGCCTTCGCTTTCCGAAGACACCAGTTCGACCCGGAGTGCCTCACCGTTGACGGTGACGACGGCTGTTCGCACGTCTACTCCTTGTTGTTGGTTGTGAACGATCAGAGACCGATGAGGATGAAGACCACGAAGCCGATGAGGGCCAGGGCTTCGGTGAAGGCGATGCCGAGGAACATGGTCGTACGAACCATGCCGGCGGCCTCGGGCTGACGAGCCATGGCCTCGACGGACTTACCGACGAGGTAACCGATGCCGATGCCAGGTCCGATGGCCGCGAGGCCGTAGGCGAAACCGGCCGAGCTGGCGGCCGACGCGGCCTTCTGCTCGTCTCCGGTGAGTTCGGCAACCAGAGCTGATAGTGCTTCCATTGTTTTGGTCTCCTGTTGTGTGTTGTGTTCAGAGAATTGCTGGTTGGGTGATACGCGATCAGTGTTCGGGGTGCGCCGCGCCGCCGATGTACACGGCGGTGAGGATCGTGAAGATGTAGGCCTGCAGGAACGCCACCAGCACCTCGAAGCCGGTGAGGAAGATGAGCATGAAGAGCGGCAGCACGCCCACCGGGATCAGGCCGGGGTTGCCCTTGGCCTGGAACAGCGCCTCGGACAGCAGGGCGAAGGTGACGAGAAGGATGTGGCCCGCCAGCATGTTGGCGAAGAGTCGCACCGTCAACGAGAACGGACGCACTAGGAACGTCGAGATGAACTCGATGGGGGTCACCAGGATGTACAGCGCCTTGGGCACTCCGGGCGGGAAGAGCGAACTCTTGATGTAGCCGAAACCCTGATGCTTGAAGCCGGTTCCGATGAACACCACCCACACCAACAGCGACAAGAACATCGGGATGGCGATACGGGCGGTGGCCGGCATCTGCAGGAACGGAATGATTCCGGGCACGTTGCAGAGGTAGATGAAAGTGAAGATGCTCATCAGGAAAGGCGTCCACCCGAGACCGTCGCGACCCATGGTCTGCATGACGATGCCGTTCTCGATGAACTCGACGATGGTCTCGGCGAGGTTGCGCACGCCCTTGGGGGCCTTCATCGGGTCCTTGTTGCCGGCGAGCAAGAAGATGATCGTGCCGATCAGCGCCGCGGCGACGGCGATGAGGGCGATCTTGTTGAACGACGGGAAGAGGTCCTTCCATCGCAGGATCTCATTGATCGGCGGGAACTCGAGTGCGATCACGTTCGTTGGTCCTTTGTGCAGGCGTGGGTGGGCAGGAGTCGGTCGGGGGCTTTACTTGCGTCGGGGTTTCAACCCCGGATATGTGAGCGATGCAGCCACGTAGCGCATTTCCCACACGAGGAGTCCTAGATGGGTAACGATAATGGTCAATCCGAGGGCCGTGAGTGAAATCCAAGAGGCGTCCCGGACGAGAATCACAGCCAGAAAAATGAGTCCGAGGCGGGCGATGTAACCGAAGAGGACCGCCCCCATCATGAGCCCGAGGCTGATTCGGGCGGTGACCGCCACCAGGCCGGCGGCGCAGAAGAAGTTCACGAGCACGAGACCGATGCCGTAGAGCGCGGAGAACACCCCGTCGAGACCGGCAAACACCGCACAGACCGCCACGATCACCGGAGCGGCGTACGCCCCCCGTCGGAGAATGTCGAAGGTGACCTGGATCTCGGGGGCGTCTCCCTCGAGGCGGGTCGTGATCGGCGAGGGCTCGTCGGTCATCGTCACCGTTCCGTCCCGCTGTCGGGCTCGACCTGCTGGTGGGAGGTGGACGCCCGCTTGCGCTGGGCTTCGAGGATCCTCATCCGGGCGTCGTAGACGAACCACATCTTCACGAACTGCCCGATAACGGAAAAGACCACCAAGGCGATCATGAAGATCGGGCGGGTGTCGAAGATCTGGTCGACGAGCCAGCCCAAGCCCAGAAATACCGCCACCGTGAGGGCGAACTCCATGCCCTGACCGAGCCCTTGGTCGACGCTGTTGCCGCCGCTCGGACGACCCAACATTGTGGTCATACGCTGGGCAAACGCCGTCGGACGGCGAGATTTGGCGGTAGCTGAGGTGTCGGACATCGCGGGGGTTCAGGAGTGCGCCAGGTGGCCACCGCTCGTGAAAGTTCTCACAAACTACCCCGCAGCGGGCGGGCGGGGCAATTCTGCGGTGGCGTCCCCCGGGAGGTCGTCGGTCACCTCGGATTCGACCGATTTGGCGTCTTTGCGCTGGCGGCGCACCTCGGGGTGCAGCACCGTGTACAGGCTGAGCGCGATGGCGGCCGTTCCGATCGGGATCAGGGCCGTGCGGGCCTTGGTGAAGATCGGGTAGAGCACGAACCCCGACAGGATCGCCGTCCACAACCACAGGATCAGCACACTGCGACGTTGCCCGTGCCCGAGGTTCATGAGCCGGTGGTGCAGGTGCCCTTTGTCGGCCGTGGCCACCCCTTGACGCTTGGCCGCACGCCGCACGATCGCGAACAAGGTGTCGAAGATCGGCACCCCCAGGATGAACAGCGGAATGAAGAGTGGCGCCAAGAAGAAGTAGGTCTGACCGGGCGTGTAGGTCTGGCTGTCGGGATCGGCACGGCCCCCCACCACGCTCGTCGACACCGCCATCAGGAGGCCGAGGAACAACGCGCCGCTGTCGCCCATGAATATCCGGGCCGGGTTGAAGTTGTGGGGCAGGAACCCGACGCACACACCGAGGGCGATGATGGCGATGAGGGGTCCGACGTTGGGTTGCACCAACACCCCCAGATCGTCGAGTCGCCGGCTGTACAGGAAGAACGCCGCGGCGGCGATGGCCACGATGCCCGCGGCGAGACCATCGAGTCCGTCGATGAGGTTGACCGCTTGGCTCATGCCCATCAGCCACAGGATCGTGATGATCGGCACCCAGTCGTTCGACAGCACGAAGACGTCGAGGAACGGGATGCGGAAATAGAACATGGTCGCCCCGAACCACACCAACACCAGTCCGGCGATGACCGTGCCGGTCACCTTGGCCGGACTCGAGATCTCGCGGACGTCGTCGATGAGGCCGGTTCCGAAGATGACCGCTGCGGCCAGCAACACGCCGAGCGGTTCGGAGTTGTTGTCGAACACCGGGGCGAACCGACCCATCCGCCACGCCAACCCGAGGGCCACCACGAACCCGACGAACATCGCGATGCCGCCGACGTCGGGAGTTGGCACCTTGTGCACGCGACGCGCGTCGGGCTGCACCACCCAGCCGACCCGATGCGCGAGGCGGGTGACGATGGGGGTCGTCACGAAGGTGACGACGGCCGCGACCACACCGATGAAGAGGTAACCGGCGGTATCGGGCACGCCTGCGAGACTATTCGCCCCCGTTTTGGTTCCGGTCAGGCGGGATAGGCCGGGAAAGCGGCACACAGCGCCGCAACCTCGGCCTTGACCGCGGCCACCTTGGTCGCGTCGGACCGGTCGCGCAGGGCCCGTGCGATGAGGTCGGCGATGGTGTCCATCTGCATTTCGGTCATGCCCTGGGTGGTCACCGAGGGGGTGCCGATGCGCACGCCCGAGGTGACGAAGGGGCTGCGCGGATCGTCGGGGATGGTGTTCTTGTTCAGGGTGATCCCTGCTTCGTCGAGAACGAGCTGCGCTTCCTTGCCGGTGAGGTCGGCATCGAACGGCGTGCGGTCGACGACCATCAGGTGGTTGTCGCTGCCGCCGGAAACGAGCTTGAAGCCCTTGGCGACAAGCGCCTCGGCGAGCGCCTTGGTGTTCTTCACGATCTGCGCGGCGTATTCCTTGAACTCAGGCTTGAGGGCTTCGGCGA
>JBJTBM010000043.1:0-7461 GCA_046091365.1 Acidimicrobiia bacterium | reverse complement strand
AACATGCACCACGCCATGGCCACGGCCCGACGCATGTTGGCCGGTCAGTCGGGCAACAAGCAGATCATCATGATCACCGACGGTGAACCGACCGCCCACATCACTCCGCAGGGCGATCCCTGGTTCACGTATTTCGACGGTTGGGACGCCCAACAACTCACGGTCGAGGCCACCTTGCGCGAAGCGATGCGCTGCACGCGCGAGAACATCACGATCAACACCTTCATGCTCGACGCCGACCAGTACCTGGTGCGCTTCGTCGAGCAGATGACCTCCATGAACGGGGGACGGGCCTTCATGACGAACGCCCACGATCTGGGCAACTACGTGATGGTCGACTTCCTCGACCACAAGCGTCGGGTGTCGCGGGGCGGTCGGGGGCGTCGCGCCAGCTGACTCAGCGCAACGTGGGGTTGTCGTGGGCGAAGACTCCGTCGGGATTGGGTTGATCGGCAAGCGGCCACACGCGCAGCATGTACGACATCGACGTGTCGATGCTGCCGTCAACCTTGGCGCACGACTGTCCGGTGACCGGGTCGTCCTGCGGCACGATGTACGAACTGTCGACCAGGCAACTGAGCATGTGCGTGTGCCACGTGGGTGTCTGCCCGGTGAACCCCTGTGGTGTCTCGCCGTGGCTGAGCCACTGCGCGTATTCGAGACCGACCACAGGCGCATCGGGCGAGTCGTCGGAGTAGATGTAGGCGAGGGGGCGTTCGATGTCGAACGGGACGTCGCGGAAGTCGACATCGGGTCGCACCACCATCTGACCAATGCCGGCGACGGTGGGGCCTGATATCACCCATCCATCGGCCAGCGCATCGGCGAATGTGGGTAGTCGACGGGCAACCTCAGCAGCCAATGCCAACTCGTCATCCAGTCGTGACTGTTCGTCGGGGGAGAGAATGATCGTCGGTGTGGCGGTGTGAACATGCGCGGCACCGAGTATGTGTCGCGCATCGTCGCCCCATGAACTCAGATGAAGTCCCGGGACCACGGCCAGGGCGACCACCAGTGGGGCCACGTTCTCGAAGCGCAACCCGAGCGGGCCAGTGGCCGGTCGGGAGGCGATCACCACCACGCCGATGGCGGCGAGCACCGATGTCACGAGCACGATGATGCGGTAGGGCTCGAGTGGTGGGGCGTAATTCTCGAACGGTCCGAACGGATAACCGATCACACGCACGAGAACGAGCGCCAGACCGACGGCGAGGTTGACGACTCCGGTCGCCCAGATGACTCGGTAGGACCGTGAGACGAGCAGTGCACCGGCGAGCGCGACCTGTAATCCGCCGACGGTACCGATCATCAGTCCTTCGGCCATCCAGTCGGATGAACGCCCGGGCGCGACGGCGACGTTCAACAGGCCGGCGAGCAGCGTGAGGGCGGCGGTTGCTCCTCTCAGGCTCGCGATGGGGGGTCGGGCGGGGGCCACGTCTCGAGTTTCTCACCCGGGGCGACGCGTTGCCTCTTCGGGTGGAGAGATTGGTTACCACTCGGTAACATCGGCTCATGTCCGGGTTCTCCCTCAACCTCACCGAAGAACAGATCCAGC
The DNA here is from genome assembly GCA_046091365.1 of Acidimicrobiia bacterium. GTDB lineage: Bacteria > Actinomycetota > Acidimicrobiia > Acidimicrobiales > Ilumatobacteraceae > Casp-actino8. Next base: position 5,906 of record JBJTBM010000043.1, on the reverse strand, counting down.
TCAAGGATTGGATCCACGAGTTCGCCAAGGACGTCATGCGTCCGGCGGCTCAGGAGTGGGACGACCGCGAGGAGTTCCCCTGGCCCGTGGTTCAGGAGGCGGCCAAGATCGGCCTGTACGGCCTCGACTTCATCATGAACGCGATGAGCGACAGCAGCGGCCTCACCATGCCGGTCGCCGTCGAGGAGATCTTCTGGGGTGACGGTGGCATCGGTATGGCCATCATGGGTTCGGGATTGGCCGCGGCCGGTATCAGCGGCAACGGAACACCCGAGCAGACCATCGAGTGGGTTCCCCAGTGCTACGGCGACGCCAACGACGTGAAGCTGGGCGCGTTCTGCGTGAGCGAGCCCGATGCCGGAAGCGACGTGTCGTCGTTGCGTACGCGGGCCGTGTACGACGAGGCGAACGACGAGTGGGTGATTAACGGCACCAAGGCTTGGATCACCAACGGTGGTATCGCCAACGTGCACGTGGTGGTGGCCGCCGTCGACCCCGCTCTGAAGGGTCGCGGGCAGGCTTCGTTCGTGATTCCGCCCGGCACCAAGGGTCTGTCGCAGGGCCAGAAGTACGCCAAGCACGGCATCAAGGCGTCGCACACCGCCGAGGTGGTGTTAGACGACGTTCGCGTGCCGGGCCGCTGCTTGTTGGGCGGCAAGGAGAAGTTGGACGCCAAGCTGGCCCGCGCCCGCGAGGCGGGTCGCACCGGTGAGGCCCAGCCCGCCATGAAGACCTTCGAGGCCACCCGTCCCACCGTGGGCGCCCAGGCCCTGGGTATCGCGCGCGGTGCGTACGAGATCGCCCTCGATTACGCCAAGGAGCGCGTGGCGTTCGGCAAGCCGATCATCATGAACCAGTCGATCGCTTTCAAGTTGGCCAACATGGCCACGCAGATCGACGCGGCACGTCTGCTCATCTGGCGCGCCTCGTGGCTGGCCCGCAACGGCGGCTACAAGAACGCCGAGGGTTCCATGAGCAAGTACTACGCCTCGGAGACCGCGGTGCGCGTTACCGAGGAGGCCATCCAGATTCTGGGCGGCTATGGCTACACGCGCGAGTACCACGTGGAGCGCATGCACCGCGATGCCAAGATCCACACGATCTTCGAAGGCACGTCTGAGATTCAGCAGTTGGTGATTGCCCGCGCGATCTCCGGCCTGCGCATCGAATAAAGCACCTGCAAAACAAGGGTTTCCACGGAATCGGCCTCTTTGGCAGCCCGACGTTCTCGATCAGGACATCGGCGTGAGAGTCAGAAATTGACTGGAAATGACGGTTTGGTGTGACGGTTTGTCACACGGGACCCAGCAGGAACTCTTCGTCAGGAAACAGTCGGGGGTACTCGGTTAGCTCGCATTCGCTGATGATGGGTCGTCCGAGTTCGCCGATCCAGCCCATCAGACACATGTGGGGGTCGGGTCGAAAGTTTTCGAACAGCAGATTGCCCTCGACGACGTCGAGATCCGCGTCGGCGAGGCTCGCGCCGTTGTGGATCCGCGGACCCGTGCGGTCGAGCCGCCGTCGCGTCGGCTCGGGTCCGGCGAGTACGGCCGTGACCAGGTGCTCGACATCGCCTGCAACCTCGCCCGAGGCGGCTGACTCGAGACGGGCGGATCGCGGGCAACACCGCGCGGAGGCAGTCGTCGATCGCCTACGGCTTCCCCGGCAGGTTGACGATCAACGAGCTGCCACGGACGACGGCGGTCTGTCGGGACAGAATCGCCGTCGGCACCGCAGCGAGCGACACCTGTCGCATCAGCTCACCGAAGCCTGGCAGCACCTTGTCGGCCACCGCCTCAGTAGCCTCCGGCGTCACGTCGCGTGCGGCCGGCCCGGTCCCACCGGTCGTCACCACGAGACAGCATCCGTCTTCGTCGCACAGTTCTCGCAAGCAGGCCTCGATCTCAGGTGCCACGTCGGGCACGAGTCGCCGAATCGCAGACCAGTGCGACGACAGATGTGTTTCGAGGAACCGCTCGATCGCCGGGTCACCACGGTCGTCGTACTCGCCACGGCTTGCCCGGTCGGACACCGTGACGATCCCGATCAGCGCGATGGTCGATGTCGGCCGAGGTTCCACGACCGGAGCCTACGCCGCATACACGACAAAATCGGAAGTGTTCCGATTCAGTACTTGCTAATCGGAACGATTCCGATTAGCTTAGCGTCATGTCGATGGTCGAGGCGTGGGATCGCCAGCAGGAGATGTACATCGGTCAACGAGAGGAGCGGTTCGCCGTGTTGCTCTCGGCCGTGGAGTGGCATGCGGAACTGGCTGGTACTGCGAGTCCGACCGTGGTCGATCTGTGTTGTGGGCCGGCGGCCATCGGCGAGCGATTGCTTCGGCGTCTCCCCGGTTCGAGGTACGTCGGCGTGGACATCGATCCGGTGTTGCTCGAGCTGGCGCGTCAGGCCACTGCGACGTTCGGCCCGCACCGCGCCCAGATCGTCGAACACGACGTCGCTGACGGCGGCTGGCTCGCGAGTGCACCGATCGGCGACGTCGACGTGGTGTGCTCGTCGACCGCGCTGCATTGGCTCTCTGCCGACGAGCTTGACGACGCGCTCGGGCACGCCTCCCGGTCACTCCGACCGGGTGGGATCCTGCTCAACGCCGACCACCTCGGATACGCAGACGCTCCGTCGTTCACGTCGCTCGCAGGGTGGATCGCCGCTCGTGATGCCGAGCGGGCGGTCGCCGGTGGTGCGGTCAGCTGGCACGCGTGGTGGGAGTCGGCACGTTCGGACCCGCGCCTGGCACCGCTGTGCGCGCGCCGCGATGAGGTCTTCCCGCCGACCGAGGCGGCCCCTGATGGGGTGGATGAGGTCGAGGAGGCGAGGGCGTCGACCGAGCGACGACCGCCGCTCGCCGGCTTCATCGACGCTGCGCGGCGCGCGGGTTTCGTCGAGGTCGACACGATCTGGCAGCGGTTCGACGACCGGATCGTGATGGCGGTCAAGGCCGCTTCGAGCGCTCGATGACCGCCTCGACAGGGCCGAGTCCCGTACGCGCATCCGTCGTACCGGACCGCACTGGATGGACGTGGAGTCGGCGGCCGTTGCTGATCGGGCTCTCGCTGGCAGCGTTGGTCTCGGTGGTCGTTGCCATCGGTCTCGGCCCGGTCGCTGTCGCACCGGCGACGGTCGTGCGGATCATCGGCCACCACACCATCGGGTTCCCGGCCGAGCAGACCTGGGCGCGTACGGACGACTCGATCATCTGGGAGGTCCGGCTCCCGCGGGTGCTCCTCGGCGCGATCGTCGGTGCGGCGCTCGGCGTGGTCGGCGTGGCGCTGCAGGCGTTGGTCCGCAACCCACTGGCAGAGCCCTACATCCTCGGCGTCAGCTCGGGGGCGTCGACCGGTGCTGCCGCCGCGATCCTCTTCGGCGTCGGCGCAGGCCTCGGCCCCGAGTCGGTGTCGCTGATGGCGTTCTTCGGAGCTCTCGGCGCGCTGGCCCTCGTGCTGGGTTTAGCCCGGTCCACGGGACGCATCACCCCGTCGAGGATGCTGGTCGCCGGCGTCGCCGTCAGCTACCTGCTGAGCGCGACCACGAGTCTGCTGATCCTGTTCGCCGACTCCACCGAAGGGGCAAGGGCGGTGATGTTCTGGCTGCTCGGTTCACTGGTGAATGCAGACTGGTCGACGCTTCCCATCGGTTACGCGGGGATCACTGCAGGCCTCGCCGTGGTGTTCTGGTGGCGGCGCCGGCTCGACCTCCTCGCCCTCGGGGACGAGACCGCGCTCGCCAGCGGTGTGGACCCAGGAAGAACCCGGCTCGTGCTCGTCGTCGTGATCGCCCTCTGTGTCGGCTGTGCCGTCTCGCTGTCGGGAGGCATCGGCTTTGTCGGACTCGCCGTTCCCCACATCGCCCGACGGATCGTCGGCCCGATCCACCGCCACCTCGTCCCCGCCGCTGCAACGCTCGGCGCCGTCGTCCTGGTCTGGGCCGACGTCGCAGCACGCATGGTGCGCCAACCGCGGGAACTCCCGATCGGCGTCGTCACCGGTGTGCTCGGCGCCCCCGTGCTGGTCGCGCTCGTCCGCAAACTCCCCTACAACACCTGAGCGCCACGCGGCGTCAGAAAGGAATAACAAACATGAAATCATCACCGAACCAACGCCGGATGGTCGCCTGCATCGCCGCGCTCGGCCTGCTCGCCGCCGCCTGCGGCGACGACGATGCTTCCTCGCCGCCCGACACGACGGCCGCCGCTGAGGACGGCTCCGCCTTTCCGTTCACGTTCACCAACTGCGACCAGGAGTTCACGCTCGATGCCGCCCCGGAACGGGTACTGCTGATGGAAGCCGCCGCCCCGTCGCTGCTCTTCGCCGCAGGGGCGATGGATCGTGTCGTGGCTCGGATCGAGGACTTCCCCGAGGAGTACTACACGCCCGAGGAGATGGAGATCCTCGACGCGATCCCGGCGTTGCAGGCCGAGGCCACCTCGACCGGTGGTGTCGAGGTGTCGCTCGAGGCGATCATCGAGTACGAACCCGACATCGTCATCGGCTACGACACCGAGACCATCACCGCCGACGCACTCGCCGACGTCGGCATCCAGCTCTACGTGATGCCGCCGTTCTGCGACAACCCGCCGAAGCCATCGTTCGACAGCATCGTCGACGAGGTCCGGTTCTACGGCCAGCTGTTCGGCACGTCCGCCATCGCCGACCCCGCCGCCGACGCGCTCGCCGCCACCGTCGCGTCCGCAGCCGACGCCCCGGTAGCCGAGGGCAAGACCGCGGCCGCGCTCTATGTCAGCTCGGACGGCAGCGCGATCTACGCCTACTCGGCGCTCGGCATGGTGCACCCGCAGATGGAAGCGCTCGGCATGACCAACGTGTTCGCCGAGTTGAGCGAACGCGTGCCCGAGGTGTCGATCGAGGAGGTCATCGACCGCAACCCGGACGTGCTCGTCCTGCTCTACGACGACACCGGACTCACCCCCGACGAGATCGCAGCGCTGGTCACCGAGCTTCCTGGTGCGAGCAGCATCACGGCAGTCGCTGACGGCGCCGTCTACCCCCTGCTGTTCAACTACGCAGAACCCCCGACCCCGCTCGTCGTGAAGGGTCTCTCGGTGCTGGCCAAGCAGATCAGGGGATAAGCGGCCGATGATCGCAGCGACCGGGGTCGAGCTCCGGTTCGGCGCGACCGACGTCCTGTCCGGGGTGCATCTCTCCACGCACTCCGGGCAGGTGATCGGCCTGATCGGACCCAACGGCAGCGGGAAATCCACACTGCTGCGTTGCCTCTACGGCATGCTCCGCCCACACCGCGGCGCCGTGCTCATCGATGAGAGAGCCATCGAGTCGCTCCCTCGACGCTCGATCGCACGCACGATCGCTGTCGTCGCCCAAGACGCGGCGGCCGACGGCATCGACATCACCGTCGGCGAGTTCGTGCTCCTCGGACGCCACGTCCACCGCGCCGATCATCACGGCTTCACCGCCGAAGATCACCACGTCGCCCTGGCTGCGCTCGACCGCGTGAATCTGTCCGACCTTGCTGGGCGAAGGCTCCACGAGCTGTCAGGGGGTGAGCGCCAACGAGTGATGATCGCGCGATGCATCGCACAACAAAGCCCAGTGATGCTGCTCGACGAGCCGACCAACCACCTCGACATCCGTTACCAACACGACATCCTCGCGCTGGTTCGGCGCCTCGCCCTCGATACCATCGTGGTCCTTCACGACCTGAACCTCGCCAACCGCTACTGCGACCAGCTGGTCCTGCTCGACCGGGGCCACGTCGTGCACCAGGGCACTCCCGACGAGGTGCTGTGCAGCGAGAGACTCGAACCCGTCTATGGCATCGAGGTTCGACGCCTGGTCGACGGTGACCGAACTCATCTCGCCTTCGGTCCGCCGTTGCGGGCCGCGGAGAGTGCGCCATGAGCCTGC
>JBJTBM010000042.1:0-2554 GCA_046091365.1 Acidimicrobiia bacterium | reverse complement strand
GCGGGACCGGTTCGCGGATTACCAGTTGCCCAACATCTGAGACGACAATTGCCCCCATGGTTCGTTTCTCGCTCCGGTTCCCGCTCGTCGTGACCGCGATCGTCGCGTCGGCACTGGCATCGTTCTCGGCGTGCGCGCCCGTCGCGACGGTGCCGCCCAACGGTGAATCGGTGACGGTGCAGGTGCTCGACAATTCCTTCCGGCCGATCGACTTCGAGATCGCGGCGGGCACCGAAGTGGTGTTCGACAACCGTGGTCGTAACGAACACAACGTCCTACCCGAAACCGTGAAGAGTGACGCCGACCTCGTCCAATTGTTGGCCCGGGACACGTCGCCCTCGGCGTGGGGCGTCGCCTCCACCGACTTCGCCCCCGGAGAAAATTTTTCGCACGTCTTCACGGCGCCCGGCGTGTACCCGTTCTACTGCTCGATTCACGGCGTGCCGGGAGTCGGTATGTACGGGGTCATTCGCGTGAGCTGACCCGTCGCAGTAGGGTGAGGAGGTCGTCCACGCGACTTTCCAGAGGGGGAAACCATGAAATTGTTCCGTTCGCTCGTCGGCGTTTGTGTTCTCAGCGTGTCGATGATCGCTTGTGGTTCGGGGGACGACACCGCCGACACTCCGTCGACCGAGGCACCGAGCACCGATGCTCCCGCGACCGACGCTCCGAGCACCGACGCACCCGCCGGTGGGGTCTTGAACGTGCCAGCGGACTACGCCACCATCCAGGCAGCCGTCGATGCGGCAGCCGAGGGTGATCTGATCCTCATCGCGCCGGGCACGTACAACGAGGCGGTGCAGGTGACCACCGACAACATCGTCATTCGCGGCCTCGACCGCAACACCGTGATCATGGACGGAAACTTCGAACTCGACAACGGTTTCCGCGTCGTGGGCGCCTCCGGTGTGGCCATCGAGAACATGACCGCGATGAACTACACGAAGAACGGGTTCTTCTGGACCGGGAGCACCGGTTACCGCGGTTCGTATCTCACGGCGTGGCGCAACGGCGACTACGGCATCTACGCTTTCGACTCGGTCGGAGGTCTGCTCGAGCACTCTTACGCCGCTGGTAGCCCGGATGCCGGCTTTTACATCGGACAATGCTTCCCCTGCGACGCCGTCATCCGAAACGTCATCGCCGAGCACAACGGGCTCGGGTATTCGGGCACCAACGCGGGTGGCAACCTCATTATCGTGAACTCGGTGTTCCGAAACAATCGCGCGGGCATCGTTCCCAACAGCGGTAGCTACGAGCTCTGCTATCCGCAGCGCAAGACCACCATCGTCGGCAACCTCGTGTACTCCAACAACCAGCCCGACACGCCGGCCATCGACGTGGCGATTCTGGCGATGGGCAACGGCATCCTGAGTGCCGGCGGCGTTCAGAACGTCATCGAACGCAACCGCGTGTGGGATCACGACAAGACGGGTATCGGACTCGTTCCCTTCCTCGAGGAGGACGCGAACGACGCCATTCCGAGCAAGGACGCGTGGGACACCGATTGTGCGACGCAGAAGAAGCAGACACCGGCCATCCCCGACGGTCCGCTGTTGTGGGACTCCCAGGACACCGAGGTGCGCGGCAACGTCCTCGAGGACAACCGTCGCGCCGACATCGCCGTTGGTTCGGCCGGAAGCAACCTCTGGGAGTTGGGTAACTGCTTCGAGGAGAACACCTTCACCACTTCGGCACCGCTCGAACTGGAGACCCTGGCTCCTTGCGGTTCGCCCTTGAGCGAGACGGCCGGCGACTGGTTGGCCGGAGATCTGGCCGTCATCACCTGGTTGGTGGACGCCGAGACCGCGCCGCCGTCGGTGGACTGGAAAACCGCGTCGTTGCCGGAGTTGCCGCAGCTGGAGAACATGCCCGACGCCGCCACGGCGCCGGCGGTACCCGCCAGTGCCACCCCGCCGACGATCGATCTCGCCGCCATCACCGTTCCCGACAAGATCGACTGACGGAACACGGCCGAGTCCGATCTCATGTTGACACTGATCCGACGGGCCGCGTCCGCGTTGCTCATCGGATCAGTGTTCGTCGCTCTGGTGTCATCGTGCGCGGCTGACCCGAGCAATGTTCGCGGAGTGGAACACGACCATTCGGCGATGCCGGTCGACCCGGCCGACGTGATGGGCGCTCCCGATCGTCCGATCGCCGGGCCCCAAGGTGCCGTCGGGCAGTTCGTCGTGGAGTGCCCTTTCAGTCATGTGTTGCCCGACGATCCCATCGTGTATCCGGGCGAACCGGGGGCCTCGCACATGCACGTGTTCTTCGGCAACACCGGAGCCGACGCCGACTCCACGTTGGAGTCGTTGTTGGAGGACGGCACCACGTGCGAGCAGGCGCTCGACACCGCGTCGTACTGGGCTCCGGCGTTGTACCACGACGACGTGATGCTGGCACCCGAGAAGAGCGTCGCGTACTACCGCGCGGGCCTCGACGTCGATCCCACCGAGGTGGTGGCGTTCCCGGCCGGATTGTCGATGATCGCCGGTGACCCCGCCGCGACCGAGCCCCAACCGACCTCGGTGGTGGCGTGGAGTTGCGG
>JBJTBM010000041.1:0-24881 GCA_046091365.1 Acidimicrobiia bacterium | reverse complement strand
GGGGCGGGACCCGAGTGGGGGGCGACGGCCGGCGCCCCCGCGCCGGACGGCGCGATGCGGCTCGCGCGCGGGCCCTTCGGCGTCGCGCGCCACGCCGCGGGCGCGCCGACCGAGGCGACGCACGACGTGGAGATCGCGCTGTGCGCGGGCCAGGCGGGCGGGCGCGAGCGCGCGAGCCGCGCCGACGTGCGTCGAGCCCGCGGCGGGGACACGATGCGTGCGGGCGAGGTGCGGCTGTTGCGACGCGGCGAGCGCGCGGTGCCAGGCCCGGGCGCGAGCATCGTGCGGGTGTGGGCCGCGTGACGCGGCGCCCGACGCGCGGCGGCGGGCGCGCGGCGCGCGCATCGGCCTCCGTCGGCATCGCCGCGCTGCTGCTCGCCGGCGCCGTCGGGGCGGCACGCGCCGCGGGCTCGACGGAGACGGGCGGGGTCGTGGCCGCGCGCGCGACGACGACCACGGCGCCGGCCGGCCCCACGCTGCTCGTGCTGGGCGACAGCCTGACGTGGGGCGCGCAGTACTTCGGCAAGGCGCGAGAGCAGATCGAGGCGGACGGCCGGTGGGGACGCGTGCTGATGGACGGGCTCTTCTCGCGGCGTCTCGACGTCCCGACGTGGAGCAAGTGGATCAAGTACTCCGGCATCAAGGTGCTGCGTCAGTGGCGCGAGCAGGGCGTGCAGCCGGACGCGATCATCCTCGCGCTCGGATCCAACGACGTCTTCCACGAGACGTCACCGAAGGTGTACGAGCAGCTGATCCGGGCGATGCTGGACGAGGTCGGCGGGGTGCCGACGACGTTCCTCACCATCCTGCGCTACGACACGCCCGCGATCGCAGCGCGCAGCCGCGCGTACAACGAGGTGCTGGTGCGAGTGGCGGCCGACTACCCCTCGGTCAGCGTCGACGACTGGTACGCGCTCGTGTCGAAGCGATCGAAGTGGCGGGCGTGGGACAAGATCCACCTCACCGCGACGGGATACCAGCAGCGGGCGAAGACGTACGTGCGGCTGTCGGCGGAGCTGTGGGACCGCGCGTACCCGCCGACGACGACGGTGCCCGCGACGACGCTCGCGCCGACGACGGTGCCGGAGACGACGGTCGCGCCGAGCACGACCGCGGGGGGCTAGCTCATGCCGAGTGAGTGGCGCTCGGCAATTTCCCTCGGGTCCGAGTGTTGTCCATCGGCTCAGGTCAACTTCGCGAGAGAATTCAGGAGGGGAATGCCGTTATGTGCTGTCGCGAGGACTGGAACGGCTGGCTCTAGTGCTCCAAGTATGCACGCCGCCACAATGGCCCTTTCTACGTGCTTGCGCTCAGTGATCTTTCGGGGATCCCGCAAGAAGACCCAGTCACCATGGTGAGACAGAGGGCGTTTGATGGGCAAGTACCCAAGCTCCGAGAGGTGATGAACAACGTCCTCCGCTTTCCACTCACCTTGATACAGCGGAACGTCACCAGTCAGCTCGACTTGAACAAGCAGCGGGCGAACGTCACCAAAGCCCGAGACGATTGGACCTTCACTTCCTTGAGTGTCGATCTTGACTACCTCGAATCGAGTACCCAGACGAATCGCGAGTCTCTCGAGCGTCTCGACCGAGACTGAGACTTTCTCTTCTACTCGGAAGCGTTCCAAGTCCGACCTCCGACTGCGCTGGAGATGAGATGAAATGCCAATGTCATCTGGGTGCAGCAGCGAGGATCCGCCGGGATTGCGCGTCACGTGCAACGTGGCATACGAGTCACTGGCACCCAAAGCTGTCTCAACAACAGTGCAGGAACTCCTCCACCGCCTCTGGAGTCGACGAGCTTCCCGTGGATCGGGTTCGACCAGAGTCATCCTAAGAACGTCAGCGAAGACACGAAACGCCGGTATCGGACCACCCCGCGCACCAACGTCTAGAACCTCTATCGGATCCTCCCGAAGACTGGCCCAGACCTCACAATCCACGACAGTTCGTGTACGAGTGTCGTGTGCACGTCTCTCTGTGATTGCCAAGATCGCAGCCCTAGTTCGGGTGTTGCCTGCGACTCGCCGCAGGTAGAGAGTGGGCCTACGCCATATCCAACTCGGTACCGCGAGTCGAGCCGCCACACCCTCAAGGCGAATTGCTAGCGCGAGTGGAAGATTAATCATACGCCGGAGACGGTCCTGCGGATCTCGACGATGCGCTCGCCCGCGTGGTTGGCGTCCGCGCCCTTCTCCTCGAGGGCCCGCGACCGGTCCTTGGCCGCCTCGCGCTCCGCGAGCGTGGTGTCGACCCGCGCGATCGCGGCCTCGACGCCGTGCTCGTGGATGAAGGTCGCCCAGTCGACGAGCGCCTCGACCATCTCGGACTCGGGGACGACCGCGACGTTGCGACCCTTGACGAAGAGGTGGCCGCGCTTGTTGCCCGCCGCGATGCCGAGGTCGGCCTCGCGGGCCTCGCCCGGGCCGTTGACGACGCAGCCCATCACCGCGATCTGGAGCGGGAGCTTGCGGTCGGCGAAGGCGGCCTGCGCGCGCTGCGCGACGTCGATCACGTCGATCTCCGCGCGGCCGCACGACGGGCACGCGATCAGATCGACGTTCTTGCGCTCGCGCAGGCCGAGTGCCTCGAGCAACTGGCGCCCAGCGCGCGCCTCCTCGACCGGGTCCGCGGTGAGGCTGTAGCGGATCGTGTCGCCGATGCCCTCGAGCAGCAGCGTCGAGATGCCGGCCGTGGCCTTGACGAGGCCGCCGGGGAGCGGACCCGCCTCCGTGACGCCGAGGTGCAGCGGGTGGTCGGTGACCGCGGAGAGCATGCGGTAGGCCTCGACCATCAGCGGGACGTTGGAGGCCTTGACCGAGATCTTGACGAGGTCGAAGCCGACCTCGTCGAAGTAGCGCAGCTCCTGCTGCGCCGACTCGACCATCGCGGCCGCCGTGAGACCGCCGTGCTTCTCGTAGAGGCTCGGATCGAGCGAGCCGCCGTTGACCCCGATGCGGATCGGCACACCGCGGTCGCGGGCCTCGGAGGCCACGGCCTTGATGTGCTCGGGCTTGCGGATGTTGCCAGGGTTGAGTCGCAGGCCGTGCACGCCGGCCTCGAGCGCGGCCAGCGCCATCTTGTATTGGTGGTGGATGTCGGCGATGATCGGCACCGGCGAGCGCGGCACGATCTGCGCGAGGCCCTCGGCGGCCTCCGTCTCGTTGCAGGTGCAGCGCACGATGTCGCAGCCCGCGGCGGCGAGGGCGTAGATCTGCTGGAGCGTGCCCTCGACGTCGGCGGTCTTGGTGATCGTCATCGACTGCACGGTGATCGGTGCGTCGGCACCGACGGCCACCTTGCCCACGTGGATCTGCCGGGTGGGTCGGCGCGAGGTGATCGACGCGTGCTGCATGACGACAGTCTGCCAACTCTCAGAAGGGGCGGGTGAGATCGAGGTACAGGCCGGTGAAGGTGAGGAACATGAGAAGTGTCACGACGACCACCGTCGCCGGCCACATTTTCTCGACGTCGGCACGGTACTCGCGGTCACGGCGACTGCGCACTCGTTCGTAGGTCGCGATGGCGGCGTGGCCCCCGTCGAAGGGAAGCAGCGGGAGCAGGTTGAACAGGCCGACGAACACGTTGATCGACGCCAGCACCTCGAGCACCCCGTAGAAGCCGTCGCGCTCGCCGATGTCGCCGGCCACCTTGGTGACCCCGACGACCGTCGTCGGTCGCTTGGCGGGATCGGCTTCGTCGTTCGTGAGTTGCTCCCACTGGTTCGCCGGGTTGATCACGGTGCCGATGCCCGAGAAGGTGCGGCCCATGCCCGTCCAAAGGTCGCCCATCACGTGCGAGAAGCCGTCGAGAGGACCGAGTTGCGACCGGCCCCAACTGTTGGTGCCGACACCGAAGTAGCCGAGACCCGAACCGGGTTCGGACGGGCGTTCGATCAAGGTGACCTCGACCGTCGAGGCGACCCCGTCGCGCTCGAACTCGACCGACGCGCGTCGACCCGCGCCGAGCGATCCGATGGTGTCGCTGAGTTCGTCGACGCTGCCGATCGGCTCGCCGTCGATGTTCGTGATCACATCGCCCAACCGGATGCCCGCACGCTCGGCAGGCGAGCCCTCGGTGATCGCGAAGACCTCGACGCGGCCCGTCTCCTGGTATCGGCCGCCGGTGGTGTACACAAACAACATGATCAGGATCGCGATGATCACGTGCATGATCGATCCCGCGGTGATGACCAGCAGTCGCCAGCGATAGGGCTTGCTCGAGTACGCCACCTCCTCGTCGCCGGGCTCGACGGGATCGAGGTTGTTCATTCCCACGATGCGCACGAACGCGCCGAGGGGAAGGGCCCGCACGCCGTACTCCACGCCGTCGCGGTGGGTGCTCCACAACTTGGGTCCGAACCCCATGAAGAACTGGGTGCGTTTCATGCCCGCCCAACCGGCGGTGACGAAGTGCCCGACCTCGTGCAGGAACACCGAGACCAACAAACCGATCACCAGGACGAAACTCCAGATGTTGCTGACCGCGAGCCACACCAGGAGTCCGGCGATGACCACTGCGGACCCGATGGCGGTCGAGCGCTTCGGCGACGGTGGGGTCTCCCCCGTGGCGCCACCGGCCATCATCTCGTCACGGAAGGACCGGTACAGCGTCATCGTGAGAGAACTCTACGGGCGGCATCGCGCCCGCGCCGGTCGGCTTCGATCACGTCGTCGGCCCCGAGCCGACCGGCCGGTGTGACGTGCGATTGCAGGGCGGCCTCGACGGTCTCGGCGATCTGGACCCAGCGCAAACCACCGGCGAGGAACCGTTCGACGGCCACCTCGTTGGCCGCCGACATGAACGCCGGTGCGGTGCCCCCGACCCGACCGGCCTCGTAGGCGAGGGCGAGGCAACGGAAGGTGGCGAGATCGGGAGTCGCGAAATCGAGTCGCGACAGTTCCGACCAGTCGATGCGACCGAAGGGCGTGGCGATGCGGTGCGGGTGAGCGAGGGCGTAGCCGATCGGCAGTCGCATGTCGGGCAGGCTCAACTGCGCCATCGTGCATCCGTCCGTGAACTCCACCATGGAGTGCACCACGCTCTGCAGGTGCACCACCACCTCGATGCGGTCGTAGTCGATATCGAAGAGTTCGTGCGCTTCGATGACCTCGAGACCCTTGTTCATGAGCGTCGACGAGTCGATGGTGATCTTGGGCCCCATGTTCCAGGTCGGATGAGCGAGAGCCTGTTCGACCGTGACGCCGTCGAGGTCGTCGCGAGTGCGACCACGGAAGGGCCCACCACTGGCGGTCAGGACGATTCGCTGCACCTCGGCCCCGGTGCGCACCGACGAGCGCAGGCACTGGTGGACCGCGCAATGCTCGCTGTCGACCGGGATGATCTCGGCGCCGGGCGTCGACCGCAACGGGCGCACCACCGGGCCCGCTGCGATGAGCGACTCCTTGTTGGCCAAGGCGAGTCGTTTGCCGGACGCCAACGTGGCCAGGGTGACGTCGAGTCCGGCGAACCCGACGACGGCGTTGACCACCACGTCGGCTCCCTCGATCACGTCGGACATGCGCTCGAGGATCTTCACCCCGGGCAGGGCGTCGCGCACCTCGGGGTGCCGGTTCGGGTCGGCGACGGCGACCGCGCCGACGCCGAACTCGCGCACTTGGGCGACGAGACCAGAGATCGACGAACCCACCCCGAGTGCCGTGACGACATACTCGACCTCGCGGTCGACCCGCGCGTTCTCAGCGCGAATGACGTCGAGGGTCTGGGTGCCGATCGAACCCGTCGAACCGGCGATCGCGACACGGACCATCGACACCATCAGGGGCCGACCGTCACGAGGCGTAGGGCTGGAGCACCATCAAGAGGTAGTACGCCGCGGGCAGCACGAACAGGTAACTGTCGAAACGGTCGAGCACCCCACCATGTCCGCGCACGACGGTACCGAAGTCCTTGACGCCGAGGTTCCGCTTGAACATACTCTCGACGAGGTCGCCGAGCGGCGCCAGCGCCGTCACGACGATGGCCAGCAGGAGCACCTCTCCGATGTCGTTCCAGGTGTCGCTCTGCAAACTGACGACCCACATCACGACGAGAGTCGCCAACGACCCGCCGAGCAAACCCTCGACGGTCTTGTTCGGGCTGATCCACTTGCGCAACGGGGTGTTGCCGGCCGCGGAACCGACGAACAGCGCCCCGACGTCGTTGGCGATCACACCGGCCACCACGATGAACAAGGTGTCGGTTCCCACGTGCGACAAGCCGGGCGCGTTCGACGCCCCGGCCAGCAGGGCGCCGTAGGAGCCGAGCAAACCGATCCAGATGACTCCGAGGTTCGTCATCGCGACGTTGGCCAAGGGCAACGCCTGGGCATTCTCGGCCCCGACGTAGGTGATCGCGGCGGCCATGAACGCGAACGCGAACACCAACGGCAACGCACCGTCACCGACCCAGTAAGCCGCCAACGGTGCAGCGATGCAGGCCACGATGCCGATAACCGACACCGGTCGGTAACCCTTCTCCATGGTCTTCTCGAAGAATTCGACCGCGGCAAGTCCACATACCAACACGACGATCGCCAACACCGCGACCGGCTTCCAGAGCAACGCGGCGACGAACACCGCCAACATCAAGAGGCCGACCGCCACCGCGGTGGGCATGTCGCGTCCACCCTCACCGGGCGCTGGGCGGGGCGTGCGCGTCGGACGCGGTTCGGGGCGGCCTGCGGGACGGGGCCGCGCACCGCGACCCTGGGTGTCGTCGAAGGGAGCCCGTCCGGAATCGGCCTCGCGCGACGTGGGTCGGGTCGCCGCTCCCGTCGTGGCGTCGTCGGAACGACGCGGTTCGCCGGCGCTCGGGTCGCGACGGGTGCCCGCGCTCGGGTCGCGACGGGTGCCTCCGGTCGACTCACCGAGGCGCACGCGGGGTCGCCCGCCGCTGGGCTCGGCGGAGCGAGGGGCCGGCCCCGAGGGGTCGTCGGGCACGGGACGGGGCGCCGAACCCGAATACGAACCCCAGATGTCGATGTCTTCGTCGCGCGGATCGCGCGCCATCGGACGCGACGTACCGCCCGAGCGCTCATCGGGGAACAGACGCGGCATTTCTCCGGTGGGCGACGCGGTCCAGTGCGGCAGCGGCCCGGTGTCGTCGGAGCCGAAGGTCAACGGCGCCTCGTCGTCGGTCTCCTCGTCGGAGAACCGCAACTCGCCGAAGTCGTCGAACTCGTCGTCGTCGTCGGCCCCGCCACCGGATCCTCGACGCCACATGTCATCGCTCATGATTGCCTCACCTTCGGTCCGTTCAGACTTCCAGAAGTTCCTGTTCCTTACGTTGCACGGCACGGTCGATGTGCTCGACGTGGTCGTGCGTGATCTTGTCGAGTTCCTTCTCGGCGCGCTCCAGTTCGTCGGCCGAGATGTCGCCCGCCTTCTCGGCGGTCTCGAGTTGTTTGCGCGCGTCGCGCCGGACGTTGCGGACCGCGACCCGACCCTCCTCGGCCATATTCTTCACCAACTTCACGTAGTCGCGGCGTCGCTCCTCGGTGAGCATCGGGAAATTCAGCCGGATCACGACGCCGTCGTTCGACGGGGACATGCCGAGATCGCTGTCGCGAATCGCCTTTTCGATGGCCCCGAGCGAACCCCGGTCGTGGGGCTTGATCACGAGCACCCGGGCCTCGGGCACCTGGAAACCGGCCAACTGCTGGAGCGGGCAGTCGGCTCCGTAATAGTTGACCATCAACTTCTCGACCAGGGCGGGCGTCGCCCGGCCGGTTCGAACGGTGGTGAACTGGGCTTGGGCGTGCTCGACGGCTTTGTCCATCTTGTCGATGGCCTCGAGCAGGATGTCGTCCGTCACCCGACCAGCGTACCTATGGGCTGGCCCTCCAGAACGGATCGGATGTTGCCCGGGGTGCTCACGTCGAACACCACGATCGGGATGCGATTGTCCCGGCAGAAGGCGATCGCGGTGGCGTCCATGACCCGCAATTCCTTCTCGATGACCTCCTTGTGGGAGACCCGGTCGTAACGAGTCGCCGTGGGGTCGACCTTGGGGTCGGCGGTGTAGACGCCATCGACCCCCGAGTGTGTCCCCTTCAAGATGGCCTCGGCGTCGATCTCGGCAGCGCGCAACGCGGCGGCGGTGTCGGTCGTGAAAAACGGGTTGCCCGTGCCGCCCGCGAAGATCACGACGCGACCCTTTTCCATGTGCCGTTCGGCGCGACGGCGGATGTAGGGCTCGGCGACCTTGGGCATCTCGACCGCGGTCATGACCCGACTGTGCTGCCCCACGCGCTCCAGCGCGTCTTGAAGAGCCAGACCGTTCATGACCGTGGCGATCATGCCCATGAAGTCGGCCTGGGCCTGGTCCATGCCTTGACCGGCGCCCTTCAGACCACGCCAGAAGTTGCCGCCACCCACGACGACGGCCATGTCGACTTTCAGGTTCTCGCGCACGTCCTTGATCTCGGTCGCCACCTGATGCAACACGTTGGTGTCGAGTCCGAAACCCGTCGGCTCGGCGAGGGCCTCACCGGAGAGTTTGAGAATGACGCGCTTCCAGCGCGGGCGCTCGAGCGACCCGACCACCGCGGATCAGCCGATCTCGATCTGGGCGTATCGAACGATCGAGGCCGCCCCGAGAACCTGCGTGACGGACTGCTTGTCGTCCTTGGCGTAGGCCTGCTCGACGAGACAGACGTCCTTGAAGAACCCGTTGATGCGACCCTCGACGATCTTGGGTAACGCCGCCTCGGGCTTGCCTTCGTTGCGGCTGATCGTCTCGAGCGTCGCGCGCTCCTTTTCGACCACCTCGGCGGGCACTTCGTCGCGGGTCAGGTACTTCGGACGGGCGAAGGCGATGTGTACCGCGATGTCGTGCGCCAGGTCGACCGATCCGTTGGCGATCTCGACGAGCACCGCGTTGACGCCACGGCCACCTTGGATGTGCTGGTAGCTGTCGATCACGTTCCCGGGCGCGGCCTCGACCCGGGCCACCTCGCCCAACTCGATCTTCTCCTTCAAAGTGATCTTCAGGTCGTCGAGGATCGCGGCGCGCTCGGCCACCGCCGACTCACCCTTGGCGGCCACCAGTTCGGCGAGGGCCTGAGCCTCGGCCTTGAACTGGTCGCTTCCGGCCACGAAGTCGGTCTCGCACTTCAACTTGACGATCGCACCGAGGTTGCCCGCGACCACCAGGGCCACGACACCTTGGGTGTTCTCACGGTCGTCGCGCTTGGCCGAGGCGGCCAAGCCCTTCTCGCGCAACCACTGCTTGGCCTCTTCCATGTCACCGTTGTTGGCCTCGAGAGCCTTCTTGCAATCCATCATCCCGGCCCCGGTGGCCTGGCGCAGGGTCTGGACGTCCTTGGCAGTGAACGACATCTTCGCTCAGGCCTCCGACTCGGTCGCGCTCTTGGCGGCGACCAACTTGGCCTCGCGCTCGGCTTGGGCCGCGGCGGCCTCGGCGCGGGCACTCGCCTGTGCGGCGGCGAACTCGGCCTTCTCGGCCTCCGTGCGCTCGGGGGCCACGAGACCCGGGTTGCGCTTCGACGCGATGTACCGACCCTCGATCACGGCTTCGGCGACGACCTTCGACATCAACTCGTTCGCGCGGATGGCGTCGTCGTTGCCGGGGATCGGGTAGGTGATGATGTCGGGATCGACGTTCGTGTCGACCACGGCCACCACCGGAATGCCGAGCTTGTTGGCTTCGGTGACTCCGATGTGCTCTTTCTTGGTGTCGATGATGAACACCGCGTCGGGACGACGGGTCATGTGGCGGATGCCGCTCAGGTTCTTCTGCAGCTTGGCCAGTTCGCGGCTCTTGAGGAGCGCTTCCTTCTTCGGCATGAGGTCGAACTCGCCGGTCTCCTTCAGACGCTCGAGTTCGAGCATCTTCTGCACCCGCTTGTAGATGGTCTCGAAGTTGGTGAGCATGCCACCGAGCCACCGCTCGTTGATGTACGGCATGCCGCACTTGTCGGCGAAGCCCGCGATCGGATCCTGCGCCTGCTGCTTGGTGCCGATGAAGAGCACCGTGCCACCCTTGGCCGAGAGGTCGCGCACGAACGCGTAGGCCGTCTCGATGCGCTCGAGCGTCTGCTGCAGGTCGATGATGTAGATGTCGTTGCGCTCACCGAAAATGAATCGCTTCATCTTGGGGTTCCAACGACGGGTCTGGTGACCGAAGTGGACTCGGGCTTCCAGAAGTTGACGCATCGTGACGATGGCCATGGCTTTTCCTCCAATGACTGCGGTTGGGGACACCGGCCGACGCGACACCCGGAGGTGCCGACCGCAGGCTGCGACCGGTGTGTGCTGGTCCGACCCGCTGTTGCGGGCCTCCGGCAGGCTACCGGCTAGTCGGCGCGGTCGGGCACGCCACAACCCGCGGGCCGGCCCGGCTCGGACCCCACCGGGGGGCCAGTCGAGCCGCCGACCGCCAACGACCCAGGTGAGCGGTCGGGTCGACGTACGTGCCGTCGGCGCGTCGCAGGCTGAGGGTGACCACTCCCCCGGCGGCGTCGCCGACCCGTTCACCCCGACGCACCGGGTCTCCCGCACGCGGGTTCGGACCCTCGGCGGACACGTCGTCGAGGATCATGCCACCCACCGTCACCACCGCGCCGGGAGCGAACCCCTCGGTGTCGGCCGGATCGACCGTGATGTAGAGACGCCCGGTCACGAACCCGTAGAAGACGACGACCCCGGCCACGGGCGACTCCACCGCGTCACCGAGGCGGGCCGCGAAATCGACGGTGCGGTGTCCGGCGCAGTACGGACAGGCGGGCTCGACGTACGGCGCGACTACCGCACCTCTCACCGGGGGTTGCAGACACCCCGTGACGACGTGTGGTGACGGTGCGACGACGACAGCGGAGACGACCGCGGAGACGACAGCAGAGACGAACGTGTTGATTCCCGACACGTGTCGGGGTGGGCGCACCGACCCCGGTGACGACTCAGAGGCCGGCCGCGGTGAGACGGGTCCGCAACATGATGACGGCCTTGGAATGGATCTGCGAGACGCGACTCTCGGTCACACCGAGAACGTCGCCGATTTCGGCCAGGGTCATTCCTTCGTCGTAGTACAGCGCCACGACCGTGCGCTCGCGGTCGGGGAGATTGCGGATCTCGGCTCGCATCAACTGACGCAGTTCGCGGTCCTCGACGACGACGTCGGGGCCGTCGTCGCGCGAGGCCGGCAACTGGCGCGGCTCGGACTCTCCGCCGGCGACCACGTGATCGAGCGGTCCGACGTTGGCCACGGCGAGGCTGCTCAACCACTTGGCCAACTCTTCGTCGCTGATGCCCAGTTCGACGGCGATCTCCTCGTCGGTGGGGGCGCGCTTCAACTCGTTGCCCAGCCGCGCGACCGCCTGCTCGATCTGACGTCCCTTCGACCGGATCGATCGGGGCACCCAGTCGAGGGCCCGCAAACCGTCGAGGATCGCACCCTTGATGCGCGGCACCGCGAAGGTCTCGAATTTCCAGCCGAGTGAAGGGTCGAACCGATCGACGGCGTCCATGAGGCCGAAGACCCCGGTCCCCACCAGTTCACCGGTGTCGACTCCGGCGGGCAACCCGGCGGCCACACGGCCGGCGACGAACTTCACGAGCGGTGAGTAGTGCACGATCAATTGATCGCGCGCCGCCTCGTCGCGCTGCTCGACCCAACGGACCCAGGCGCGCTCGATCGCCGGTGTCGTGCGGCTCGGCTTGTCCTCGGGTTCGGTCATCGACGGGTCCGGATCGGGGTCTGGCACCCCCGGATTCAGGCCCGCGGATGCGTGTTCGTGTACACAGACCGTAGACGCTCTTTGCTCACGTGGGTGTACCTCTGGGTCGTGGCCACGTCGCTGTGTCCCAACAACTCCTGAACCGCGCGCAAATCGGCGCCGCCGTCGAGCAGGTGGGTGGCGAATGTATGCCGCAGAGCATGGGGGTGGGTGGGGCTCACACTGCGCTCGTCGACGACGCGACGCACGTCGCGCGCGCCGATGCGACCACCCCGACCGTTGAGGAACAAGGCGGAGCCCGAGTCGTCGTCGCACACCTCGCGCCGGGAGGCGATCCAGGCGCGCACCGACTCTCCGGACGCCTTGGTCATGGGTACCCGGCGTTCCTTGCCGCCCTTGCCCCAGACGGTGACGACCGAGCGACGAAGGTCGACACCGTCGAGGTCGAGCGAACACAACTCGCTCACCCGCAACCCACTGCCGTAGAGCATTTCCATGAGCGCATCGTCGCGGCGGCGACGCCAAACGGGAACCGCGTCGTCGAGGTCGGGTTCGAGAATCGACTGCAGTTCGGAGCCGTCGAGGACGCGCGGCAGGCGACCCTCTCCGGTGGGCGCTCGTAGACCGGTCGAGGGGTCGACGGACACCAACTCGTTCCGGCGAGCCCAAGCGAAGTAGCGACGCAGGGCCGAGGCTTTTCGGGCGATGCTGCGCTTGGCGAAACCTGCCGTGGCGAGATGGGCGAGATGACGACGCAACGCGAGACGGTCGACCCCATCCGGGCCGTCGACGCCAACCTCCTCGCACCAGGTGACGAAACTCGCGAGATCGCCGGCATACGCCGCGCGGGTGTTGACCGAGGCCGATGTGAGCGAGACGACGAAGTCGTCGATACGCCACTGATCATCTCGGGTCGTCGTCGCCATGTGATCAGGGTACCGACCAGCCGTGAGCCGGCGGAATCAACGTCGTTCGAACCAACCGCTCGTGCACATCACCCATCCCGTCGACTCGAGGCGCCCCAGCGCGACGGCGGTGTCGGTCAGCGACAGGTCGTGCCGTCGTCGCGCCGCTCCGGCAATGTCGTCGAGAGTCGACGGTTCCGCACCGAGCACGTCGAACACCAACGCGTCGACCCCGGTCGGTCGCGGACGGGAGTCGAACGGAGCAGCGATCCGGTCGGTACTCAACCCGAGCACGGTCAACACGTCTGCGGTGTCGATGACCACGTGCGCGCCGTCGCGGATCAACAGATTGGTGCCATCAGCCGCACGGGTGCCGGTCGAACCCGGCACGGCCATCACCGTGACTCCCCGACGCATGGCCTCACGAACCGTGATGAGCGAGCCACCCTCGAGACGCGATTCGACGACCACCACCACCTCGGAGAGCGCGGCGATGATGCGGTTGCGCATCGGGAAGCGAAACGCCTCCGGGGCCGTACCCGGGGGCACTTCGGAACACAACAGACCGCGGGTCGCCACCGCGTGCCAGAGATCGGCGTGCTCGCGCGGGTACACAACGTCGAGCCCCGAGGCCACCACGCCGATGGGTGCACCACGGTCGTACGCCCCGGGTTCGTCGCTCGCAGCGAGCACGCCCCGGTGCGCCGAACCGTCGATGCCCCGAGCCAGTCCCGACACCACGGCCACCCCGGCCTCACTCAACTCGGCCCCGAGGCGGCGAGCGATGCGGCGTCCGTGCTCGGTCGCGTTGCGGGTGCCGACGATCGCCACCCGACGCGCGTTCAGAGCCCCGGGACGGCCGCGGGTGAACACGACGGCGGGAGCCGCCGGGTCGAGCGCCAACAACTCCGGATACCCGGGGCGTCCGAGGACGTGCACCTTGATGTCATCGGCGACGACACCGGAGAGATCACCGGTGTCGGGGCGCAGAGCGTCACGCCACAGGCGACCCAAGGTCGTGTGCCGCGCGGTCGTCGGCGCCCGCTCGAGCAACGCCTTCACCGCCACATTGGTGGCTGGCGCGCGACCACTCAACACCTCGACGACCGCGGTCGGAGAATTGGCGCGCAACAGTGCGCGCAACCGGGTGGCCGTCATGAACGGCAGACGGGTCAGGCGCACCGCCGCGCGATATTCGTCGGCCTCGCTCACGTCGTCACGTTGCGCACGTCGTCTCCCCGTCGCGGTGCGACCCGGGAGCGCAGGGCCAGAGCCGCGGCCACGTGACCCTCTCCGAGTGACCCGCAATGCTGCTCGCGATCGGCGATGGTGCGCGCGACGCGTCGGATGCGGTGCAGTCCCCGACCCGTCAGTCGACCCGACTCGAGTTCGTGCCGCAGCAGCGCCGTACCGGAGGCGTCGACGGTCGCGTGGCGGTCGAGTTCGTCGCCGGCGAGACGCGCGTTGAGCACCCCCTGACGCTCGAGGGCCACGCAACGAGCGACGTCGACGCGAGCCCTCACCGTGGCCGTGGACTCACCGAGTTGGTCGCCGAGCAATTCGTCGACACCCGGTCGACGCACGAGGACGCGCAGATCGAAGCGGTCCATGAACGGACCGCTGAACCGCCGTCGGTAGCGCGACAATGCTCCGTCGTCGCACTCGCACGATCCCGGCGCTCCCCCGCCGCACGGACACGGGTTCGTGGCCGCCACCAAGGTGAATCGCGCCGGAAGGTCGACCCGCTCCTGGGCCCGATCGATGCGAATCGATCCACTCTCGAGCGGTTGTCGCAGGGCGTCGAGAGTCGCCGGGCCGAACTCACCGAGTTCGTCGAGGAACAACACACCACCGTGGGCGAGGCTGGCCTCGCCGGGTCGCAAGGTCGACGAGCCGCCGCCGATGATCGACACGGTGCTCGCCGAGTGGTGGGGCATACGAAACGGGGGGCACCGCTCGAGTCCGCCCGGTCCTTCGCCCGCCGCCGAACGTACAAGGGCCGCCTCGAGGGCCGTGCGATCGTCGAGCGGAGGCAGCAACCCTGGGAGTCGCCGGGCGAGCATCGTCTTTCCCGATCCCGGCGGTCCGACGAGGAGCAGGTTGTGTCCACCGGCGGCGGCCAACTCGAGCCCGAGACGAGCCGCGTCCTGCCCACGGACGTCGGCCAGGTCCGGCACGTCGCGCGGGGATTCCCTCGTGCGCTCGCCGACCGGAACGTCGGGCCACGGCAGCCGGGATTCGAGGCAGTCGACGAGTTCGCCCAACGTGGTCGCCGCCCGCACCCCGAGGCCCCCGGCGATGCGCGCTTCGTCGACGTTGGCCGTCGGCACGACCACCGACGTGATCGGATCCATCGACGGGAATTCGTCGGCGTCGCCCGGCTCGACGATCGACATCACCATCGGCGCCGCGCCAGCCACCGCCCTCACACGTCCGTCGAGACCCAGCTCACCGATCAACGCGATTCCGGCGAGCGCGGGGGCCGCGACCTGACCGTCCGCCACGAGGATCGCCAACGCCATTGCCAGATCGAGCGAGGTGCCCACCTTGCGTCGCGTGGGCGGGGCGAGGTTCACGGTGATGCGTCGCGACGGCCACGAGAAGCCACTCGACAACACGGCGGTGCGAATGCGATCGCGCGACTCCCGACAATTGTCGTCGGGGCGACCGAGGATCGTGAACGTGGGCAGACCGACACCGATGTGCACCTCGACGGCCACCGGCCAACCACGCGAACCGAGAACGCTCGCCGAGCGCACCACCGACAACATCGTCCACCTCCGGATCGGTGGACGACCTCCGCGCCACCACGACATCCGTGTGTGCGCGGAGCCTCCGCCGGCGACATCGGCGCAATCAGTGTGACCGGATTCGCGGTCGACCAGATGCGAGAATGGGAACCCATGTTCCGCTCTTCCCGACTCGTCCCGACGTTGGCCGTGCTCGTCGTGTCCGCCGTGCTCGTGGGCTGCAGCGACACCGATCGAAGTGCGTCGCGGTTCTGCGGGGAACTCGCCGAGGAACTTCCCGGTCTGACGGGTCCGCTCGCCACCTCGGACGACATCGGAGACCTTGTCGATCGCTACGAGTCGCTCGACAAGATCACGCCCTTGGCGATCCGCGACGACTGGTCGGTCGTGACCGAACTCGTGCGTATCGCCGAGACGGTCGACTACGAGGACCCGCGCAGTCTGCAAGACCTCGCCGACGCCGCCTACACCGCCGAGCGCAGTGCCCGTTCGGTGGCGCGCTGGGTCGAGTCCACCTGCGGCCTCGCGATGCCCGACGTCATCGGAGTGGAGGGACCCGACACGACCACCATCGCGCCGTCCACCACGTCGCCGACGGCGACCACCGACCCCGCCGTCGCTACCGCGACGACTCCCTGATCAGACGATCTCGCCGCGCTTCAGGATCACCTTGTCGACGAGGCCGTATTCCTTGGCCTGCTCGGCGGTGAACCAGCGGTCGCGCTCGGCGTCGGCTTGGATGCGCTCGAGCGACTGCCCGCTGTGGAATGCGGTCAATTCGGCCATGCGCTTCTTGGTGTATCCCAACTGTTCGACCTGAATCGAGATGTCGGTGGCCTGTCCACGCAACCCGGCCAACGGCTGGTGCATCATGATCCGCGCGTTGGGCAACGTGTAGCGCTTGCCGTTGGCACCGGCGGTGAGCAGGAACTGACCCATCGAAGCGGCAAGACCCATGCACACCGTGGCCACGTCGCAACTGACGAACTGCATGGTGTCGTAGATCGCCATCCCGGCGGTGACCGAACCACCAGGGCTGTTGATGTACAACCAGATGTCGGCATCGGGGTCCTCACCCTCGAGATAGAGCAACTGGGCGCAGATCTGATTCGCGATGTCGTCGTTGACGTCGGTTCCGAGCATTACCACGCGGTTCTTGAGCAAACGGGTGAAGATGTCGGCGCGGCCGGCATCGCCGGGCTCGAGGCTCATCGGACGGCCGGGAATCTGATCCTTGGTCATACCGCGAGGCTAGCCCTCGGTAGGGCAGAATGTCGGAGTGGCGAGCGACGCAGACTTCACACCGAATGCCGAGGAGTTGATCGAGAACAACCGGCGTTTCGCCGCCAATTTCGCCGACCACGGTTTGGCATTGGCACCCCGGCGACACATGGCCGTGGTGGCCTGCATGGACTGCCGCATGGACATTTTCCAGATGCTCGGAATGGCCCACGGAGACGCGCACATCATCCGCAACGCCGGCGGTGTGGTCACCGACGACGTGATCCGTTCACTCGTCATCTCGCAACGACTTCTCGGCACTCGCGAGGTGATCCTGATACACCACACCAACTGCGGGTTGCAGCGGATTACCGAGGACGAGTTCAAGCACGAGATCGAACGCGAAAGTGGTTTCCGGCCGTGGTGGGCTCTCGAGTCGTTCCGCGACCCGGCCCAGAGCGTGCGTCAGAACATGAAGCGCCTGCATCTGAGTCCGTTCATCACGCACAAGTTGCACATCCGCGGTTTCGTCTACGACGTCGACGACGGCCACCTCCACGAGGTCTCGCCGGACTAGTCGCGGCGCACACCCGAGAAGGCCACGACCACTTTGGCGTCGTTCTCGAACTCGTGACGACACGCGAGCAAACCGGCCAGGCCGGCCGCACCGGTCGGACTCACGTCGATACCCGTCGACGACGGCGCCATTTCGGCCGCGCGCACCACGTGATCCTCGCTCGCCACCACCACCCGGCCTCGGGTCGCCCGCAATTCGAACCCGTCGGCCACCCAGTCGTAGGTCTCGTCGTCGAGTATCCCGTCGGCAAGCGAGCGCGGCTCGTCGTCCCAGGGGCGCATGTGACGCGACCAGTGGGCAGCCATCTCGGGGTCGCTGTGCGCGGTCGCCCACGCGCGCGACAGCGGCGCGCACCCTTGCGTCTGCACCGCGAACAGCGGCGCCTCGACACCACCCTCGCGGACCCCGCGGGACACGCTGGCGGCGAACGCTCCCCCGCCAACCTGCACGAACAAAGCGTCCACCCGCCCGATCCCCTCGTCGTGCAGGGACTCGGCGAGTTCCCAACCGAAGGTCCGTCCACCGTCGAGACACAGGGCGTTCTCCGGACCCTGCACGCTGAACGGGATCGATCCCCCACCCACCGCCTCGCGGAACCTGAGCACGGTGGGATCGCCGGCCGGGTCATCGGCCCGACGCGGGCAACGGTTGATGCGCGCTCCGAGCGACTCGAGGGTACGCACGACATTGCCACTCGCCCATTCGGGGATGAACACGTCGATGGGCCAGTCGACCGCGCGTGCGAGCGTCGACGCCGCGATCGCCGCGTTGCCACACGACGAGATCGCCAGCGGCGGGCGACTGATCGGTGTCCACGGCGCCCGGCCCGTCCGTTCGGCCGCCAGCAGGTGCAGCAGAATCGACATGAGGTGTCGGGCCTTCTGGCTGCCACCCACGTTGCCGGTTTCGTCTTTCACCCACACGCCACCGACGGCGGAGAAGCCGAGCGCGTCGCTCAGTGCCGCCGAACGCGCGGTCGGGGTGACCACGAATGGACGACCCGAGGTGGCACGCAGGCGACGGTCGACGTCGCGCACCAGATCGACCGCACCCGCGTCGTCGAGCCCCGCCGCGAGGGCGAACGAGTGCCACGCCATCCGCCGGCGATGCCGCACGAAGGGGTCGGTGTCGGCGTCGGCCGGAGTCGCCGCACCTCGCTCGTCGAGTAGCAGCACATGGTGTCGATCACCGGACTCCGCGGGACAACGCCAGGGAGCGAACTCGTCGAGACCACGAGTGGCCCCACAGGCGGCGCAACGCAGTCCGCCCCCCATGGCGTCAGCTCGCCGCGACGCGGGCGTTGAAGTCGGTGATCATCTCGTCCCACACCGGGGTGTAGCGACGCAGTCCTCGCCAGAACGACTGGTCACGACGGGCCTCGAAGAGTTCGAACGGTGTTCCCTGCTGCTCGACCCACGTGTAGTAGCCCAGGTTGAAGATGCGGTTGCGGTCACGCTCCGTGCAATCGATCATGTCTTCGGTGGTGACGTGCCCCAGATGACGTCCCCATACTTCGGCCGCGTCGACCGCCGTCATTTCACCGCCGAACCGCGTGGCCAGCGTGGTCGTGCGCGAACTCGGGTACAACGCACCGCCATCGGTCGCGATCGTGATCACCGCTTCATCGGGACCGAGGTTGAGCAACTTGGACGTCTTGATCGCGGCGAGCGTGTTGCAGATCGCCGAGAATCCGAAGTGTTCGAGGGCCGCCACCAGCTCGGCGGACAGACCCTTCTTCTCGGTCATGTAGGCCTTTCCGGCCGGGGTGTTGAAGAGCACGTCGAGCTCGTCGGTCGCGTGGTCGCTGACGGCGCACACCACGTCGGTGTTGGTGACGTTGTGGATCAAGGGGATGTGCTTGTCGCCGATGCCCTGGATGTTGTGCTCGCCGTAACCGTTCTCGAGCATCGTCGGGCACTCGAGTGCCTCGACCGCCACGATGCGTGCGCCGTAGTCGTCTTTCAGACGGTCACCCGAGGCGATCGTCCCGGCCGAGCCGGTGGCCGACGTGAACGCGGCCAACGAGATGTCCCGACCCGACGCGCGCAGCGAATCCCGCACGGTCTCGAACACGTGTCCGAGGGCGCGTCCGGTGACCTCGTAGTGACCGAGATGGTTCGCGAACTCACAGAACTGGTTGAACACGAAGTTGCCGGGATCGCGGGTCAACTCGTTGCAGGCGTCGTAGATCTCCTTGACGTTGCTCTCGGTTCCGACGGTCTTGATGACGTCCTCGGCGGGGTTGGCACACCACCGATCGAGCCAGTCGAATCGCTCCTGGCTCATCCCCGCGGGGAGAATGGCCACACCGCGACATCCCATGATGCGACTGATCGCCACTCCACCGCGGGCGTAGTTGCCGGTCGAGGGCCAGATGGCACGATGACGCGTCGGATCGAACTGGCCGGTCACCACGCGAGGGGCGAGACACGAGTACGCGGCCAACACCTTGTGGGCGGTGATCATCGGGAAGCGATCTCCGAACACGACGATGATCGGGTTCGCGACACCGGTGAGTTCACTCGGCAACACGACGTGCTCGGGTACCGCGACCCGACGACCGAGAAGGTCGTTGTACCAATGCACGCGCCACAGGTTGCGCGCGTCGGGGCCCTGCGGGTCGGCGTCGCCGACGAGGGCGGGATCGACCGAGGCCGGGTTCGCCAGTTGCGCGAAGGTCGGCAACACGATGCCCTGCTCGCGGAAACGCTTGGCACTGTTGGCGAGGGTGCCGGCGTCGACCACCCGATCGGCCAACCCGAACTGGTTCTCGAGGGCGGCTTGCGTGGCGGAAGTGGTGCGGTCGACGATGGTCACCTTTACAGTTTGTCAAAGGTTCCCCGAATTGACGTGCTGGTTCGTTCTTTTACCAAGGTTCGACTTGTGATATTCGGCTAGTCTTGCCGCGTGGTCAACGGGGGCACCAAACAGCGAATCGTCGAGTTCCTGCAGACGGTTCCCTCGGCCACCGTCCCCGAATTGGCCCGCCTGACGAGCGTTTCCGATGCCGCCGTGCGCCAACATCTCGAACACCTCGAAGCCGCCGGGGTGGTGCGACGCGAATCGCCGGGGGCCGACGTCGACCAACGCCAACGGGGCCGACCGGCGGTGCGCTGGATCCTCGATCGGGGTACGGCCACCACCGACGGGTTCGCCACGGTCTTCCCCGACCGCCACGACGAGTTGGCCCTCGACCTGATCGTGGCGATGCGCGCCGAACTCGGTGACGCCGCCCTCGAGCGCGTTCTGGCCCGACGCGGCTCACTACAGAGCGCGCGCTACCGACGCGAGATCGGTGACGGTGACCTCGCGGTTCGGGTCGCCCGTCTGGCCGCGTTGCGCGATGCCGAGGGATATCGCGCCGAAGCACTGTCCGGCGACGATGGCTCGATCGTGCTCGCCGAACACCACTGCCCCATCGACCAGGCAGCGCGGGTGTGCGGCGCGCTCTGCGCGTCCGAACTCGCGGTCTTCGAGACGGCGCTCGGGCCGGCGGTCAGGGTCGAACGACTGCAGCACGCACCGTCGGGCGACAGCCGCTGCAGTTATCGCATCAGCGCCTGACTCAGCCGGGCACGATCTCCGACTGCTGCATCACCGGAACGATGGTCGTGTAGTTCGGCACGTCGGCCATCACGTCGCCAGTGAGCGGCGAGCCGAGGGCACCGATGAACGCCGCCTGATCGGCGAACATGAAATGCACCGCCGCTTCGTAGGGACCATCGACGCCCTTGTCGATCTCGAACGCGGCCGGGCTCCAGGCCTTGACCGCCAAGGGCACGTGCGTGTTTCGGTAGTAATCGTGATCGAAGGAGGCTCCCTCGGTCTTGGGGTAGAAGACGCTGACTCGATACATGGTGAGCACCGTACTACTCGGGTCGCGGGGGCCGTAACCTGAGCGCGGTCACGCGCGGGCGTGGCGAAACTGGCAGACGCGCAGGATTTAGGTTCCTGTTCCGCAAGGAGTGTGGGTTCGATTCCCTCCGCCCGCACCCGTACTAGACATGGGGTCATGAACGCCGACGCCCTGAGCGCGATCCCCACCCCGGCCCTCGTGCTCGACCACTCGGCGTTCGAGCGCAACCTGCGCGAGATGGCGAACGCCCGTCCCGACCGCACGTTGCGACCGCACGTGAAAGCCCATAAATGCACCTCCATCGCCCGCGCGCAGGCCTCGGTCGGCCATTCGTCGTTCACCTGCGCCACTCCACGCGAGGCGGTGGGGATCGCCCGGGCGGGCATCGGCGACGACGTGCTCTTGGCGAACGAATGTCTCGACCCGGCCCGACTCGCGGACATGGCTCGCACCGAGCGCGACACCGGCGTCACCATCACCGTCGCCGTCGATTCGGCACTCACAGTCGAACGCGCCGCCGAGGCCGGAATCACGAGCGTTCTCGTCGACGTGAACGTCGGCCTCCCACGTTGCGGCTGCGCGCCGCACGAGGCCAGATCGCTGGCCGCGCTCGCCGTGTCGCGCGGACTACGGGTGCGCGGAGTCATGGGATACGAAGGTCACCTGATGACCGCTCCCGAGGCCGACAAACCGACCAAGGTGCGCGCCTGTATGGCGACGTTGGTCGACGCTTTCGATTCGCTCGTCGACGTGGGCGGCGACGATTGCACCATCATCTCGGCCGGTGGCACCGGCACCTACCACGTCTTCGGTGTCGACGATCCGGTGTTGCGTCGGATCAACGAGGTGCAAGCCGGCAGTTACGCGTTGATGGACACCAGTTATGGCGCCCAGCCCCTGCCGTTCGAGCCGGCTCTGTGGGTGCTCGGAACAGTGATTTCGACCAACACCCGCGGGCCGTGGGCCGTGATCGACGTGGGCTTGAAGTCCCTTGGTATGGACCATGGCAACCCCACCATCGACGGATCGACGGTGTGGTTCTGCAGCGACGAACACACCACCTTCTCCCCCGAGGACGGCACGCTCCCCGAACTCGGTCGACGGGTGCTCGTCCGCCCGGCCCACATCGATCCTACGGTGGCGATGCACGAGGCGATCCATGTGGTGAGCGAGCTGGGCCAACCGGTGCACGAGGTGTGGCCGGTGGACCTGCGCGGTTGGTGATCAGCGACCGAGGACGCGGGCCAACTCGTCGAAGGCCCTCCCCCGATGCGACAAGCGATGTTTCTCCTCGTCGGTCATCTCGGCGAAGGTGCGACCGTCACCGTCGTCGGGCACGAACAACGGGTCGAAACCCCAACCCCTGGCTCCGCGCTCGTCGAATGCGACATGTCCGGCACAACGACCCTCGACGATCGTCTCGCGTCCGTCGGGCCACGCCACCAGCACCACCGTGACGAACTCCGCCCGCCGCGAACGCTCGTCGAGGCAACCCGCGGTCGTCAACGCTTCGAGCAGTTTTCGACGATTCGAACCGTAGGGATCGGAGTCGAAGTCGGAACGATCGGAGGCGTAGTGCGCGGTTTCCACCCCGAGTTCACCGGGCAGAGCGTCCACGAACAGTCCGGTGTCGTCGGCCACCGCCGCTCGGCCGGTCGCGTCCCGAATCGCCGACGCCTTCAAGCGGGCGTTGCCCACGAGTGATCCGGCGTCCTCGACCACCTCGTCCACCGACGCCGGTCGGGGTGAGAGCACCGCCACACCTCCGAGGATGCGCTCGATCTCGCGCACCTTGTCGGGGTTGGCCGACGCGCACACGAGCCGTTCCACGATCACCCGCGCCGCGTGGGCGGACTGGAGATCAATTGCGACTGCAGGTCGAATATCTCGGCGAGACCGTTCTCGGCGAGGCCGAGCAGGGAGTCCAACTCGCCGCGGGTGAAGGCCATGCCCTCGGCGGTTCCCTGCACCTCGACGAAACGCGCGACGCCACTGGACCTGTCGCGCAACATCACGACGTTCATGTCGACTTCGGCACCGCTGTCCTCGACGTACGGCAGGTCGATCACAGGCGCACCACCGACGATCCCCACACTGATCGCGGCGCACAACGACGTGAGGGGATGGGCCGTGATCGTGCCCGCCTGCACCAGTCGGGTGAGGGCGTCGTGGAGGGCGAGGTAGCCACCGCAAATCGATGCGGTGCGAGTACCACCGTCGGCCTGCAACACGTCGCAGTCGACCACCACCTGACGCTCTCCCAACAGACGCATGTCGCACGCCGCTCGCAAGCTGCGACCGATGAGCCGCTGGATCTCGACGGTGCGACCACTCTGCTTGCCCTTGGCCGCCTCGCGATCGACCCGCTCGGGCGAGGAGCCAGGGAGCATCGAGTATTCGGCGGTCACCCAGCCCTTACCGCTGTTCTTCATCCACCGCGGCACGTCCTCGTCGATGCTCGCCGTGCACAGCACACGGGTGCGCCCGAATGACACCAGCACACTGCCGGCGGCCATCTCGGTGAAGTCGCGTTCGAACGAGAGCGGTCGAAGCTCGTCGTGGTGGCGGCCGTCGGCGCGCGTTGCGGTCATGTTCCCTCCCGGGTGTGTTGTCGATCATTCAACCGTGCGAAGTCAGCGCGCGGACCACGTCTCGGCATTGGCCAGCTCGGGGCCGAGCAGGCGTTGCCCCAAGGTCTGGAACCACGAGACGTCGCCACTCGACATGAAACGCAGCACCGGTTGGCGGGTCTCACCGCGTAGCAGACCCAGCTCACCGAGTTGCTCGCGCAGGGCGAACGCGGTCTCGTCGGCGGACGACACCAGGATCACGTCGCACCCCAACACCTCGGTGATCACGCGCGCCAGGTAGGGATAGTGCGTGCAGCCGAGCAACAACGCGTCGACCTTGGCCTCGCGCACCGGGGCCAGCAGTCGCTCGGCGAGCAAGGTGACCTCGGCCCCAGAGGTGCGGCCGCGTTCGACGAACTCGACGAAACCCGGACAAGCCGCGCTCGTGAGGCGAACCGTCGCACCGAGAGCGGCTCGGGCCACGGCGCGCTCGTAGGCACCTGAGCCGATGGTCCCGATGGTCCCGATGACTCCGATGTCGCCGGTGCGGGTGGATTCGACGAGCGCCCGTGCGCCAGGCTCGATGACCCCGAGGATCGGAACGGTGAGCCCCTCGGCGGCGAACTCGGCCTCGAGTTCGTGCACGGGCAAAGCGGCGGCGGCCGTGTTGCAGGCGACCACGATGGCCTTGGCGCCGTGGTCGCGCACCAGACTCCAGGCCAACTCTCGCGCGTAGGACCGAACGTCGTCGAGGGGCTTGTCGCCGTACGGGTAGCGGCCGGTGTCGCCGACGTAGACGAGGTCCTCGTTGGGCAGTAAGTCGATGACGGCGCGCGCCACGGTGAGGCCGCCGAAGCCGGAGTCGAACAGACCGATCGGTCCGGTGATGTCGACGACGGTTTTCACGTCGCAGAGACTACGAGAATTCAGGACCGACGCAGGGTCGGTTCGGGCGGGTCCGACCACCTAACCTTGCGGCATGCTGCGTCACATCGTGCTCTTCAACTGGAAACCCGACCTGCCGGAGGGGCACGTCGAGAGGACCACGAGCGCCCTCGCCGAATTGCCCGGGCGCATCCCCGAGATCATGGACTACGAGTTCGGTCCGAATCTCGGCATCAACCCCGGGGCGTTCGGATTCGCGGTGACGGCGGTGTTCGCCTCGACGGACGACTATCTCGTCTACCGAGACCACCCGGCTCACAAGGCCTTCATCGACGAGTTCACGGCGCCGTGGGTCGAATCCCGCGCGGCGATCCAATTCCCGCTCGAGTCCTGACACGTGGTCGTCGCCACCGCTCT
>JBJTBM010000040.1:0-8600 GCA_046091365.1 Acidimicrobiia bacterium | reverse complement strand
GCGCCACCGGACGACCCAACGTGTCCAACCTCAACTTCACCAACCGCCAAATCATCCCCAACGCCGTCATCGTCCCCGTCGACACCAACGGCCAGATCTGCCTCCACGTCTACGGAACCGCCCACCTCATCATCGACATCACCGGCTGGTACCCCGCCTAGACGCGACACATTGTCGCAAATGGGTTGAAATGGGGGGCTTGACCAAACGCAGATGAAGGCAGGCACGTGTCTGCCGATGTTCCCCTAGAGTTTTCCGGGTCGGGAGAGACGCGTGAGCAGAGCACGATTCGCCAGTCAGCACAGCCGCAACCTGCGCTGTCGCCTGGTCTTTGTCGCCCTCCTCCCCCTGCTGTCACCTCTGGCGGTCCTTTCCGCTCCAGCGACCGCAGCGCCCCGACCCGCCATCGAGATCCCCGAGGACTGGGGAAACGCCCGATCCCGCATCGTCACCGTGGGCACCGACGCCGACCTGTCCTCGGTGATCGCCGATTTGGCCGCGGTGGGCGTGATCCCCACCCATCGCTTCACCAATCTCCTGAACGGCTTCACGGCCCGCCTCGACGACGCTCAGGTGAACGCACTGCTTTCCGACCCCCGCGTGCTCGCGGTGGAAGACGACGCCACCGTCAGCACCGAAGTGAGCGAACCCCCCGCCGACGTGCCGGGCGATGTGATCCCCGGTCGTTACATCGTGCGCCTGCGCACCGGATCCAGTTTGGCCGCCAAGTCGTCAGTGCTGGCGATCCTCGGGAACGGCATCACGGCCACCTACACCTACGCCTTCCCCGGATATGCCGCGACGCTCAGCGATCTTCAGGTGAAACGCCTTCGCGCGAACAGCGCGGTACTCGACGTCGAGCCCGATCGCGTCATCTCGATAGCGGGCGACCAGTTGAACCCACCGTGGGGCCTCGACCGAATCGATCAATTGTCGCTGCCTCTCGATGGCCACTACGTCGATCGCTCGTCGGGGGCGGGCGTCAACGTGTACGTCGTGGACACCGGCATCATCAACCACCCCAACTTCGGCAGCCGTATCGCCATCGGACGCAACTTCACGACCAACTCCAGCGGAGTCGTCACAGCCACCGACACCACCGACTGCAACGGGCACGGCACGCACGTGGCCGGCACCGTGGCCGGCAGCACCTACGGCGTCGCCAAGGGTGCAACCATCGTCCCGGTGCGCGTGTTGAACTGCGTCGGCAGCGGCTCGAACTTCACGGTCATCTCGGGAATCGACTGGGCCATCTCTCATCACACCGGCACCACTCCCGCAGTGATGAACCTCAGCCTCGGAGGCGCCGTTAGCAACCAGCTCGACGCCGCCATCAACCGCGCCATCGCCGACGGCATCATCGTGGTGGTGGCCGCCGGAAACAACGGTGGCGACAGCCAAACCTCGAAGCGTGACGCGTGTGGCTATTCACCGTCGCGGGTACCCGGCGCGATCACCGTTGGCGCGAGCACCAACGCCGATTCCCGCGCGTCATTCTCGAACTACGGCGCGTGTGACGCTCTGTTCGCCCCGGGTCAGAGCATCCTGTCCACCTCGTTGAACAACGGGACCAACACCATCAGCGGAACCTCCATGGCATCGCCCCATGTGGCCGGCGCGGCGGCGGTCATTTGGGGCACCAACCTCGGTCAAACCGCGTCCGCGGTGAACCAGGCCGTGCTTGACGCCGTCAGCGCGGACAAGTTGACCGGGATCCCGACCGACCTCGTCGGAACACCGAACAAGCTCCTGTACGTCAGTCCCGGCAGTGGTGTGGCGCCCTCCAGCCCGACCGCGGTCACCGCCGTCGGCGGCGTGGGCCTGGCCACCGTTTCGTGGTCCGCGCCGTCCAACGTGGGTAGCAGTCCGGTCAACGGCTACACCGTGACGACGAACCCCGGTGGTGCATCGTGCCAATGGCCCGGCGGAGCGTTGAGCTGCACCGTCGTCGGACTGGCCGCCGGTTCCTACACCTTCGTCGTGAGGGCCTCCAATGTCTGGGGTCAGAGCACCGCGTCCAATTCATCCAATTCGGTCGCGGTCACTGCATCGAACGATTTCTTCTCCGGGGCGACGCCGATCAACATTCCATCGGGATCCTTGTCGGATTCGAACTCCGTGGCCACCCTCGAACCAAATGAACCCGCACTCGACGCCAGCGGAACGGGTGGTGGCGCATCGATCTGGTTCAAGTACAACGCCACCGCGACCGGGTCACTGACCGTCGACACGTTCGGCAGTTCGTTCGACACCGTGCTCACGGCCTACTCCGGCACGACACTCTCCAATCTTGCTCGCATCACGTTCAACGACGACGCGGCCAACACTCGGCAGAGCTCCATGTACTTCGACGTCACGAACGGTTCGTCGTATTTCATACGTGTCGCCTCGTGGGCGTCGAGCCGCGGTTCGATCACCCTCAACTGGACGCTCACCGGCACCTGCCCCGTCACCGTCCCCGTCGGCGACAACTTCTGCGCCGCCTACGACCTCACCAACGTCAACGGGACCCAAACCCGGGACAACACGAATGCCACCTTGGAATTTGGCGAGCCACCGACGACGACCGGAACCGGCACCGGTTCGGTGTGGTACCGCTACACCGCCCCCGGACCCGGAACGCTGAACATCTCCACCGCAGGAAGCGGCACCTCCAACGTGGTCAGTGTCTTCGTCGGCTCGTCGCTGTCCACCTTGTCGCGTCCGGTGGGCTGGACCGACTTCGGTGGCACCACGTCGTCGGCGAATCTCGCGGTCACCAAGGACACCCGTTACTTCATCCGTCAGACCAGCTTTTCCTCGGCGCGTGGCCCGATGTCCGTGTCCGTCGAGTTCACGCCCACCGTCGTGAACACGGCCCCCACCGCCCCGCGCAACGTCATCGCCTCGCCCGGCGCCGACGACGGAACCATCGAGGTGTCGTGGACCGCGCCCGCCAGTGACGGAGGATCGGCCGTGTTGTCGTACGAGGCCACGGCCAATCCCGGCGGACGCTCTTGCACCGTCGCCGCGCCGACCACCACCTGCACTATCACCGGACTCACCAACTTCGATCCCTACACCGTCACCGTCGCCGCCAGCAACGCCATAGACGCCTCCCCCGGTGCAGCGGGCCCGGGGCTGATCCGCCCCGGCTACCGCAACGACGCCTTCACCACCCCGAAGGCACTCACGACCACCTCCGGCACGATCATCAGTCGCAACATCGACGCCACATCGGAGAACGGTGAACCGGCCCACGCCACGTCGCCGGCGGCCAAATCCATGTGGTTCGAATACACACCGAGCGGCAACGGTCAATTCTCCATCGACACCTCGGGTTCATCCTTCGACACCGTTTTGGCCGTCTACACCGGCAGCTCACTGAACGCACTCACCACCGTGGCCTCGAACGACGACATCCGTTCGGGCCTCACCAGCGCCGTGTCGTTCCCCGCCAACGGTGGCACGCGTTACCTCATCGCCGTCGACGGTTGGCGCAGCGCCTCGGGAAACATCTCGTTCAACTGGCGGTATTCGCCGCCCACGCCTCCGACCGCACCCACCAATGTGCGCGCCATCTCGTCACGACCGAACCAAGCCGAGATCACCTGGACCGCTCCGGCGACCACCTCCTATCCCGTCACCGAGTATCTCGTCACCGCCACTCCCGGCGGTCGCACCTGTGTTTGGAACATCGGACCGTTGACCTGCACCATCTCCGGGCTCACCGCCCAGACGTCGTACACCTTCACCGTGGCGGCCAGGAACTTGGCCGGGTACGGAGCAACCTCGTCACCATCCAACAGCGTCGTACCGCGCTCCGAGAACTGGGTGCGCACGGCCGCCAACTCGTGGGGCGTCGACCGCATCGACCAGGCGAACCTGCCCCTCGACGGTGATCTCTCCACGGTCAACCGCGGCGAAGACTCCATCGTGTTCGTCGTCGACACCGGACTCAATGCCCATTCCGACTTCGTCGGTCGTGTGTTGCCCGGACGCAATTACGCTCGTCACGCCTCCACCACCGTCGACCCGACCGACACCAGCGACTGTCAGGGTCACGGAACCCATGTGGCCTCCACCGCCGCCGGCAGCGGGTACGGCGTGGCCACCAGTGCCCGCATCGTTCCGGTGCGCGTGCTCGACTGTGGCGGCTCGGGTTCGGTGGGTGCGATCATCACCGGCCTCGACTGGATCCGTTCGTACGCGATGGACGGACGACGTGGTGTGGTGAACATGAGCCTCGGTGGTAATGCCAGCGATGCTCTCGACGCCGCCGTCACCAATTTGGTGAACGCCGGATTCGTCGTGGTGGTGGCCGCCGGCAACGATGGCGGTGACCTCGACCCGTTCCAACGCGACGCCTGCAACCACTCACCGGCTCGCGCCCCCTCCGCCATCACCGTGGGTGCCTCCGACATCACCGACGCGCGGGCCTTCTTCTCCAATTCCGGTCCGTGTCTCGATCTTTTCGCCCCCGGCATGGACATCACGGCCGCCGCCTACGACTCGTACTCGGACACCGATGTGAAGAGCGGAACGTCGATGGCGTCCCCGCATGCCGCCGGTGCGGCGGCGATCATCCTCACCTCCTACCCCACGGCCTCACCAGCCCAGGTCGCCGAGTACCTGCGCAACGACGCCGTGCCCGGAATCATCCGTGACGCCGGGAGCGGATCTCCGAACCGACTGCTCATGGTGGCTCCCGGAACGCTGCGAACCGTGAGCCCCACGCGCGTCTTCGACACCCGCAACGGACAGGGCGGGGTGCCGGTGCGCAAGGTCGCCGGCAACTACGTGCTGCGGGTCCAGATGACCGGTCGCAACGGTGTTCCGGCCACCGGTGTCAGTGCGGTGAGCCTCAACGTCACGGTCACCGGGGCCACGGGCGAGGGCTACGTCACGGTGTTCCCCTGCGGCAACCTGCCCGAGGCCTCGAACCTGAACTACCGCGCGGGTCAGACCACACCGAACGCCGTCATCGCCTCGTTGTCGTCGACGGGCGAGGTGTGCTTCTACAGTTTCGCCCCGGTCGATCTCATCGCCGACCTCAACGGCGCGCTGCTCGACGGCAACGGATTCCGACCCATCGCCCCGTTCCGTATCGCCGACACCCGACATGGATGGGGGTCGATCATCCCCCGCGCCAAAGTCGGAAACATGACCGAAACCGGCGCGCCCCTCGAGATCCCCATTCTCGGAATGGGCCCGATTCCTTCGTCGGGAATCTCGGCCGTCGCACTGAACGTGACCGTCACCAACTCCGAGGCCCCCGATGAAGGTGGTTACGCCACGGTGTACCCCTGCGGTACGAGGCCGAACACCTCGAACCTCAACTTCGTCGCCCGCGAGAACGTACCCAACGCGGTCATCTCGCCTCTCTCGGCGACCGGAACGATCTGCGTGTTCGTCTACGGACGCGCCGACGTGATCGTCGACGTGAACGGAGCATTTCTCTCCGGCCTCGGCTACACCCCTCTCTCACCTCGGCGCATCGCCGACTCGCGCAACGGCATCGGCACGGCGGGGAACACCGCCATAGGAACGCTCGATGGATCGGGAGCACCGCTCGAGATCTCCGTGGCCGGCTTGGCTCCGTCGTCGGTGAATCGACTGGTGTCGGTGTCGATGAACGTCACCGCCATCGGGCTCGCCGCGCACCCGGCGGGCGGATACGTGACGGTGTACGCCTGCGGCGACGTACCCGAATCATCGAATCTGAACTTCGTGCCCGGGGAGATCACCCCGAACGCGGTGCTGGCCCCGGTGTCGGAGAACGGAACGATTTGTCTCCACGTCTTCGGGCGGGCACACGTCATCGTCGACGTCAACGGCGTGATCACCACCTCGGACTGACCGGGTCGTGTGAGATCACGGAGCCGGACGGTGGAACACGGCGTTCGTCACCACGATCTCGATCTCGTCGCCGGTGACGGTGGCCGATCCATCGGCGATGATGGTGTAGTCGCGATTCTCGACGACGATCTCCGACGGTGGCCACACCAGCGATACGTGGGAATTACCCGAAATGTTCGCGCTCGCCGATCGGCCGGCACCCGTCACGGTCACCCGATCACCCACGACGTCGCATCGCATGGCCACCACGTGCGCCCGCGCGCCCGCCGAGGTGACGAGGTACACGAACTCGCGACCGACGAGGCTGTCCGACAACAGCGCCGGCTCGATGCGGATGCTCAACGGTGGCTGCCCCAGGAGTCCCAATGGGTCATCTCGCGCGAGGGCAAC
This sequence comes from Acidimicrobiia bacterium, assembly GCA_046091365.1. Taxonomy (GTDB): domain Bacteria; phylum Actinomycetota; class Acidimicrobiia; order Acidimicrobiales; family Ilumatobacteraceae; genus Casp-actino8. Next base: position 2,372 of record JBJTBM010000040.1, on the reverse strand, counting down.
CGGTGCGCCGGCTTGAAGTCGTCGCCGGTGTAGTACGCCACCGGGAACAGAACCGTCTGGGTCCAGTCGTCGGGAATCCCCAACATCTTCGAGACCTCGGCCTCGGAGAAGAGGTGGATCGTGGTCCACGCGGTGCCCAGTCCCCGGGCCCGCAACGCGAGCATGAAACTCCAGGCCGCCGGGAGGATCGATCCGTAGGTGCTGGCCTGGGCGATCACCATCGGGACGTTCTCGACCCGACCCTTCACGCAGGCGATCACGAACACCGGAACCCGATCGAGGATCGAACCGAGGTACTCGGCGGACTCCATCACCTTGGGCATCACGTGCTCGCGCGGGTCACCCTCGGGCAACGGCGGCGGGTAGCCCGATCCGGCCATCACCTCGCCACCCTTGCGGTAGACGTCGGCGATCGCCGCGCGCTTGGCCGGGTCGGTCACCACCACGAAGGCCCAGTTCTGGGCGTTCGTACCGGTCGGAGCTTGCATGGCGACGTCGATGCACTCGGCGATCACCTCGGGTTCGACCGGCCGATCCAGATCGAGGCGCTTGCGCACCGATCTCGTAGTCGTGAGCAATTTGTCGGCGGCGGAACGATCGATGGTCATGGGGCGAAACTACTCCACCCCGTGAGACAACTCAGCCGTCGGAATCGACGGCGCCGTTGTCCGTCGGACAGTTCTTGGTCACCTCGCACCACGACGCCTTCGCGCCGTTGTGGCCGGTGGCCACCATCGACCACGTCGCGGCCACGGCGGGCCCCCGAGAACGACTCCGACCGCGATCGCCACGGCCCGCTTGACCATGTTGGACGCGCGGTATTTGCGCAACATCATCACCCGACGAAGAGAATCACCGACTTCAGCCGAGCGGTCTCTCCCAACCGCGCGTGATGCTCGAGGGTCTGGGAGCGTTCGACCTTGTGCTCGAGTTCCTCGCCGCTTCCGGCGGCCAGGAGAACCATCACCACCGGGAGGTGGACGAGAAGCGGGTGAGTGGGCAGTCCGAAGAAATTGTTCAAATCCCTGCCCCACGTTCTAGCCACGTCGGGAATGCGGCACGGCGTGTTTCCGCAGGTAGTTGCCCACTTCTTTCAGGCCCGTAATACCTGAGTTGTTTCGTCGGGAATTCGCTCTAGCCTCAACGGAACCACGATCACAAGGAGCACTTCAATGGCCATTCGACTCGGTGACATCGCCCCCGACTTCACCGCCGACACCACCCACGGGACTGTGTCCTTCCACGAGTGGCTCGGCGATTCGTGGGGCGTGCTGTTCAGCCACCCCAAGGACTTCACCCCGGTGTGCACCACCGAGCTCGGTTACGTCGCCAAGATCAAGCCCGAGTTCGACAAGCGCAACGTGAAAGTGATCGGCCTGTCGGTCGACTCCGTCGAGAGCCACAACCAGTGGGAAGGCGACATCGGCGAGACCCAGGGAACGCCCGTGAACGTCCCGATGATCGGCGCTCCCGAACGAAAGGTGAGCGATCTATACGACATGATCCATCCGAACGCCAACGACACCCTCACCGTGCGCAGTGTGTTCGTGATCGGGCCCGACAAGAAGGTGAACTTGACCATCACCTATACGGCATCGACGGGCCGCACCTTCGACGAACTGATCCGTGTCATCGACTCGCTGCAGTTGACCGCCAAGTACAAGGTGGCCACGCCGGTGAACTGGACCGACGGCAACGACGTCATCATCGGCGCCGCCGTCACCGACGACGAGGCCAAGACGCTCTTCCCGAACGGTTGGAAGACCGTGAAGCCCTACCTGCGCGTGTTGCCCCAACCCGGCAAGTAATTCTCCTCGATCCAACGCCGGACAGTCGGCGCCACCATCGCCAAGTGCCCGGCCGGATCGTTGCGGATCGACGTGGCACTGATCGGGACGTTGGCGCGCTCGGGATCGCACACCAGTGGCTCGGCGCCCAGTCGTCCGGCCAGCTCCGCGATGTAGAAATCGGACGACACCACGACGTGTGGTCCGGTCTCGTGGGGCCAGCGCGAACGGATCAACTCGATCCATTTCGCCCAGAGTCCCTCGTCGTTCCAGTCGTTGTCGAGGTCGTGCGCGACTCGTACCACCGAAACCTCGGGGTGCAGTTCCTGCAGCCACGACGCGCGCAGTTCACCGGGGAACGCCTCACCCTCGCGCGTGTTGACGAACACCACCAGGCGCTCGCATCGTTCGCGGGCCCACTCGATCATGTACGAGTGCCCGAGATGGGGTGGGTCGAACCGACCGATGATCAACCCGGTGGGGTGCACCGGCACAGACTAGGACCGGCGTCACCGCGTGTTCACCAATGTCGCACGTGCGCCCCGTCACCGACGACGGCAGAATGGTCGCATGAGCACCTTCACC
>JBJTBM010000039.1:0-30084 GCA_046091365.1 Acidimicrobiia bacterium | reverse complement strand
CAATAAACGCGCTTGTAGCTGCGACCGAAGTATTGGTTCCCGTTCAATGTGAGGGGGGTTTTCATGTCGATGCCCTCACAGGTATCGAGGACCTAATTAAGCGAGTCCGCCGCATCAATCCGGAGTTGGAGATCTCGACCCTGGTTGGAACCATGTTCGATATGAAGACAAAGTTGTCAAGTGATGTTTACGGCGATGTGCTTAAGAAGTACGGGGACAAGGTTTGCAGGAACAAGATTCCTCGATCTGTCCGACTCGCGGAAGCAGTGTCCCATGGCCAGCCCATCAACGTGTACGACCCCGCGTCGAAGGGCGCCATCGCCTATCGACATGTTGCCAAGGAGGTGGCCGGTGGCGCGACGCCCAGGTCTCGGTAGAGGTCTCGACTCCCTGATCCCGACCGGCGAGGGTCGGGCAACTCCGCCGACGGGTGGGGGAGGACCGACATTGGTGGAGATTCCCATCGAGGATCTCAGCACCAACCCCAATCAACCCCGAGTGCATTTCGATGAGGAGGCTCTTGAGGAGCTCACCGCATCGATCCGGGCGATCGGGGTTCTGCAACCCCTTCTCGTGCGCACCTTGGCGGACGGCAGTTATCAGATCATCGCGGGTGAACGACGCTGGCGAGCGGCGCAACGGGCGGGGCTCAGCACCGTGCCCGCGTTGGTCAAGTCCACCGACGACATGTCCTCGGTCGAACAGGCCCTGGTCGAGAACCTGCACCGCCAGGATCTCCTCCCGCTCGAGGAGGCCTCCGCGTTCCAGCAGCTCATCGACGATTTCAACCTCACCCACGATGCAGTGGCCAAGCGGGTGGGCAAGAGCCGAGCCTCAGTGTCGAACTCGCTGCGCTTGCTCACCCTTCCACCTTCCATTCAGGGCCTGTTGGCCGACGGCAAACTGTCAGCGGGTCACGCCAAGGCCTTGCTGGGCTCGCCCGATAGGGCCTACCAGGAGCAAATTGCCCGTCGGGCGGCTGACGAGGGATGGTCGGTACGCGCGGTCGAGGATGCCATTCGCGATCGTGGCCTCGAGGACGCGGGCATCTCCCCGCAACCCGGACGAACCACGGGTGGCGGTCGACCGGTGAGTCGACTGCGCCAACCCGCCGTTCTCGAACTCGAGCAGCGCTTCTCCGATTATCTGGGCACCAAAGTGGACGTGAAGCTCAATGGCCTCGACAAGAAGGGGTCGGTGATCATTACCTTCGCCGGCATCGAGGATTTGGAGCGGATTTATCTCTTGATGATGGGCGAAACGGGCCACGACGAGTGAACACGCTGGGGTAATGCAACCCTCAACCTGAACACGAGGTTAGACACAGTCTGTTGATAATCCTGTGGATAACTAGGGAGCCCAGGCGAGGAGCGCGAGAAAAATTGCGTCGGCGATACGTCGACTACTACCCGCGGCGGAGGGTCCGAATGACAGCAATACCGCCGGCATCTTGGTCTCGCGAAGAATCGGCAGACGCATCCCCTGCACCGTCAGACGTGGAACCACATCGCGCAGATGTCGCTCGACGAGGTGCGCCAACGCCCGTCCCCCGGCGGACTCGAAAGCGGGCACGCTGTAATACGCGACGCGGGCCGGATCGGAGTCGTTCACCTCGATTCCCACATACACGTCGGCTCCGAACAGGTTCGACGTCGCACCCTGTTGGGCGGGGTCGCCGTCGCCGGCGTCGAGCAACATGGCCCCGTGGTCCCGCAACGCCTCGGTCAACGCGTCGGCCACATCGGTGTGGCCGCCGAAGCGACCCACGGCGACCCGTCGCCCGGCCAGGGGGTGTCCCGTTCTGGCATGTTCGGCGTCTCTCACCGCGGCGATGCCCGGGCCGTCACCGGTCATCTTCGACAGTCGTCGCAGCACGGCCACTGTTTCGGCGGTACACACCCCGTCGATGTCGAGTCCGGCATTTTCTTGAAAATGGCGAACCGCACGTGCGGCCAACGCACCGAAGATGCCGTCGATACGGCCCACGTCGAATCCGAGACGGGACAGCAGTCGTTGCAGTTCTTCGACGTCGTCCCCGCGCAGATTCGGCGAACGCAACATCAAGGGCCGGTCGCCCAGGTTCCACCAGGCCTCCACCAGCGCGGTCCACGTTCCCTCGTCGCAGACACCGGTGACCGTCAAGCCGCGATCCCGTTGGAACTCGGCCACGGCGTGGCGCGTGGCGGAACAGTAGACATCGGGAACAACCCCGGATTCCGGCAGGAAGCCGGCGGCGCCGAGACGGCGTTGCAACTGCCGAACGGCCTCACCCGTGTCGTCGGGCGCCAACGCCATCAGACGAAGAATTCCTCCAGGTCGGCCAGCAACTGACCCTTGCCCTTGGCGCCGATGAGGCGCTTCACGATTTCGCCGTTGTTGAACACCAACAAGGTGGGAATGCTCATGATTCCGTAGCGCTGCGCGATGTCGGGCTGTTCGTCGACGTTGAGCTTGGCGATGGTGACCTGCCCGGCCTTCTCGGTGGCGATCTCACCGAGGATCGGGGCGATCATCTTGCACGGACCGCACCACTCGGCCCAGAAGTCGACCACCACAGGTGTGGAGGACGAATTCACGGTTTCGTCGAAGGTTCCGGACGTGAGGTTGACGATGCCAGCGGCCATGCGTCAATAGTAACCGAGGGGTCAGGCGCACGATGGCAGCCCGGGGCGCCTCAGTGCTGGTGTTCGAGCCAACGCTCGGCGTCGATCGCAGCCATGCAACCCGAACCGGCGGCGGTGATCGCTTGCCGGTAGGTGTGATCCTTGACGTCGCCACACGCGAAGACACCCGGAATATTGGTGTAGGTGCTGTCGGGTCGGGTGATGAGGTAGCCGGAGTCCTCCATGTCGAGCATCCCCTTGAACACGTCGGTGTTCGGGCGATGGCCGATCGCGATGAACAGACCCGACACGGCGAGTGCGCTCTCGGCACCGGTCACCGTGTCGACGAGGGTGACGCCCTCGAGTTGGTCGTCTCCCAGGAGTTGTTTCACGGCGGAGTTCCAGCGCACCTCGATCTTGGGGTTATTGAACGCCCGGTCCTGCATGATCTTGCTGGCCCGGAACGAGTCGCGTCGGTGGATCAAGGTGACCTTGCTGGCGAACTTGGTCAGGAACGACGCCTCCTCGATGGCCGAGTCGCCCCCGCCCACCACTGCGATCTCCTTACCGCGGAAGAAAAAGCCGTCGCAGGTCGCGCACGTCGAGATTCCGTGACCGATCAGGCGTTCCTCGTCGTTCAGCCCGAGCATCAGACTTTGGGCACCCGTCGACACGATCACCGCATCGGCGGTGTGAACCTCGTCGCGCACGTGCACCTTGAGAGGTCGCTCACCGAATTCGACCTTGGTGGCCTTGGCTGTGAGGAACGTTGCACCGAACTTCGCGGCTTGATCGCGGAATCGCATCATCAATTCCGGACCCATCACGCCCTCGGGGAACCCGGGGAAGTTCTCGACCTCGGTGGTGAGCATCAACTGGCCACCGGGCTGATCGGATGTGCTCGACGGCTCGCCCTCGATCACGAACGGTGCGAGATTCGCACGAGCGGTGTAGATCGCCGCGGTGAGCCCGGCCGGTCCGGATCCGATGATGATGACGCGATGATGATTCGACATCAGACACCTTCCTTGCTCTGTCGACGAATCATGAAGATCGTGCCGACGAGGCAGAAGACCGCGCCGAGGGTGAGGTGCGAGACCCAGACCGACGTGTCGTGGTCGAGGGGCCACTCGAGCAGATTGGTGAGCCCGCGACTGATGGCGATCAGAAGCAGGGCGATCGCCATCAGACCGAGGAACGCCGTCAGTAGGCCGAAGACCAACCCGCGTGCCGCCATGACGATCGGCGTGGTCGTTCGATCCCGCACCTTGTCGACCGTGTCGACGATCGTGTCGGTGAAGTCGGATGCCCAGTTGGGGTCGGTGAGCGGGTTACCAGCCATGTAGGCGAGGCTAGCGATGAACCGACCTAGGGAGTCATGGCGAACACGACCGAGCAGTCGCTGAGGCGGTAGACCACCACACCGTCGCCGGCCGACCAGTGAATCTCGACCCGTTCGCCCTCGATGACGGCCTCGGGGATGATCACGGGTCGTGACCCATCGGCACACGTCGCCCCGTCGGCACTCGCGACCATCGGCGCCGCGGGTGCTTCGACCCCTGCGTCGGCGGACTTCTCGGCGGCCACACTTTCCATTACCGGAGCAGCCAGCGGCGCTTCGGTCGCCACGACCCCGCCGTCTGTGACCTCAGCGTCGGCGACCTCGGCGAACTTAGTGGAGTCCGAACCATTCTGCGCGGAACCGATCGCCACGCCGATGAGGGTGAACACACTGGCGGCCGCAGTCAAGGCCACGACCCGGATTCCGATGCGGGCCGGTCGCGCGGAACGAACGGCCGACGCGCGGGTGACCACGAAGTCGTCGACCGTGGTGTCGAAGGAGTCGAGCAACATCCGTCGTCCGCGGCGGAACTCCTCGGCGCGGGCCCCGACGACGTCGCGCGCGGTCGTATCAACGTCGTCGATCGAGATGTCACCGTCGACGAGGGCGCTGGCCCACGCGTCGATACGGTCGCGGAGTTCGTCGTCGTTTTCGAAAGTCGGTTCGTCGGTCATGTCGCGGGTCTCACTGATCGGGGTTGTGACGCTCGGGGGCGGGGATTTGGTTCCCGAGTAGTTCGGCCAGTCGGGCGCGACCGCGGGCGATTCGTGAGCGCACGGTCCCCCCGGGTACGTCCAAAATCTCGGCGATGCTGTCGTAATCGAGATCCATGATGTCGCGTAACACCAGGGCCACCCGGAACTCCTCGGGGATGTGGCGCAACAGCGGGGTCAGTTCGTCGGCGTCGGCGATGCGGTCGTGGGGTACCGAACTCGACGGGTCGACCGATTCCTGTTCGGTGTCCACGGCGCGCAGTCCCCGTCTCTGGCGTCGTCGGCCCTCGTCGAGGGCGGCGTTGGTGGCCACCCGGTAGACCCACGTGGTGAACGACGATCTGCTGTCGAAACGTCCGAGTCCGCGTACCACTTTGATCAGTGCGACCTGCGTCGCATCGTCGGCGTCAGCGGTGTTGTTCAGGGTCTTGCGACAGACGTTGCGCACGAGCGGCATGATCGCGCGCAAGAGTTCGTCGAGTGCTCGCTCGTCACCAGCCCGAGCGCGCGCGACGAGACCGACATCGACGTCGTTCATGGTGCGTTCCGTACGCGAATCTCGCTGATGCTTCCCCGGTACGGGTTCACGTCGCTGCAGAATCCGCTGCGTCCGCCCTCGGTGAAGTACACCAACGCGTACTGCGCCGGAGCGGTGAACGTGGCGGTCACCGTGGAACCCTGTTCGTTCGAGCCGTCCCAGATGGGCGTGCCCCAATCAGCGAGTTGCTCGCCGGCGACGTTCGATGCGTAGACCCGGGCCTGCCACTGCGGCACGTTCATGTCGACCTGAATCTGGGCCATCGCCTGGGCGTTCAACTGCAGGATCAAACCGACACCGGACTTGCCGCCGAAAGTCGACGACTTGTAGCACAGGGTCGACCACGTGGTGTCGGGGTCACCGTCGGTGACGTTCATCGCCTGGTCGTCGTTCTCCGTCTTGTCGTCGCTCTCGGGATCGAAGGCCCGGACTCCGGCGATCGACACGGGGCCGTTGTACACCGTGGTCGGCACCGCGGTGCTGGTGGGGGGCGGGGGATCCGTCGACGAGTCGCCTCCGGCCATCACCGCGAGGATCACGGCGATCACGGCCACCACCCCGACGCCCAGACCCACGAGGGGCACCCGTGACATCGGATTCACCCTCGATCGACGCACCGGGGGCTCGGGTTGCCGCGGAGTACCGGCCGCCGGAGTGGTGCCGGTTTTCGAGCGGATCACCACGTTCGGCGTGGGATCCTTGACCCGCGTCGGTGCCGGTGGGGTGGTGTTGCCGCTGGCCGCCTTGAACGCGCGACTGCCCTCGGCGCCCGAGCGGATGCGATCCGCCGGGCGGCGGGCGAGCATGCGGTGGATCACGTCGAGCACGGCCGGATCGAGATCGGGCTTCAACGTCTGCAGGGGCGGGGGATCCTTCTTCAGTCGGGCCAAGGCGGTTTCGGTGTCGCTCGCACCCATGAACGGCACTCGCCCGGTGAGGCACTCGTACAACACGAGACCGAGCGAATAAATGTCGGCGGCGGGTCCGAGCTCTTCACCCTCCACCTGTTCGGGTGACAGGTACTTGGCCGTCCCCATCATGATGTTTTCGTTCGTGAGGTCCTGGTCACCACTCAGTGCCTTGGCGATACCGAAGTCGGTCAGCATCACCCGACCGTTCTCGGTGATCAGGATGTTGCCCGGCTTCACGTCGCGGTGGATGATGCCGGCACGGTGTGCGGCCTCCAGCGCGGCGCAGACGCCGAGTCCGATGTGCACGGTGAGGCGCAAACTGAGGGTGCCTTGTTTGTCGAGGGTTTCGCGCAACGATTTACCGTCGACGTACTCCATGATGACCGCTTGGCGACCGTTGTCCTCCACCGCGTCGTGAACCGTCACCACGTTCGGATCGTTCAAGCCCGCCGCCACCAGGGCCTCGCGGCGGAACCGCTCGGCGACGGTGCCTTCGGTGGCGAGGTGCGGCTTCAGCAATTTCACCGCCACGGTGCGGTTGAGTGAGAGGTCGGTGGCCATCCAGACGTCGGCCATGCCACCGTGCGCTCGGTGCTTGTCGAGCCGATAGCGCCCGGCGATGACGGTATTCGCTCCGGGCGCGGGGTTGTTCGGCGAATCGGACATGGCTCGCCTCGACGCTAGTTGTCGCGTCGTTCCGGCTCGGGGAATGCCCGCGCGTCAGTTCACGAAGAAAGCGACGCCGACGGTGCCCTTGCCGGCGTGCGCGCCGACGACCGCGCCGATCTCGCCCACGAGGATCTCGCCGTCGTACACCGCTCGGAGTTGGGACAGAAACTGGTCGACGTCGTCGCACGCGGCGTGCAGAACGCTCAATTGGCTGATGCCACGACCTTCGACCGCCTCGCGCACCTTGTCGACGACGAAGCCAACCGCCTTGGCGCGCGTGCGCTGTTTGCCACCCTCCTGAACGACGCCGTCGCGCACCTCGATGATCGGTTTGATCGACAGAACCGAGGCCAACATGGCCTTGGCACCCCCGATGCGCCCGCCCTTCTTGAGGTTCTCGAGGGTGTCGAGCGCTCCCCACACCTTGCAGCGGGCCGACAGGTCGCGGGCCAGGTTCTCGACGTCGTCGAGGGTCGCCCCGGACCGGGCCGCCCGCGCGCACGCCACCACGATGGCACCGAGCCCCATGCTCACGGTGCGGCTGTCGATGACGCGCACGGAGATGTCCCCCAACAGGCGTGATGCCGCGAGTTCGGCGCTCTGCAGGGTGCCCGACAGGGCCCCCGAGAGGTTGATGATCACCACACCGGTGGCGCCTTGGGTGGCCAGTCGCCGGATCGACTCCTCGAAACGTCCGGGGGAGGGGGCGGCGGTCGAGGGTAGATCGGTTTCGGTCGCGCACCGCGCCCAGAATTGGGCGGTGGTGAGTTGCTCTCGGTCGACCAACTCGTCGTCACCGAACCGGATGAAAAGCGGAACCACCTCGATACCGAGTTCGTCGACCACATTCTGAGGCAGGTCGCAGGCGCTGTCGGTGATGATACGGACGGAGGAGGTCACGGTCGCAGGTTAGTTCGTCGTCACGAACCCGACCGATCGATGCTCGGGTGGCGGGCGGACGTCTGGTCGACCTGCTCGCTCCGCGAACGGCGCTCGCGTCGCAAGTGGTGCGCCCACCAGGAGAGCAGTAACAACAGGGCGACGCCGGTGACCAGTTGGCCGAGTCCGGCGAGTGCGTTGACGCGCGCCGTGAACGTCACCGGGGCTCCGATCGGCTGGGCTCCGTCCGGGGTGAACAGTTGCAAAGTCACGGGGAAACGGCCGTTCGACCGGGCCTCGACAGACACTTCGATGCTGGTGGTGGTGTTCGCCGGCAGGAGCACCGGGTCGCTCTGCGACGGGAAACGCAGTTTCGAGCTCGTCAGGCGCACTTGCACGGAGAGGTCGGAGTCGCCGTCGTTGCGCAACGTGATACGGATCGAACTGTCGCGCCCCCCCAGCGTGAACGTGGTGGACGACGGGGGCACGATCGAGGCCGCGATCGCCCGGGTCTGGTCCTCGACGGCGCGGACGTAGGCCTCGCGTTCGGTCGTCGACAGCGACCGGTCGGGCAGTACCTCGAGCAGGGCCCTCCACATCTCCACGCGAACGTCGCCGTCGGGGAGCATGGGCGCGAAGGATTCGACGAGCGTGCGCAGTTGGCGGTCGAGCGACGCCAGAACAGGCGAGTCGGTCGCGACATTGGGAGGCAGGTCGAGCGACACCGGGCGACCGTTCACGAGGCCGACGTCGGTCGAATCCAGCGCCTCATCGATCGTCGTCGCGACGATGTCGGGCTCGGTGGCCAAGGCGTCCATCAAGGCCGCCACGAGGGTCGCACTCGGAGGCGAGCCGTCGGCGGTGGCCAGGAACACCGCGCGCCCGCTGAGTGATTGGTCGGCCGATTCGAGCTCGGAACGCAACAGCTTGATCTCCGCGAGCACCCGTTCGGACGCGAGGAAGGCGTCGGCTCCCGGGGTCGAGCCCAACGTCAGCGTCGCCGACAGATACGGGTCGGCCACCGCGGCGTCGAGTGATCCACCGTCGAACGACAGCCGGATCAACCGGGTGGTGTCGGCGAAGAAGAGCGCTCCTTTGGCCGTCGTGTTCTGGGCGTCGGAAGTGAGAACGACCGAACGGAAACCGAGGTCTCGTATCAGCGCCGAGGACTCTGCGGAAAGCCCGGTCGTCGCGAGAAAGGTGTCGCGCCGTGTGGACAGTGTGGGAAGGTGGGAAGCCAAGGTGTCCTCACCACGGCGCAACTGTGTGAGCATCACATCGGACAGCCCTTCGGACACCAGGTCGTCAGCGGACACGTCGACGTAGGTGGACGAGAACAACTGCACCGACTGCAGCGCGTCGATGCGCGCCAACACACTCGTTCCCTCGTCGCCGAGGCGGGCAAGTGCATCGATCCATTCCGGTCGGGCCAGTATCGACACCGGCACCATGTCGAGATCCTCGAGGGCGGTGACCATCGTGACGGTGGCGTCGAGGGCGGCAGCGTCGACGTCGGTCGAGAAGTCCGGTTGCAAGGTGACGGGACCGCTGAATCCGGTGAGGAGGGCGACCTGCAGGGGTTCGTGACCACCCGGTGACGAAACGTCGCTCGGTAGTCGCTCGACGAAGGTGACGATCTGATCGACGACCAACTTGTCGACGACAATCCCGATCGAGACCGGGTAGATACCGGCGGCCGACATTTGCAGGGCCGACGATGTGCGTGAGCCGATTTCGACGGGAACCTCGATGGCGAGATAGCCGGCATCGTCGCGGGGCACGTCGCTGGCGCCGATGAGCACGGTGTCGACCACTCCCGGCAGGTCACCGGCTGTCACCTCGCGAAAGGCGACCCGGGTGCGCACCGGTCGATACGACGTGACTGCGATCGCGGAATCGGTCGGCAGATCGCGGGCCGACACGGTGAGGTGGAGCGTCGCACCTTCGACACCCGCGACATACTCGTCCTGGCCGACCAGAACTCCGAGATCGGGAGTCGCGGCCGTCGCCGGAGACGCTGTGAACGCGAACACGGTCGACATCGTGAACGTCGTCGTCACGGCCCCGAGCAGGCTGACCACAGCGAGACGCCTCACGCGGGACCCCCGGTGGCGTCAGGCGCGAATTCGAGCACGCTCAGATTCTCCTCCATGTCGACGAAGCCGAGGCGTCGGTAGAGGTCGAGAGCTCGTTCGTTGTCGAGCCGGGTGTTGATGAGCACGTCGTCGACTCGATGCCGCCGCAACCAGCGCAAACCATCGAAGATCAGGGACGTGGCTACGCCTTGACCCTCGTTGGTGGGATCGACGGCGAGTCGTTGCACGAAGCCAGCGGACCCGTTGCGGCCCGTGATCATGTATCCGGCCGGTTCGTCGTTCGCGGTGAGGGCGAGCCGGATGCGGTGAGCGGGAGTGGCCTCGCAGGCCTCTCGAATTCCGGCTGCGTCGATGTCCCACTCGACGCCGAATGCCCGTTCGTCGATGCGCTCGGCGGTGGCGAAGGCCCGGTCTCCGCGCAAGGGACGCAGCCGGTGGTGGGGCTCGGGAATGCGGTCGACGTCGAGTGTGAGGTGCAACAAGGCGAGCCGTTGCACCTCGACGAATCCGTGATCGACGAAGACCCGTGCGGCGTCCGGGGACAAGGCTCCGGTTCTGACGGTGGTGAAGCCCTCGGTGGCGATCATCGTCAACCACTCGCGAACCGTCGCCGGTCGTGGTGCGACGGTGTGGTCCGCGAGCACGAGATGCGCAACGTCGGATCGGCGGGGCCAGCCACGAAGACGGGCCCGAACCAGACCGTCGTCGAGCACGCGCGTCCCCGGCCGACGTCGATTCCCCGCGATCACGGACACGACGGTAGCGGCGACGGTTATCGTCGAATCCGATGTCGCTGCTGTTCCTGACGCACGAGGCCTACCTCGACCATCTCAACGGTCCGCGCCATCAAGAGCGACCGGCGCGCCTCGGGGCGGTGATCGACGGATGCCGCGAGGCCGGTGTGGACGACGCCCTGGTGCCGGTCGAGCCCCGTCCGGCCACCCGCGAGCAGGTGTTGCGGGCACACACTGCCGAGCATCTGTCGCGGATCGAATCGGTCGTTCGTGCCGGGGGAGGCCGCCTCGACGCCGACACCTCGGCCTCGCCGGGCTCGTTGCGCGCGGCCCTGCTCGCCGCCGGCGCCGGGCTGACGGCGATCGACGAGCTGGACGCCGGGCTAGGCGACGCGGCATTTTGCGCGGTTCGACCCCCGGGGCACCATGCCACGCGCTCCGAGACGATGGGCTTCTGCCTGATCTCCAACGTCGCGGTGGCCGCCGCACAGCTCGCCGCGCGTGGCGAGCGTGTGCTCATCGTCGATTTCGACGCCCATCACGGTAACGGAACGCAGGACGTTTTCGTCGACGATCCACGGGTGCTGTTCGTCTCGTTGCACCAGTGGCCCCTCTATCCGGGAACGGGATGGTTCGACGAGATCGGCACCGGTGAGGGAGCCGGTCACACCATGAACATCCCGTTGCCCCCCGGCACGACGGGCGACGTGTACGCGATGGCCTTCGACGAATTGGTGCTTCCGCTCGCCTCGCGGTTCGACCCGACGTGGCTCATCGTGTCGGCGGGTTTCGACGCGCACCGCAACGACCCGATCACCCAGATGGGGTTGTCGGCCGGTGACTACCCGGCGATGTTGGAGAGGTTGCTCTCACTCGTTCCGAGCGGCCGGCGCCTCGTGATGCTCGAGGGCGGCTACGACCTCGACGCATTGCGAATGTGCACCTCCGCGACCGTGGCGTCCCTCGCCGGGGTTCGCGCTCTCCCGGAGGCACCGACGTCGGGAGGAGCGCCCGAGGCACGTTCCCGCGTCGCCGAAGTTCGCGACTTCTGGAACGCCGCGGGCCATAGCCTGACATCGTGATTCCGGAGCGCTTCGCCCCCGTGCTGGCCGAGGTCGCCGAGATCGGCAGCCTGTTCGCGTCCGCCGGACATCGGCTGTTCCTGGTGGGCGGCACGGTGCGCGACCTACTGGCGGGCGAGACCCTCGAATTGCTCGATTTCGACGCCACCACCGACGCCCGCCCCGACGCGATCAAACGCATCGTCTCCGGCTGGGCCGACGCGGTCTGGACCCAGGGCGAGCGCTTCGGCACCATCGGGGCGCGCAAAGGCGGTCGCGTATTCGAGATCACGACGCACCGCGCCGAGGCATACCACGAGGATTCGCGCAAGCCCGATGTTCAGTTCTCCGACGACATCGAGTCTGATCTCTCGCGACGTGATTTCACGATCAACGCCATGGCCCTCGAGGTGACGAGCGCGGATCCGGTGTTGGTCGACCCGTTCGGAGGCGCCGCCGATCTGGTGACCCGCACGTTGCGTACGCCACTCGATCCTCGGGTGAGTTTCAGCGACGACCCGTTGCGCATGATGCGGGCCGCCCGATTCATCGCACGATTGGGCATGGTGCCGGTTCCCGAGTTGGTCGAGGCCGTCAAGGGAATGGGCGACCGTCTGTCGATCGTGTCGTCGGAGCGCGTGCGTGACGAACTCGACAAGTTGATCGTCGTCGACTCGCCCTCCGCCGGGTTGTGGTTTCTCGTCGAGACCGGTTTGGCCGACCACTTCCTGCCGGAGTTGCCCGCGATGCGCCTCGAGAACGACCCGATACACCGTCACAAGGACGTGTTGACCCACACCTTGGCGGTCATCGAGAACGTGCGCCCCGACGCTCACCCCGACTTCGACTTCCGACTCACCCGACTCGCCGCGTTGTTCCACGACATCGGTAAGCCGGCGACCCGTGGGTTCCAGGAGGGCAAAGGCACCACGTTCCACATGCACGATGTTCGGGGCGCCAAGATGACCCGCAAGCGCCTCACCGCGCTGCGCTATTCGAACGACGACAACGAGGCGGTGACGGAGCTGGTGCGACTGCACTTGCGCTTCCACACCTACGAGATGGGGTGGACCGATTCAGCAGTTCGTCGCTACGTCAACGACGCCGGCCCCTTGTTGGCCGAGTTGAACGTGCTCACGCGGTGCGATTGCACCACGCGCAACGAGCGCAAAGCGGCGCGACTCGCGCGGCGGATGGACGAACTCGAGGAGCGCATTGCCGAACTCGCCGCCCGCGAGGAATTGGCGGCGATCCGCCCCGAGATGGACGGTGTCGCGGTGATGGAACACCTCGGGGTGCCGGCCGGGCCGATGGTGGGTCGGGCCTTGAAGCATCTGCTCGAGATCCGTCTCGACGAGGGTCTCGTGGGCGACGACGAGATCCGTCGGCGACTCGACGAGTGGTGGGCGGCGAACCGCTCCGAACATAAGCGGTGACGGACTAACCTGCGACCGATGGCTTCGACGCGCGGAACTTTCGGAAACGGTTCGTTCCGCGGCGTGGCGTCCTTTCGTTCCGGTCTCGTCGACCACCGCATGGCTCGTCGACACCTGATCAACGAGTACCACCGGGGTCGCCTGGGGCGCGAGGACGTGTGCGACGCCCATCCCGAGCTCATGCGGGCCGCCCGTGGTGTGGGCAAGTCGACCGAGACCAAGTGCCCGATCTGCGTGAAGGCCAATCTGGTGCTCGTCACCTATGTCTTCGGTGCGCGTCTGCCGTCGCACGGCAAGGTGGTGGCCGACAACAACGAGTTGGTCGTGTTCCACCGTCGTGCCGAGGAGTACACCGCCTACGTGGTCGAGGCATGCTGCGAATGCCGCTGGCATCACCTCGTGCGCGTGTTGCCGATCGGCGGTCAGCGCTCGAATCGCAGGGTCGGTTAGAGCGTGGCGCGCCTCGGAGGCACCAAGCGTCGCTCGTTGCGCGGCAACAACTGGTTGCCACACGAGGCCAGCCGACGTCTGCAGCGCGATGCCTTCACCGGTGTGGTGATGGTGCTACTCGGTTGCGTGGCGTTGTTGATCCTCGGGTCGATGTCCGAGGCGTTCACCGTGAAGTTCATCGACGGTTTGCCGCAGACATCCGAGGGCACGCCGTGTCAGTTGTTGCAGGTGGCGCCGTACGACGCGCCCGGCACCCCGATGCGGGCGATCGTCGACTGCGGCGACTCCGGTGGCCTGGGAGTCGCCGGAGTGTTGCAGCACGTGTTCCTCGCACTGTCGGCGGTCGGGGTGCTGCTGTTGTTGAGTGCGGTGTTCTCTTTGGTTCTGGCCTCGCGCATGCCCCGGGAAACCTTGGCTGTGCCCATTTGCGTGGTGGCCGCCGTGATCGGGATCATCTCGGTGTGGTGGGGTCTGCAAGGCGGTGGTCCCGCGCTCGTGTACCAGGGCGTCCGCGAGGTGCCGGTTGCCGGGGTATTGCGCGTCGGCGGCTCGGTGTCCACCCGTGAGGGTGCGGTCTCGTGGGGAGCGGGCCTGCTGGCGGCCGCTTTCGTGCGCCTCACGCGGCCCTGACCGACAACTTCGCCCCACCCCCTTGGCACAGTCCTCCCCGTGAGGTTCCACCGTTCCCCCGATACACTCCCGCTGTCCATATCCACCCTGCCCCTCACGGGGCCTCGGGTTCGCAACCGCGAATCTGCGTCCGAAGGGAGTCACACGCCACATGCGTGCCTATGAATTGATGATCATCATCGACGGTTCACTCGAAGAGCCCGTCGCTCAGCAGTGGGTCGCCACCGTCACTTCGGGTGTCGCGGCCGCTGGTGGATCGGTCCACGGCAAGGCCGACTGGTGGGGCAAGCGTCGCCTCGCCTACCCGATCAACAAGAAGGAAGACGGCTTCTACGTCGTGTTCAATCTCACCGCCCCCGGCGGTGCCCTCGACGAACTCGATCGTTCCTTGCGGATCGCCGACGACGTCCTTCGCCACAAGTTGCTCCGTCTCCCCGATGCCGAAGCGGCACGTCGGGGCCTCGTTGCGGCCTGAGCCTCGTCTACGGACCTCATCAACCACCAGATACATCAAGAACCAGGAGAAGACATGGCTTCCAACAGCATCACCGTCGTGGGCAATGTGACTCGCGATCCCGAACTGCGGTACACCCAGTCGGGCAAGGCGACCGTCAACGTGGGCATCGCGGTCAACCGTCGCTACCAGGTGAACGGCGAATGGCAGGAGCAGACGTCGTACATGAACGTCGTGGCCTGGGACCAGCTCGCCGAGAACATCGCGGCCTCGCTCAACAAGGGCACCCGTGTGCTCGTCACCGGGCGCCTCGACATCCGTGAGTACACCGACCGTGAGGGCGCCAAGCGCACCGCGGTCGACATCGTGGCCGACGAGATCGGACCGACCCTGCGTTGGGCCACCGCCACCGTCGAGCGCACACCCGGTCGCGGCAACAGCGAGGGCGCACCCCGCAGCCGCGGCAATTCCGGCCCGTCCGAACCCGAGTACTTCGGCGACGAAGAACCCTTCTGACCACACCATTCACACAGAGGAACATCGCAATGAGCAAAGACTCCAAGAAGCCCGCCCGCGGCCGCGCCCCCAAGGACAACGGTCGTAAGTTCAAGAAAAAGGCCAACGTCTTGTCGGCCGAGAAGATCGACTACATCGATTACAAGGACATCAACCTGCTGCAGCGTTTCATGTCCGATCGCAGCAAGATCCGTGGCCAGCGACTGAATGGCAACACGGTGCAACAACAGCGAGAGGTCGCCAACGCGATCAAGAACGCCCGCGAGATGGCTCTGCTGCCCTACACCAAGCGGGTGGCCTCGGTCGGTCGCGGTGGCCCGCGCGGTCCGCGCGGTCCGCGCGTGGAGGAAATGCAGGACCAGGTGAGCGAAGCCGCTATCGACGATCTCGAGGAGACGTCGATCGAGGCGGGCAACGAATCGACCGCTGAGTCCGAGGAGGCCTGACCATGAAGGTGATACTCCGCTCCGATATCTCCGGCCTCGGCAAGCGCGGCGACATCGTCGACGTGGCCGACGGTCACGGACGCAACTTCCTGTTGCCCCGCGGCTTGGCCATCTCGGCATCCGACGGCGCCGTCGCCCAAGCCGCCGCCATGCGTCGTCGTCGCGACCTGCGCGATGCTGCCGACCGCGAGGCCGCCCAGATCATCGCCTCGTCGCTGGTGGCCAAGACCATCGACATCAAGGTGAAGTCCGGCGCCGAGGGCCGCTTGTACGGTTCGGTGACCGCCGCCGATGTGGCCGCGGCCGTGACGTCGCAGACCGGCATCGAGATCGACCGCAAGAAGATCAGCGTGTCCGATCACATCAAGACGCTGGGTGAGCACAGCGTCACGGTGCGTCTGCACCACGACGTGCAGTTCGCGATCAACGTCAACGTCGTCGCCAAGTGACGTCACCGGGTGTCGAGCCCGGACTTGTCCACAGGCAATTCACAGGGTTGTCCCTCTAGTGGTGCACAGCCCGTGTCTGGCAGGGTGGTGACTCATGGCCACGCGCGTACCCCCGCACAACCTCAACGCGGAAGAGTCGTTGCTCGGTGCCATGTTGTTGTCCCGCGACGCCGTGAACACCGCGGCCGAATCGGGTGTCGGCGTGGAGCACTTCTACAAGCCGGCGCACCAGCACGTCTTCGACGCGATGAGGTCACTGCTCACCATCGGTGAGCCCATCGACCCGGTGACGGTCGCCGACGAGCTGAGGCGCGTCGGTTTGCTCGACGAGATCGGCGGACTCGACTTCTTGCTGCAGTTGCAGAACTCGACACCGGTCATCGGCAACGTGGGTCGCTACGCCAAGATCGTCCTCGACACCGCGTCGCTGCGGCGGTTGATCGGTGTCGCCAGTGAGATCGCCGAGATCGCCTACACCGAACCCGACGACGTCACCAAGGCTCTCGACGAGGTGGAGTCCCGGGTCTTCGCCGTGGCCGAACAACGCGTGGTGGACTCCACCAAGCCCTTGCGCGAGTTGCTCGAGGAGGCGTCCGACGAACTGGAGAAACGATTCGAGAGCAAGGTGCAACTCACCGGAATGCCGACCGGGTTCACCGACCTCGACGCCAAGATTCTCGGGTTGCAGAAGTCGTCGCTCGTGATCGTGGGCGCCCGACCGGCAATGGGAAAGACGGCCTTCGCCCTCAACGTCGCCACCAATGTGGCTCAGAAGTCCGGCTTGCCGGTGCTGATCTTCTCGCTCGAGATGAGCCACAGCGAACTCACCATGCGAATCCTGTCGAGTGAGGCCGGCGTGGAGTCGAGCAAGTTGCGCACCGGCAATCTCTCGGTGTCGGAATGGACGATGATCAACAACGCGATCGGTCGCCTCGATCAACAGTTGATCTTCCTCGACGACAATCCGCGGGTGACCGTGATGGAGATTCGCGCCAAGGCACGTCGTCTAAAGGCAAAGTACGGCGGCCTCGGATTGATCGTCATCGACTACCTGCAGCTCATGAGCGGTCATGGCGCCGAGAACCGCCAACTCGAGGTCAGCGAGATCAGCCGAAACCTCAAAATCCTGGCGCGCGAAATGGAAGTACCGGTGGTGGCCTTGAGCCAGTTGAGCCGTCAGCTCGAAACACGGCAGGACAAGCGTCCGCAATTGAGCGACCTGCGTGAGAGCGGATCACTCGAACAGGACGCCGACATCGTGATGTTCCTGCACCGTCCCGAGATGTACCGCGGCGAAAAGGGTGAATCGGCCGAGAACACCGAAAAAGGCATCGCCGAGGTGATCCTGTCGAAACACCGCTCGGGCCCGACCGGCACCGTGAAGTTGGTGTTCATGGCCGAGACGACCCGTTTCGTGAACGCCGCGCGCGAGCGCGACATCGCCTACCAGAGCAACGACTGAGGCTCAGCCGGCGGGGATGACCAGCGGTTCGCCCTCGGGCTGCCACAACCACGCGCCGAACTGCTTCTCCATCGGGGGGTTGGGATCCATGAGTAATTCCATGGCGTGGGCCTTTTCCTCGGCCGTGAAGTCCCGGGTGTTGTGGCAGAACTCGACGGTGTTGCCCTCGGGGTCCCGGATGTAGATCGATCGACAGAATTCGTGGTCGACTTCGAGCACCGAGTGTCCGTGACTGCGCCAACGCTCACGGTGGCGTTCGAGGTCGGCCATCGTTGGGGCATCGAATGCGAGGTGATTCGCCCACCACGGGAGCCCCGCACCCTTGTTGAGGTTGGTCTCGTAGCCGTCGAGGCTGTCGACGTGTATCTCCCAGAACGCGATCATGCCCTGCTCACCCGAGGGACTGGTGCCAGTGGAGTAGAAGAAGTGCTTCGAGAAACCGCCCTCCGGTGTCGGCGCCGTCACGGTTTTGACCAATTCGAATCCCATCACGTTGGTGTAGAAGTCGTAATTGGCCGTGGTGTCGCGAATCGCGATGGCAACGTGGTGGAATCCCATGCCCGCAGTCTTACCAACTCTGCGGCGGCTGGCACAATGGAAGCATGTTTCTCGGCGACGACTTGTTGAAGTGGCTCGTCTTGGCGCTGGGCGGGGCTCTCTTCGCCGGCAACACGCTGGCCATCATCAAGCCCCCGGAACGGGCCAAGGAAGGCGACCTGTCCCGGGCCCCCGTGAGCCGCAGCGCGTTCATGGCCGGCCTCGGCCTGGTCGCCTCGGTCTGGGCGTTGGCATCGTTGGTGGTGTCGTGACCGACCGCCTGCAGCAACAACTCGACTTCCTGATGGAGATCGACCGGCTGAAGTCTGTGAACCGTCAGACCCTCATCACCGATCGATCTCGTCGTGAGAACACGGCCGAACACTCGTGGCACCTGGCCATGTTCGCGTTCGTGTTGGCCGAGTACGCAAACGAGGACGTCGATCTTCTGCACGTGTTGCAGTTGTGTTTGATTCACGACATCGTCGAGATCGACGCCGGTGACACCTTTGCGTACGACACCACGGCGAACTCCGACAAGGACGAGCGCGAGCAACGCGCGGCGGACCGTCTGTTCGGTCTGCTACCCGCCGACCAACACGCTCGACTGCGCGCTCTTTGGGAGGAGTACGAGGCCATGGAGACGGCCGAGAGCCGCTTTGCCAACGCCGTCGACCGCATGCAGCCGGCGATGCTCAATCACATGGTGGGCGAGATGTCGACTTGGCGCGAGCACGGGATCAGCGAGCCCCAGGCCGTGAAGCGCCTGTCACCCATCGGCGAAGGATCTGACCGATTGTGGCAGCACACCCGTGAGATGATCGCCGAGGCGGTTCGCCGCGGCAACCTCACCGAAGGTTGATCACTCCCCGTCGGAGTCGTCGATCGGATCCTCGTCGGCTCCGGTTGTCAATTCGGGAATTCCCTGCTTGGTGCGCAACTTCTCGATCTTCTTGATCTGGGCGTTGAGCTTCTTGAATCGGGTGCCGTCGGTGTTGATGCTCTTCAGTTGATCCTGGAGGTTTTCGAAGACCTTCTCGACTTTGTCGACGGCCTCGGTGTACTCCTTCCACTGTCGCTGGAACAGGTTGACCAGCTGCATGATCTCGGCCGCCGTCTTCTCGGTGTGGAAACTGTCGGCGGCCTGCCGAATGACAACCAAGAACGCGTACAGGGTGAGCGGCGAGCACAGCACGACCTTGCGATCAAGGGCGTAGTCGATCAGGGTCGGATCGGACTCATGGACGAACCCGCTGATGCTCTCGTTCGGCACGAACATCAACACGTAGTCGAGGGTGTTGTCCGAAGAGTTGTTGACGTAGTCACGCTTGGCGAGGGCGTCGATGTGACCCTTCACGGCGGCGATGAACGACTTCTGCGCGGCCGAACGGACCGCATCGTCCTTGGTCGTGACGAACTCGGAGTACTTGTCGAGGGGGAACTTCACGTCCATGTAGAGGACCCGATTCGGCGGAATGTCGAACCGGTAGTCGGGTCGCCCGCCGCTGTCGATGGTGGACTGCTTTTGGTAGTTGATGCCTTCGTGGAAGCCGGCGGCGCGCAACATGTCTTCGGCGAGACGCTCGCCCCACTGTCCGCGGGCCTGGGAATTCGAGAGGACCTCGCGGAGGTTGTCGGTGCGCTTCGACAATGTCGCAACCGCCTGTTCGACGGTGCCGTACTGGCGCGAGTTGCTCTCGCGAAGTTCGTCGATCGCCCGGTCGATTTCCTGCATCCGGGCGGTGACTTGATCGGCGACGGTGCGCAATCCCTTGTCGATGGACTCGGCCTTGGTTCCGAACTGGTCGATGCCCTGCTTCACGATGTTCTCGGTGGCCAGAGCGAGGAGATCATTTTGGGCCTTGCGTGCTTCGTCAGCGATGGCCTCGCGTTCATGACGCATTTGATCCATCATCCGCGTGAGGGCGTCGGCCTGCGCCGAGGCGAGAGCGGACTCGATGTCGGCTCTCGACAGTGATTCTCCGGCCGCCGACGACGCAGGCGCGGTCGGCTTGCGCAGGTTGACGGCCATCAGGGCGATGGCCACGACGAGGAGTGCGATGATGATGACGTTCATGAATGGTTGAACGAACCTTTCCGGATGAAGTGTGCGGTGGTGGTGAATGTGCTGATCACGGGGTGTAAATACCCTCGGCGGCGATCACCTTGCCGTCGATGATCGTGAGCAGATACCAACTTCGGATCGGAGAGTCGGCGATCTCCTCGCCGGTCTGGACGATCTCCCACAAGCGGGCTGGAGCAACGAAGGCGTCGCGCAGGCTTCCGTCGCCGATTGGGTAGAGAACCACCGCGGTGTACAGCAGGTCGTCGAGGTACGCGGGGTAGAGCTGGTCGCCTCCGGCCACTCGAGTGATCCCGTAGTTGTCCCAGCACACCTCCTCGCCGTCGCCGAAGACCTCGCGACAGGCGTCGATGCCGAAGTGCACCTGGGTGACGTCGAAGTTGAAGCCCCGTGCGTCCTCGTCGAACACCCCCTGGAGATATCCCCAGTAGAGGCCGTCGGGGAGACTGACGTCGATACGGTTGCCGACGACCCAGTCCGGTTCGATCGGAGCCGAGTGGGCGGGGGGTACGGGGGCCTCGACCACCGTCCAGTCATCGAGCAATTGGTCGAATTCGACGTCTCCGAGGGTGTCGCTGTGCACCGTGATCGGTGGAGCCACCGAGGAGACGATGGCGGAGGTGTCGGGCGTCGGGGTCGAGTCGGTCCCGTCCGGGGCCGTCGTGGTTTCGATGGGCACCACGGTCTCGGTCGTCGGGTCCTCGTCACCCCACCAGTAGTAAACGGCGCCAGCCGCGACGACGGCGACGACGACCAAGAGTGGTAGTCGCGAGCGTCTCTGCTGTTTGCGCTTCCGGGACTTCTTCTTGGCCATGGGGAGAGTTTGTCAGAGTTTCCGAAGTCGCACGTCGCTGACCCGGTGGTCGGCGCCCTTGCGCAACACGAGCGAAGCCCGTTCGCGGGTGGGTTCGATGTTCTCGCGTAGGTTCAGCCCGTTGATGCCGCCCCAGATGCCCCGGGCAGTGGCGATGGCCTCGTCACGCGAGAGATGGGCGAAGTGCCGGAAGAAGCTGTCGGGGTTTTGGAACACCGAGTCGCACAGGCTCAGGAACCGATCGACATACCACTTTTCAATGTCGGTCTCGTCAGCGTCGATGTAGATCGAGAAGTCGAAGTAGTCGCTCACGAATTCGGCGGCGTCGCTGCCGGGCGCGCCGACCTGGAGCACGTTCAGGCCCTCGAGAATCAAGATGTCGGGTTGCTGCACCGTGACACACTCGCCCTCGACGATGTCGTACACGACGTGGCTGTAGACGGGCGCCTGCACTTCGGCGCGCCCGCTCTTGAGTTCGCGCAGGAAGCGAAGGAGGTTTCGGGTGTCGTAACTCTCGGGGAACCCCTTGCGATTCATGATGCCGCGTTCCTCGAGGACCGCGTTGGGATGTAGGAAGCCGTCGGTGGTGATGAGGTCGACTTTGGGGTGATCGGGCCAGCGGGCCAGGAGCGCCTGCAGGATGCGGGCAAAGGTGCTCTTTCCGACCGCGACGCTGCCAGCCACGCCGATGACGTAGGGCATCTTGGGCGCGAGGGTGCCAAGGAAGGTGGCGCTCACCTTGTGCAGGTTCTGCGTGGCCGACACGTAGAGATTCAAGAGTCGGGTCAGTGGCAGGTACACCGCGGCCACCTCGTCGAGATCAATGCGCTCGTTGATGCCACGGAGGTCTTCGAGGTCGGTTTCGCGCAAGGTCATGGGCGTCGCCGCGCGCAACTCGGCCCACTGACGTCGGTCGAACGAGACGAAACGCTCAGTCACGAGGGAAACGCTACTTCCCCGGCGACACGGCGCCCGGCCCGGCCGTGAGCACCTCGACTCCAGTGTCCGTCACCAGAACCATGTGCTCGAATTGAGCGGTGCGCTTTCCGTCGGCGGTGACTGCGGTCCAGTCGTCGTCCCACATGTGGAACTGCCACGTGCCGAGGGTGATCATGGGCTCGATCGTGAACACCATGCCCGGCTTCATGATCGTGTTGTTGCGTGGGTCGTAGTAGTGCAAAACCTGAACGTCGGTGTGGAACTGCTCACCGATGCCGTGGCCGATGAAGGCCCGCACCACGCCCATGCGATGCGTCTTGGCGTGGTCCTCGATTGCTTTTCCGATGTCGCTGAGCGGACGTCCCGGCACCACCGCCTCGATGCCACGCCACATGCACTCCTCGGTCACTCGTACCAGTCGTCGGTCCTCGGCACTCACGTCACCGATCATGAAGGTGGCGTTGGTGTCGCCGTGCACCCCGTCGACGAAACAGGTGACGTCGAGGTTGATGATGTCACCGTCCTCGATGACCGTGCTGTCGGGGATCCCGTGGCAGATCACTTCGTTGAGACTGGTGCACACGCTCTTGGGATAGCGGTGATAGTTCAGTGGACTGGGGTACGCGCCGCGTTCGATGGTGAGGTCGTGCACGAAGACGTCAATGTCGTCGGTGGTCATACCGGCCCGCACCTGCTGGCCCGCCAGCCTGAGAATGTCGGCGGCCATCCGACCGGCGTGGCGCATTCGTTCGATGATCTCGGGCGACTTGACCGCTGACTCGTTCCATCGCACCACGTCACCGGTGTCGGCATAACTCGGTTTCACGATGTGGTCGGGCACCGCGCGCATGGGTGACACGACACCGGGCTCGATCCGGCCTTCCAGACCCTTATGGCAGCGCTTGTAGCGACGACCCGATCCGCACCAGCAGTCGTCGTTCGACTGCGGCAACACGCTCGGCGCCCGTCGACGCGTGGGAACGGATTCGCTCGTCACGCGGTCAATCTACCGACGGATCTCGTGGTGGGACTGGCGACCTATTCAACCTCAAGGCTCCATCGTTCACGCTGAACGGCACACCCGCCTGCACAACTTCGACCGGGAGGTCCCATGAATCAAGCGATCGTCAATCCGTTGCCGACCACCGGTCGTCGGTCGACGGTTCGCACGCCGGAAGTGGCGGTGGGTGCGCTCGTCATCGCCCTCTGCGTCACCGGAGCGATGGTGTGGGGGCGTTCGGCGGTGGCCGGCACGCGCGTGCTGGTGGCGCGACACGACCTTCGACGCGGTCACCTCATCGACCAGTCCGACCTGGCCACCGTGACTCTCACCAGTTCCGACGACATCGAACTCTTGCCGGTGTCGGCGACCAACTCGGTGGTGGGTATGCGGGTGGTGGTCGACGTCGAGGCCGACACGCCTCTCACCGCCGCGCAACTCTCGGCGGCCGGACGGTTGTCGGCCACCGAGGGTCTGGTGGGACTGACGGTCGCCCCCGGTGAGGCTCCGGGCGAACTCGCGTCCGGTGACACGGTGCGCCTACTGACGACCTCGAGGAACCCCGATGGAAGCGTCACCGCGGTCGCCGAGACGCCCACGCTCGAGGTGTGGGACATCTCCGCACCCGATCCGCTCGACGGTACCCGCGTCGTCACTCTCAAGGTCGACGTCAGCGACGCCCCGACGCTCCTCGGTCGCGACGAGATCCGTTTGATGAAAGTGAGTGAGTGACGTGGACTCGTTGCACGACGAACTATTGGCTCGCGTGACCACCGCCCTCGTCGATCACCGACACGAACGGCGAGGCGACGGTCGGTTGTCGAACCTGGCCGACGAGGAAGAACTCGTCCGGGGCGTCGCCCGGGCGTTCTTCGACGAGAAGACCACGGTGGCGATGCTCGGTACGGCGACGCCACCGACGTTCGACGACGAATCGATCCTCACGAAACGGGTGATCGACAACGTGCTCGGTTGCGGACCGTTGCAACGCCTACTCGATGATCCGGAAATCACCGACATCCATGTGCGGGGGACCGGACCGGCCTGGGTGAAGTATCGCGACGGTCGGCGAGACGCCGTCGAACCGATGGCCAACTCAGATGCCGACTTGATCGGGCTCGTCCGCACCCTTGCCAGTCGCAGCCGCCACGGCGAACGACGATTCGATGCCAGCACCGCCGAACTGAACCTGTGTCTCGACGACGGCAGTCGCCTCTTTGCGGTCATGGAAGTGTCGGCCCATCCGTCACTCGTCATCCGCAAGCACCAGTTCTCGCTCTCGTCGCTCGAACAGCTTGTGCGCGGTGGTGCCATGACCGTCGACGTCTTTCGGTTCCTTCGTGCGGCGGTCCTGGCCCGTCGCAACATCGTGGTGGTGGGCGGAACGGGATCGGGGAAGACGACGCTCCTGCGGGCCCTACTCAACGAGATTCCGGCAGCCGAGCGAATCGTCACGATCGAGGACGCCTACGAGTTGGGTATCGATCGATTCGCTCGCTTGCATCCCGACTTCGACGCACTGCAGACCAGAGCCCCCAACGTCGAGGGCCACGGTGCGATAGACCTTGCGGACCTCACCCGAATGGCGCTGCGTATGGATCCTGATCGCGTCGTGGTGGGCGAGGTGCGTGGCGCGGAGGCTTTTCCGATGTTGTTGGCCATGAGTCAGGGCAACAACGGCTCGATGTGCACGTTGCACGCCGACAGCACCCGATCGGCCTTCGCCAAACTGGCGGCCTACGTGAGCATGGCCGACACCGGGTTGCCGATCGAGGTGGTGAACTCGGTCATCGCCAACGCGGTCCATCTCGTTGTTCACGTCGAGGTCAAGCGCGGCCGACGACGAGTGGCCGGTATTCGCGAAGTGGTCGACGCCGACGGACCCCGCATCGTGTCGAACGAGATCTTCGCGCCGACGGACGACGGCACCGCCGTCCCCCAATTCCCCTTGACCACTGATCTCGCCCGACGTCTGGCGCCGCACGGCTACGGCGAGGCGATGGCGGGAATGTGATGATCCGTCTCTTGTTCGGTCTCGCACTCGGCTCGGGTGTGCTGATGGTGCTTTCCGGTGTGCGAGGGATCGTGGTGTTCGTCCGCCCGACCCGTCGGGTGCCCTCACGATCGACGGTCGACGAGACCGCACTCGTCGAGGCTCTCGCGGTGTGGACCGAACAGGTCCGAGACACCATCTCCGGTGCACGCGGCCTCGAGCAGTCGCTCACGGTGACGGCGGTGACGGCACCGGTTCTCGTTCGACCAGCGGCCCGACGTCTGGCGGCCCGGCTCGGAGTCACTCCGCTTCCACGAGCTCTGCGAACCTTCGCCGCCGAGGTCAATCACCCGCTGGCCGACTTCGTGGTCGCCGCTCTCGTGGTGGCAGCCGAGAACCACGTGCGCGATTTCGCAACTCTGTTGTCTCACCTCGCCGAATGCTGTCGCGACGACGCTCGGATGCGAACACGGGTATGGGTGGCGCGCGCCAGGTTGCGCAGCGGAGTGCGGATAATCGCCACGGTGATCTCGGTCTTCGTGGTCGGACTGTTGATCCTCCAGCGCGAGTACCTGCGCGCCTACTCGACTCCCGAGGGGCTCCTGGTGCTCACTTTGGTGATCGCGATGTTCGCGTCGGCGTTGCTCATGTTGACGCGTATGGGGCGGTTCGAGACGGTCAGTCGGTTCGTCGCCCATGAGCGGGTGGTGGGCTCGTGATCGCACTGTGTGGTTTCGGTGTCGGACTGGGACTGTGCATGATGTTGTGGTCGTGGCGCGTTCATCGTGAATCCGCGATCACGTTCACCGTGCGGCGCTTCGCGGTGGCGCCGACCGATCTCGAGGCCGGTCGACGCGACCTTCGGTCGGTGGCCGTCGAGCGATTGTTGGGATCGGTGGCGGGGTCGATGGCACCGATCGTCGTATTCGTCGTCGGAGCGGGAGTTGGCACACCACCGCCGTTGCTGGTGGTTCTTTGGGCGTCGATCGCGTTGGCGATGTTGGGCTTCCGACTGCCGGTCCGCCGTTTGCGCGCACGGGCCGAGGCGGCCCGTCGCGATTTCCGTCTGGCCTTGTCGGCGTATCTCGATCTCGTGTCCGTTCTGTTGTCGGGTGGTGCGGGCCTCGAGACCGCACTCGCGGCCGGGGCCCGCGTCGGTAGCGGGCCGTCGTTCGAGTCGATCCAACGCGCCCTCGATGTCGCGCGCGCCACCCGGCGCTCGCCCTGGGACGAACTTTCGGTGCTCGGAGCGCGCATCGGTGTCGACGAGTTGCCCGAGTTGGCGGCGTCCATTCGTCTCGGTGGCGAGCAAGGTGCGCACGTGACGGCTTCTCTGGTGGCGCGGGCGGAGTCGATGCGCGCCAGGCATCTCGCTGACATCGAGGCCCGGGCGAACTCGGCCACCGAGCGTATGGGCCTTCCGATGGTCGTGATCTTCCTCGCGTTCCTACTCCTTCTCGGCTATCCGGCCGTGACCATGATCAGCGCCGGCTTCGGCGCGTGATCACCACAACCAACAGACAGAAATGGAGACATCAATGAACCACTTCCGGCAACTCTGGGAGTACTACGGCATCAGGTATGCCGCGGCGAGAGAGCAGGATCGTGACCGCGGAGAGGTGAGTGCGACGACCGTGGTCATGGCCGCGGCCCTCATCGCGTTGGCGCTGTCGGTCGGCGTGATCGTGTCGGGCAAGGTGCGCGACAAGGCCAACGATCTCGACCTCGGCTGATCGGGTATGGACATTCGGGTCGTTCGTGACCGCGGTGAGGTCTCGAGTCAGGTGGTGCTCGTCGTGCCCGTGGTCGTGCTCCTGATGATGATGGGGTTACAGGCGGCCTTGGTGTACCACTCGGCGGCCATCGCCTCGGCGGCGGCGGGGCGAGGTGCCGCCGTGGCCTCGGGCGCTCGTACGCCCGGGCTGCCCGGGGCGGTGGCCGGGGTGTACGAGGCGACCGCACAGGTGGTCGACCTCGGGGGCGAGCTCGTTCGCACCCCGACGGTGGGGTTGAGCGATGGGCGCGTGACCCTCAGCGTGGAGGTGCGCGTCCCCCGACTCGTGCCCTTCTTCCCGTCGACAGTCGTGCGAACCGTCGTGGAACCCATCGAACGAACCACTTTGGAGACGGAGAGATGATCGAGGATCGAGGGAGCGCCGCGGTCGAGATGGTTCTGCTGACCCCGCTTCTCGTCATGCTGTTGCTGTTCGTCGTGCATGTCGGACGGGCCGGTGCCGGCGTCGACGCGGTGCGACATGCGGCCGACCAGGGTGCCCGTGCGGCGTCACTGGTGTCGGAGCCTCGCATGCGCGCGGTGGCCGAATCGGCGGTGGTGGCCGATCTCGCTCGTAGTGAACGATCATGTGCTCGGGTCTCGGTGTCGACCGATCGATTCTCGACGGGGAACACCCAATGGGTGACGGTTCGGGTGTCGTGTTCGACATCGTCACTTGGACTCGGATTGCTCGGAGTCGGTTCGACGGCATTGAGCGCCTCGTCGACCGAGGTGATCGATCGATTCCGCGGGGGAGAGTGATGTCGACGGTCGAAGTTGGTCGTGATCGTGGCGTGGTCACCGGGTTCGTGTTGGGTCTCGTGCTCACCTTTGCGGTGATCGCCGGCTTGGCCGTCGACGGGGGGCGTCTGGTGGCGGCCCGTGTTTCGGCCTCCGATCACGCCGAGAACGCCGCCCGGGTCGGGGCTCAGGAAGTGACGCTGGTGCGCGCCGGATGGCGCATCATCGATCCGTCCCGAGCGGTTCGTTCGGCCCGCGTCTATCTCGACGCCAACGGGCTCGAGGGTGATGTGAGCGCCGACTTCTGGTCCGTCACGGTGACGGTTCGGATGCGTCAGCGAACGACGTTGCTTCATCTCGTGGGGGTGGTCGACCGGTGGGTGTCGTCGACCCGCACGGCCCGAGTGGTGTCGACGTGATCGGCTCGGTGATTCGGGACGCCGACGCGACTGTCGTACGGGGAGCAATCGTCGTCGTGGGGTTGTGCCTGGTGTGGATCGTCGGCTCACTCGTGGTCGACGTCGTGCGACTGATTCGGGGTTCGGTGACCACGCGGACCTTCATGGGTGCGGTCGCGCGCTTCGTGGTGGCCGGGGCCACGACCGTGCCGATCGTGCTCGACGGAACGGGCGCCCGCGCCGCCTCCTGCGAAGCAACTCCGACTGATGGTGACGACCCGGTGTGGTTGACCCCCGTGGTGTCGGGAATGACGGCTCTGGGGGTCGTTCTCGGACGTGAGCGGCTCCGGCGATCGAGCGCCCCGGCCGACGTGGCGCTCTTGAGTGATGGTGATCTGAAGAAGGAGGAGTATCCCGTGATCGTTCGCAACGTGGTGCCCACGTGCGTGCCGACCCACGAGTTCGTGGTGTCGGTACTCGGACCGGTGCAAGTGCTCGGATCCGATGGCTCACGGGTGCGCTTCGCCCGCGCGCGGAGTGAGGAACTGGTGGTCTGGCTCGCTTTGCATCCGTCGCGACGGTTCCGTTCGATGGCTCGAGGTGACATGTGGGTCGACCAGGTGAAGGATTCGACGTTCGCGAACGTGACGAGTGATGCTCGGCGTGCCTTGAACGAAGTCGGAGGTGATGGCGACTGGTTGTCGGTGACACTCACCGACGAGATGCCGGTCAAGGGCATCGTCACCGACCTCGAGATCCTGCGTCGATGTCACGACCACGCCCGACGGTGGCCGGAGGACGAGGGGGTGGAGGCGTTGAGGTTCGGTCTGTCGTTGGTTCGCGGAACCCCGTTCTCGGGCACCTCGTACCTGTGGAGCGATTCGACCGGCCTGGCGACCGACGCCACGATGCAGGTGGTCCGTTCGGCGCAACTCCTGGCCGACATGTGCGCCGAACTCGATGATGCCGAGGGGGTCTATTGGGCGACCGCTCAGGGTCTGCTCGCCGCCCCGGGGTACGAAGACCTGATCGGCCGGCGACTCCGACTGCATGCGAGCCGCGGTGACCGAGCGGGACTCGCGGCCGAATGGCACTCGTATCTTCGGATGCTGGCGAGTGACCCGTGGTCGGACGGGTCTCCGTCGGCCGCGATGGCCGAATTCTGGCGAGAGATCACATCGGGGTGATACGACCCCTCCGTGACACCCTGAATTCGAGTCTTCGACCACAAAAACCCTCGAATTCGACCGCACAGACGCGCCCCGACCGATCTTTCTTCCTACCGGAGGGGAATATGAGCGACTACGACTTTTACGACCACGACGAAACCGATGAGGAATTGCTTCTGGACGACTATCCGGATGACGATGAACCGACCGATCTCATCCAGGTGAAGGACAACGACACGCACCTCAGCGACGAGGAGATTCTGATCCTGATCAACGTCTCCCTCGAGGACGGCGAGGATGAAGAGGACATCGAGCTGGGTGAGGAGTGGTACCCGAACATCCGGGCGATGCAACTGCTGCGCTCCGTCGATCCGGCCCGCACGACGGCTCGGTTTGCCCTGCGGGACCTTGTGCGCGACATTCGCCGTCGATGCGGCGATGATTGGAACGAGGCTCGTCGGTTGCTGCGCACGTACGGTCTGGAGATCGCCGTCGAGTACGCACCGCTGAACGACGTCGAAGCGGTATCCGACTCCGAAGCGGATTCCTCCCCATTGCACCAGGAGATGCAGCGACGCCAACGGTCACTTCTGTCCCGGGAGCGCGACCTCGCCCCCTCGGCGGACGAACGCCGCAAGATGTCGACAAATCGTCGAGCGTCTGTGTTCGAGCCGCGACCGATCGACGAGATTCTCGGGGAGTTGGCCCAGATGGAGGGAATGACCACTGTCGCCGACTGGTCGCGTTCATTGGTCGCTCAGTGTCACACCGAGAATCTGCGCCGTCGCGCCGGATTATCTCGGAACCTCGAGATGTCCCGACACCTCGTATTGCTGGGAGATCCCGGTACGGGCAAGACCGTCGGTGCGCGGTTGCTGACCGAGTTGTACGCGGCGTTGGGAATCGTTCGTTACCCGAAGTTCATCGAAGCGTCCCGAGCCGATCTCGTCGCCGGTTACCTCGGTCAGACCGCCCTCAAGACGCGGGGAATCTTCACTCAGGCTCTGGGTGGGGTGCTCTTCATCGACGAGGCGTACTCGTTGAATGGAGGTGACCATGATTTCGGCGACGAGGCGGTCGCGGAATTGATCCAGTTGATGGAGACCTACCGCAACGACGTAGCCGTTTTCTTTGCGGGCTATCCCGTCGAGATGCAGAATTTCATCCGTATGAACACCGGTCTCGCGTCTCGGGTGTCGGCGACACTCGACTTCAACCCGTATACGAACGAAGAATTGTGGAAGGTT
>JBJTBM010000038.1:0-2807 GCA_046091365.1 Acidimicrobiia bacterium | reverse complement strand
CGTCGACCAGCTCGGCCACTCTCAGATCGACGGATTCGGTGACGTTGGCCGCGAATCCGACACCCACGGCCAGGGTCCGTAACACCTCGCGTGCGGTCACGCCCCGCTCGGACAGATCGTCGAGTGTCACTGCGCCGTGGCGCTTGGCCAGTCGTTCACCGTCACCGCCCACCACCAATGGCAAGTGCGCGTATTGTGGCGTGCGGAAGTCCAACAATCGTTGCAGGTGCATCTGGCGACCGGTGGAGAACAACAGATCGTCACCACGTACCACCTGCGTGATGCCTTGCGCCTCGTCGTCGATCACCACGGCGAGGTTGTACGCCGGCACACCGTCGTTGCGTTGCAGAACGAAGTCGTCAACCGTCGACTCATGAACACCCGCCACCACGTCGTCGACGACGTAGGTGGGCGAATCGGTGCGCAGTCGCAACGCCGGCGGACGACCGGACTCCACGCGCTCCGCACGTTGGCGAATGGTCAGTTTGCGACACGTGCCCGGGTACTGCACCTCGCGCTCGTGTGGGGCATTGATCGCCTCACGAATCTCGCGTCGACTGCAGTAGCACTCGTACACCAGATCGCGCGATCGCAGGTGTTCGATCACCTCGCGGTACCGGTCGAAGCGTTCGCTCTGGCGCACCTCCGCCGGGGGGTGATCGATGCCGAGCGCGGCTAGGGCCGCCAGTTGGCGCTGCTCGTTGGCGAGTGAACTGTTCGCCCGGTCGAGGTCCTCGATACGTACCAGCATGTGACCACCCGAGGAGTGCGCCATCAACCACGCCACCAACGCGGTCCGCAGGTTGCCCACGTGCAACGGCCCGGTGGGCGAGGGAGCGAAGCGACCGATCACTCCCACATTCTCTCGTCTCGTCGGGCGATCTGCTGAGATGTCGACGTGGCCCTGAACCGACGCGCCCGAATGGCGATCATCCTCGAGCGCGATGGGTCCGAGTGCATCTGGTGTCGTCGGGCCATCGACGTGCGACTGGTGGAGGCCACCACCGAGCACCTCGTGCCGCGAATCAAGGGCGGTCCGAGCATCTTGGAGAACGAGATCGCCGCGTGTCGTCGCTGCAACGGTCAACGCGGGCACGTGACTCCGGCCGAGTGGATCGACGAATGCGAACGCCGCGGTTGGTCTCCGAATCGCGCCGCTGTGGTGGCCGCGCTCACGCGCCTACGGATTGCCTACACCGATAATGGTGGAATGCGCCGAATTCGGCCGTATGTCGAGTCCCAATTGCGACGACTCACGAAGTAGTTGCCTACCCTGAACCCATGAACAGATCCTCGCTTCGTCGCGGCCTGCTGGGCACCATGCTCTCGCTCGCGTTGGTGTCCGCGTGCGGATCCGGGGACGACGGCGCACTCCGACGATCGCTCGAGGTCGCGATCACCACCACTTCGACGGGCGCCACAACGGTCACCTCGACCACCACCTCCGACACCACGGGCGTCGATCCCACCGTGGCGACGTCGGACACCAACGGTTCCCCAGCGTCCGACTCATCCACTCCCAATACTCCGCCGGCGAGCGAATCCACTCCGTCGGAGGTTCCGACGCTCGCCTCGACCACCACCACCACCACGAACGTGACCGTCGTTCCCACGACCGTGCCACCGGCCGTCGACCCCGTGGGTCTGCGCATCGAGACCGAACATCCCGACGGGTACAACCGCGACCTGTTCCGTCACTGGGTGGACGCCGACGGCGACGGGTGCGACACCCGCAAGGAGGTGCTCATCGCGGAATCACTCGAGCCGGCCCAGACCGGATCGAGTTGCGCGATTCTGAGCGGTCGCTGGTATTCGGTGTACGACAACACCGAGACCACCGATTCGTCACGTTTCGACATCGACCACGTGGTGGCGTTGAAGGAGGCCTGGGACTCCGGTGCCTGGAGTTGGAGTGCCGACCAACGTCGCGACTTCGCCAACGACCTCCGCCAGCCGTTCTTCCTCATCGCGGTCTCCGCGTCGAGCAACCGATCCAAGAGCGATCGCGATCCGGCCGAGTGGCTCCCCACCAACACGTCGTACCGGTGCGAATACGTGCGCATCTGGATCGAGGTGAAGCGAGCCTGGAACCTGTCGGTGGATCAGGCCGAGCACGAAGCGATCAGGAACATCCTCGCCGGCTGTTGATCGGGAGGAGCGCGGGGTCAGGCGATGGTGCTGTTGACGAACGCGGCCAACTCCTCGCCGCGGTCCTCCTGCAGGAAGTGCCCCGCGCCGACGATGGTGGTGTGCGCGGACGTCTCGCAGCCGGGCACGTTCTTGCGGAACGTCCACTCCCCGTTCTTGGTCACCGGATCACTGTCGCTGAACGCGCAGTGGAACGGCTTGGTCCACGTCTTCAGAACCTCCCACGCGGCCAGGTTCTCCTTCGACGACGGGTAATCCAGCGATGCGGGCACCAGCGTCGGGAAGATGCGTGCGCCCGCCTTGTAGGACTCGTCGGGGTACGGCGCGTCGTAGGCCGCCAACACTTCCGGAGCCAATGGCTTCACGGCACAGCCCCCCTGGATGATCTTCGATGTCTCGAACACCGGGGTCTTCTGACTGAACTCGCGCCAGGCCTTGAACGCCGCGTTGGGTTCGGGGTCGCCGGTGGGCAGTCCACCGTTGCCCAACACCACGCGATCGAAGCGATCGGGAAACGCGGTCGCCATGCGTAGACCGACGAGGCTGCCCCAGTCCTGACAGACCAGCGTGAGGTGGCGCAGATCGTTGGTCACCAACCACTGGCTCATCCAGTCGACGTGGCGTTCGTAGGTGTAGTCCGACGTGAGCGCGGGCTTGTC
>JBJTBM010000037.1:0-23717 GCA_046091365.1 Acidimicrobiia bacterium | reverse complement strand
TGGGGTGGGTCGAACCGACCGATGATCAACCCGGTGGGGTGCACCGGCACAGACTAGGACCGGCGTCACCGCGTGTTCACCAATGTCGCACGTGCGCCCCGTCACCGACGACGGCAGAATGGTCGCATGAGCACCTTCACCACCGTCGCCGCCGGTGCGGTCGACGCCACCAAGATCTACGGCAAGGACGACAGCGAAGTGCGCGCACTCGACGGAGTCACGGTGCAGTTCGAGCAGGGACGTTTCACGGCGATCATGGGACCGTCGGGCTCGGGCAAGAGCACCCTCATGCACTGCCTCGCGGGACTCGACTCGCTGACGTCGGGAACCATCACCATCGGTGACATCGACCTGGCCACCCTGAACGACAAGCAGTTGACCGCCGCCCGGCGCACGAACGTGGGCTTCATCTTCCAGGCGTACAACCTGGTGCCCACCCTCACCGCGCTCGAGAACATCACCTTGCCGCTCGATCTCGGTGGCACACCGGTGGACCAGGAATGGCTCGACACGGTCATCGATGCCGTCGGGTTGCGGCCTCGCCTCGGCCATCGACCGAGCGAGCTGTCGGGCGGTCAACAACAGCGCGTCGCCGTGGCGCGGGCGTTGGCCAGCAGGCCGCGCATCATCTTCGCCGACGAACCGACGGGCAACCTCGACAGTCGCATGGGCTCGGAGATCCTCAGGTTCATGCGCCATGCGGTCAGCGATCTCGGTCAGACGATCGTGATGGTGACGCACGATCCCGTCGCGGCCGCTCACGCGGACCGGGTGATCTTCCTCGCCGACGGGAAAATCGTCGACGAGCTCACCGAACCCACCGCCGATCTCGTGCTCGACCGCATGAAGCGCCTCGGTTCCTGAGATGCTCTCCCCCGTCACCCGGCTCACGCTCCGGGGCGTCATCGCCCGGAAGTGGCGCATCTTCCTCACCATTCTCGCGGTGGTGAGCGGAGTCGCCTTCGTCAGTGGAGCCTTCGTCCTGACCGACAGCGTCAAGAAGTCGATCAACGACCTGTTCGCGACCCTGAGCGAGGGCATCGACATCGAGGTGCGCGCGTCGATCGCCTTCGGCGACGAGGCCACCGCCGACCGTGACCCGATCCCGAACGATCTCATCGCCGCCGTCGCGGCGGTCGACGGGGTGCGTCTCGCCGAGGGCAACCTGTTGCGCGCGGCCACGGTCATCAAGACCGACGGCACGCCCCTACGCACGTCGGGGCCATCGTTCGGCATCGCCTGGATCGGCCCCGACGGGCTCGACGGCCGCACCATCGTCGAGGGACGACCGGCCTCCGGACCGGACGAGGTGACGATCGACAAGTCGTCTGCCCGTCGCGCGGGCTACGAGGTCGGTGACACCGTGACGATCGTCGGTCCGGTCGGCAAGGGCGAGTTCACCCTCGTGGGACTGAACGGCACGGGGAAGACGACCAACGGTGGCGGCGCCAGCATCGCCGCCTTCGATCCCGTCACCGCCGACGAGTTCCTCGGAGCCAAGGGTCTCGTCGACTCGATCTACGTCGCGATCGACGAGGGCGCCGACCGCGACACCGTGATGACGGCCATCGAAGACGTGATGCCAGCGGACACCGAGGTGATCACCGGCGAACAGTCGGCCCGCGAAACCGCCGGAGCCATCAACGACATCATCGACATCTTCGGCAAAGTGTTGCTCGGCTTCGCGGCGGTGTCGTTGTTCGTGAGCGCCTTCCTCATCTTCAACACCTTCGCCATCATCGTCAGCCAGCGCATGCGCGAGTTGGCCCTGTTGCGCGCGGTCGGTGCCAGCACCCGCCAGATCCGAACCATGATCATCGGCGAATCACTGGTGGTGTCGGTCGTGGCCACCCTTCTCGGGTTGGTCGCCGGCATGGGGGTGGCCAAAGGAATCGTGGCCATCTTCAACGCCGCCGGGGCCGCGTTCCCCTCGGCGTCACTGATCCTGTCGACCCGAACGATCTTCGTCAGCGCCTTGGTCGGGGTGGGCGTCACCGTGGCTGCGGCGATCGTGCCGGCGTTGCGCGCATCGCGCATCCCCCCGGTCGCCGCGATGCGCCCCGAATTGGGCTTCGACGCGCTTCAGAAGAGCAAGCGCCTGATCGTCGGTTCGATCACCACCGTGCTCGGCGCGGCCCTTTTCTCGGTCGGCGTCTTCATCCAGCCCGGTGGAGTCACGGGAACCCTCGGCTCGTCGGCCATCGGTGCGGTGCTTCTGTTTCTCGGCATCGCCAGCCTGTCGACGACCATCGCCGCCCGCGCGTCGGCCCTCATCAGCCGCGTTCTTCCGCTGCCCGTGCGCCCCATGACCCGAACAGTTCCCGGACGGCTCGGAAGCCGCAACGCTCAGCGCACCCCGCGACGCACTGCATCTACCGCATCGGCGCTCATGATCGGCCTCGCGCTCGTGAGCACCGTGTCGGTGGTGGCCTCGTCCGTCCAAGCGTCGTTCACCCAGCAATTACAGGGTTCGGTCACCGCCGACTTCTTCGTGTCGGACGGTCCCGGCAGTTTCCAGGGTTTACCGGTGGCGTTCGCCCAGCGACTCGCCGAACTGCCCGAGTTGGAGGCGGTCAGTCCCTTCCGAGCCACCGCCGCCCAAGTGAACGGCGAGACCAAGACGGTCGGTGCGGTGAACGGCTCGGCGTTCGGTCGACTCGTCGACATCGGTCTACGCAGCGGATCGGTGGAGTCGCTCGACGAAGGCAAAATCCTGCTGCACCGCGATCCCGCGCGCGACTACGCGGTGGAGGTCGGCGACACCTTGAGCGTGCTCTGGCAGAACGGCACCACCCAGACCATCGAGGTGGGCGGAATCTACGACGATGCCACCATCGCCGGCAACTGGTTGATCGGACTGTCGACCCTCGAGAAAGTCTCGACCGCCGAACCCACCGACTTCTTCATCGGCGCCAAGATCGCCGACGGCATCACCGTCGAAGCGGCACGCGCGGCCGTCGAGAAGGTGGCTCTCGACTTCCCGAGCGCCGAGGTGCAGGACCAAGCCGAATTCCAGCAGAGCCAGGAGGATCAACTCAACCAGTTCCTCACCATCATCTACGGCCTGCTCATCATCTCGATCTCCATCGCGGTACTCGGAATCGCCAACACCATGGCCCTCAGCGTCTTCGAGCGCACCCGCGAGTTCGGTCTGTTGCGCGCGGTCGGAATGAGCAAACGGATGCTCAAGCGGAGCATCCGCTGGGAAGCGATCATCGTGGCGGTGTTCGGTGCCACGCTCGGGATAGTGGTGGGCGTGCCGCTCGGACTGGCCGTCACCACGGCCCTGCCTTCCACGTTCATCACCACCACGGTCGTACCGGTGTCGACGATCGTCACGATCCTCGTAGCCTCGATCGTGGTCGGCGTCGTCGCCGCCATCGGGCCCGCGCGTCGTGCCGCCAAGATGAACGTGCTCGACGCCATCTCGACCCACTGAACATCATGAACCAGCCCGACCCCGATCTCTCTGCGGCCATGGTGGCCTTCGTGCGCGAACGGCACCTCGCCACGCTCACCACCCTGCGCCCCGACGGCTCTCCGCACGTCGTTCCGGTGGGCTTCACCTACGACGAATCACGCGGCGTGGTGCGCGTGATCACCTGGGCGACATCGGTGAAGACGGGCCACGCCCGACGAGGTGGTCGGGCCGCGGTGAGCCAGGTCGACGGCGGTCGCTGGATCACCCTCGAAGGAATCGCCCGGGTCGTCGACGATCCGAACTCCGTCGCCGCTGCGGTGGCGGCGTACGCGGAGCGCTATCGGCAACCCAAGGAACGTCCGGACCGCGTGGTGATCGAGATCCTGGTGGATCGCGTCATGGGTCGGGCCTGACGCGTCTCAGCCGAATCCGGTGAGGTCGTCCTCGATGCGCAGACGGCGACGCGCCGCTCGAGCCTCGGACAGATACAGGATCTCGGCCGGGTGCGTGGGCGTGTGATCGTCGGCCACCAACTCGGTGGGGATCAGTCGCCGATCGAGTTTCTGCTGACAGTCGGGGCACCAATAGAGCGCCCGCCCGCGGAGCTCGCACTCACCGTGCGCGATCGTCCCGCGACACCGAACGCAACGCCGACCATTGCGTGCGTACACGGCGTGTTCGTAGCCACCATCCTCGCGTCCGCGCGACTTCACGATGCGGGCCGCCGCCTCGACGAGCACCGCGCAATCCTCGTAGGACAATTCGGCGACCGGCGCGAACGGGCTCAGTCCGACCGCCCACAACGTCTCACTCCGGTCGACGTTGCCCAATCCGGTCAGAACGCTCTGATCGGCAAGCACGTCGGAGATCGATGTGTCTCCCTTTTGGTAGGACAAGAGACGTTGGGTGATGTCGACCAGGTTCGCACGGCGTTGCGAGATGTCGGGACCCACACCGCCACTGTGCGGATGCCGCGCCCGATCGGGCGTGCGAAACGTCTCGACCAAGGGTGCGTTGAAGCACACCGCCACCCACCCGTCGACCTCGATGATCGCTCGCGCCTCGTACGTGCGACGTCGCCACGCTTGATGCGGTCGATACACGTGCCACTGACCGGTGAGACGAAGATCGGTCGACAACACGATGCCGTCGTCCCAACGCACCTCGACACGACGACCGGAACGTTCGACCGATTCGACGATGCTGCCCGGGCGCGGAGCGGGGCCGATGGCCGCCATCGCGTCGAAGCGCAACGTGGGTCGACCGACCAGCGCAGTGCGCATCGTCGAGACGACGTGACTAATTCCACCCATACCGGTCACATCGCAAATGTAGGTCGGCCCGCGGGTCGTGGTGAGTGATACTCGGGTACGGTACGGACGACATGAGAGACGACGAACGCGACGACGAACGCGACGACGACCCGATCAGTCCGGCGTACAGTTCCGAGGCCCAGATGATCGAGCGCGCCCGCCGTCGGTACGGCTCGGTCGGAGCCATCATCGCCAGCGGCATGCTCGGCGTCGACAAGATCCTCGGACGTCGACCCAAGGAGGAGATGCCGGTGGTGTGGGAAGCCTCCGGAGAGCCCGGCGACATCGACGGTGACGGCATTCGAATCGACCTCGACGACGACACCGCCGTCGAGAGTCACCCCAATCGCGACGCCGCGCGTACGCGACGGGTCAGAAAACGACGGGGCTGATCAGCCGGACACGATCAGGGCAGTTCGCCCACGTGGGCCAGAGCCAAGCGCAACAAGCGATCCTGCCCGCCGGTCATCTCGGCCGTGATCCGAGCACTGGCGGCCTCGACCGGCGAGAACCAGGCCAGATCGAGGGCTTCCTGGGTCGGGGTGCACTCGCCGTCCACCGGCACCACGTAGGCCAGGCTCACCGCATGGTGACGGGGGTCGGTGAAGCCCGAGACGTCGGGATCGGGGAAGTACTCGGCGATCGTGAACGGGGCCGGGTTCGGCGGCACCCGCGGAAGCGCCAATGGGCCGAGGTCCTTTTCCAGGTGTCGTATGAGCGCGTCGCGCACCCGCTCGCCGTAGAGCACCCGTCCCGACACCAGCATGCGGCTGATCGACCCGTCAGCGGCCGCCCGAAGCAACAGTCCCACCTGGGTGACGCGACCGTGGCTGTCGACGCGCACCGGGATGGCGTCCACGTACACGAGCGGCACGTTGGCGCGCACCTGGCGCAGCATGTCGGGGCTCAACCAAGCGGTCCGGGTGTCGATCTGGTCACTCACGGCATCATTCTCCCAGATCATCGTCGGCCCGTCAGCGAATACGGAACTCCTCCCGAGCCGCCTCGGCCGGTTCCCAAGCGAAGCAACCGCCGTGATGATCGTTGACGAGACCCATCGACTGCATGAAGGCGTACATCGTGGTCGGGCCGACGAAGGTCCATCCCCGCTTCTTGAGGTCCTTCGAGAGGGCCACCGATTCGGGCGAGGTGACCAAGGTCGACACCGCTCGGGCCGACGGGGCGCGGCGGCGGCGCGGCGGCTCGAAGTCCCAGACATATCGGCCCAGAGAGCCCTTCTCGGCGATCAGATCGAGGCAGCGTCGGGCGTTGGCGATCGTGGATTCGATCTTGCCGCGATGGCGGATGATGGTGGCGTCACCCAGGAGTCGGGTCACGTCGCGGGGCCCCATTCGAGCCACCTGTTCGGGGTCGAAGCCGTGAAAGACGCGACGGAAGTCGTCGCGCTTGTCGAGCACCGTCTTCCACGACAGCCCACTCTGGAAACCCTCGAGACACACCTTCTCGAACAGCCGCTCGTCGTCGGCCACGGGGAAGCCCCATTCGGTGTCGTGGTACTCGCGCATCAGCGGCGAACCCTCCCCCCAGCCACAACGCGCTTTCACCGTCGTGGCGTGGATCCCCGAACCGTCGTGCGGTGCAACTCGCGACGAAAGCCGGCGTAGTCGTTGATGGCGTTGTGTTGCGTGGATCGGTTGTCCCAGATCACCACGTCACCGGTCCGCCAGCGGTGCCGGTAGTGGAAGCGGGCATCGGTCGTGTGGTGGTGCAGAAACTCGAGCAATTCGGTCGCCTCGTCGCGGTCGACCCCGACCAGGTCGCGCACATACGCGCGATTGAAGAACAGCACCGTCCGGCCCGTCTCGGGGTGGGTGGTGACCAACGGATGCCGGCGCTCGTCGTCGGCCGACTCGTCGCACACGATTCTCATGTTGCGCATGCCCGAGTGCAGCGGTTGCATACGGCGCGAATACGCGTCGCGAGCGGTGTGCACGGCATCCAGACCCACCAACCGTTCCTGCATCTGCGGTCCGAGAGCCCGCCAGGCCGCGGTCATGGAGGCGAAGACCGTGTCGCCACCCCAGGGCGGTAAGTCGACCGCCGACAGGATCGTGAACGACGGAGGCTGCTCTTGGAACGAGAAGTCGGAGTGCCATGCTCCGCCGAAATTGAAAGCCGCGCCCTCGTCGGCCTCCTTCACCACGCGGATCACCTGCGGGTGATCCGCCATCGTCCCGACGAAGGGGACGTCGCCGCTCGGACCCAGCCGGTCGGAGAACTCCGACTGGGTCGCCGGGCTCAAGGACTGGTCGCGCACCACCAGCACTTCGTGATCGCAGGCGAGACGCCGCACCGTGGCCAATTCGCCGTCGTCGAGATTGGTGAGATCAGCGCCGATCAGCTCGGCGGCCACCACTCCGGTGAGGGGACGCACGACGAACGACATATCCGAACCATAATCCGCGACCCGCTCCATCTAGTCTGTGGGGGTGACATCGGTGTCGATCCCCCGCTTTGGTGAGTTGTTGGCTCCCTACATCTCGCGCGTTCCCGCCGAAACCCGCCCCCGATTCCTGGCCCTGCTCGAGCGCGGCGCCGCCGCCCGATACCGAATGTGGGCGGAGGAACTCCCCGAGCACGCCATGGTCCTTCTCGAGTGCTCGCTCGCCGAGGACGAGATCGCCAACCGGATCGAAGGCGCCTTCGCGCTCGACGAATCATTGCGCGAGGCTCTTCACGCGCCACTCGACGACGCCACCCGGACCTACTACGACGCGTTCGCGCCCCATCCGATCTGGGACCAACTCCGCATCCAGGCCAACGCCGAGCGTCAGGGCGCCAACGCGTGGCGGGGTATCGCGTCGAGCCATCCCGACCCCACGGTGGTCGAGGTGTTGCACGGTTGCTCCGCGCTCGAAGAGGCCAGCGCCGATCGCCTCGACGCGCTGATCGCCGCCAACGCCCCGGCCTGAGCGCGATCATGCCCATCCGCAGGTTACTGCTCACTCTTCAGGTGGCGACCGCCATCATGTCCATGACCTACGGCGTCATGTTCACGATGTTCGACGATTACCGC
The DNA here is from genome assembly GCA_046091365.1 of Acidimicrobiia bacterium. Classification (GTDB taxonomy): domain Bacteria; phylum Actinomycetota; class Acidimicrobiia; order Acidimicrobiales; family Ilumatobacteraceae; genus Casp-actino8. Next base: position 15,946 of record JBJTBM010000037.1, on the reverse strand, counting down.
GACGAGTACGGCATCAGCGAGTCCGGTCTTGGCTTGGTGTTGGCCATCGGATTCTTCGCCGCCTTCGTCGGGCAGATCACGTTGGCGCCGCTCGCCGACCGCGGTCACGCCAAACGCATGATGATCATCGGATTCGCGTTGGTGGTGGCCGGCAGTCTGGTGATGGCGTTCGGTACCACGCTCATCGCGCTGTTGGTCGGCCGTCTGGTCATGGGTGTCGGTGGGGGCATGTCGTTACCGGCCCTGCGCAAGATCGTCATCGTGTCGGACCCCGACAATCTCGGCGGGAACATGGGGCGACTCCTGAGCGTCGACATCGCCGGCTTCGCCCTCGGACCCATGCTGTCGGCGGTCCTCATCGGGCCCTTCGGGTTGGCATCACCCTTCCTCGTGATCAGCGCCGCCGTGGTCGCCATCACCGTGGCCTTGTCGCGCGTGTCGGTGCCGGAAACGGCGCACGAGGACCAACCGTCTGAACGTTTCGCTTTCGACTTGTTACGGATACCCGCGGTGGCCGGTGCCGTGCTCATCGGAGTGGCGCTGTTCGTAATGATCGGAACGTTCGATTCGCTGTGGGCGCTCATGATGGAGGATCTCGAGGCCGCCGACTGGATCGCCAACATGGGAGTCAGTTTGTTCGCCATCCCCATGGCCCTTCTCGGCCCGTACGGTGGACGACTGGCGCAACGCAAGGGTCCGTATCGCGTCGGTGCCATCGGCATGACCGTGGGCGCCGCGTGCATGACCCTCTACGGATTTCTTCCGACTCCGGCGCTCATGCTGGTGGTGTTCTTCGTCCACATCATGAACGACGGTTTCACGGTCACCAGCGCCAGCGTCGCGGTGGGCCTGGCCGCTCCGGCCGAACGTCAAGCCGGCGCCCAAGGCTTGCTCGGCGGCATTCAAACTCTCGTCGGCGGAATGGCGGCCTCGCTGGCCGGTTGGAGCTACGACCATCTCGGTCGGGGCCCCACCTTCACCATCGCCGCGGCCTGCATACTCGCGTGCACCGCGACCGGTCTGGTGCTGGCCGGCGACAAGCGATGGTCCATCGCCCCGATCACGACCGACGAGTCCGTCGGTGCTCACTAGTACTGTTGCCTCATGGGTTTTCGCGACGGTGACGGATGGGTGTTCTGCACCTGCGGCAACCGACACTGGGGTATCCACGGAGCGGCCGGATTGCTCATGGTGCGTCTCGATCTCGGACTCGAACCCCACGTGCTGTTGCAGTTGCGCGCGGCCTGGACCCACGGCGGCGGAACCTGGGCCATTCCCGGTGGGGCCCTCGACTCGCACGAGGACTCGATCGAGGCCGCGGTGCGCGAGGCCTTCGAGGAGGTCGGCATCGACGTGCGGCACCTGGTGGTCAAGGACCTCTACTCCGACGATCACGGCAACTGGCGATACGACACGGTCATCGCACACGTCACCGGAGAGATCGGTGCCCACGAGGCGAACTACGAATCCGACGAGGTTCGTTGGGTGGCGCTGTCCGACATCGAGGGGTACGACCTGCATCCCGGCCTGCGCAACTCGTGGCCGCGGGTGCTCCCCATGCTCACGGCCACCCTGCCCTGAGTCACCGTTCCGTCGCGGCCCAACCGGACTTGAGCATTTCGATGTCGGTCGGCACGATGAACTCCATCGGCATTCGGGGTCCCCACGCCATACCGACGTTCGCGAGACCAACCGGCGTGCGTCCGATCGTGTCCCACTCCACGTCGTCGTCGACGTGGTCCATGTCGCTGTAGAACTCGACGAACGAACCCGCCGGATCGCGTAGGTACCACATGAAGTTCGAGCCGATGAAGTGCCTGCCGAAGCCCCAGGTGTGACGCCCCTCGTCGACCGCCAGAAGCTTGGTCGCCAGGTGGCCCACGTGGTCGACGTCGTCGCACTCCCACGAGTAGTGCTGCAGGAAGGGCACCTCGCCGTTGACGACCGCGATGTTGTGGTGATCGGTACTGCAGCGAAGAAACGCGATGACGCCCGTGAACTCGTCACTCACCTTGAATCCGAGCGCGTCGCGCAGGAAGTCGCGGGTGCCCTGCCATGACGGCGTGCCCACGACGATGTGACCCAGTCGACGCGGCGACCGCGCGCCCGGGAACACGCCGGGGCTGCGCCGGTTACGGCGAGTGGTGCGACCGGGAGCATTGGGAGCGAATCCGTCAGGAGCCACCTGGTTCAGGCGGGGAAGGACCCGGACCCGGAACTCGATGGTGGTGTGCGGTTCGACGCAGGTGAGCAGTCCGTCCACGCGGGCGTGACGGGCCCCGCCCGCCGTGAGGCGCGCGGCGATCGCGTCGAGATCGGCTTCGGAGTCCACGCCGAGATCGACTCCGAGCAGACGTCGGAACGGAGCCGCGGACACCTCGATCTGCGTGCCTCCGTCGGGACTGTCGAACAACGAGCCATCGACGGTCGTCAGCCCCATCTCGCCGTAGAAGTCGGCTTGGGCCGCCGGATCGGCAACGCCGATACGGATCGCCTGCAGTCGGTGCAGCGTCATCAGCGCTTCACACAACGGTTTCGCATCGACCCGATCACCTCGGCACCGCTGTCGATCACGTCGCCGTCCTTCAACAGACGTCCCCGGGCCATGCCCACGCCGTCGGGGGTGCCAGTGAAGATCAGGTCGCCTGATTCCAGTGTGCAGATGTCGGACAGGTACGAGACCAGGTAAGGCACGTCGAAGATCAGGTCGCGTGAGCGGGCCTCCTGCATGCGCTCGCCACTGACGTCGCACCACAGTCCGATGTCGTCGGGATCGGCGAATCCGTCGACCGACACCAGCACCGGGCCGATCGGACCATAGGTGTCGAAGCTCTTGCCCAAACTGAACTGCGGTGGCTTCCCGGTGGTCTGAACCACGCGGTCACTGACGTCCTGACCGAGCGTGATTCCGGCAACGTGCGACCACGCCGCATCGCGCGGGATTCGACGACCGCCTCGGCCGATCACCACGACCAGTTCCACTTCCCAGTCGACCGCGTCGCCCGACAATTCGACGTCGGCGGTCGGCCCTACGAGGCAACTCGGAAACTTGGTGAAGGTCAGCGGGGCGGGCGGAAGTTCCATCTGCGACTCGCTCGCGTGGGATCGGTAGTTGAGTCCGATGCCGAAAACCTTCGAGGGGCGCGGCACGCACACGCCGAGGTCACCGGTGACCGGTGATCCGTTGGTGCGCGCCTTCTCCGACACCTCCGACAACTCGGTGAATCGGGACACGGCCACCATCGGGTCCGCGAGAGATTCATCCCGGGCGACCATGGCCGCGTCGTGAAACACGCCATCGACCTCGACAACCGTGCGTCCGTCGATTACTCCCATCCTGAACATGTGTTTCCTTTCGTTGCGAGGACTCTCCCTGTCAGGCGACCATTCCTTCGATGACCGACAACGTGAGAAGCAGGTGCGGCTCCGACCAACTGGAACAACCGCGCCCGGTCGGTCAACTGCTCGATCTGGGCGATCAGCACACGTCAAGGCGCGGTGAGCGCGATAGAAGTCGGTCGGGGCCAAGTGCGCGGCGGCGACGAGGTCATCGGCGCACCATAGAAGGCTCCCCGACACCGCGTCAATAATCTGTGGATTTTGCCATCACCCCTGAACAGGTATGGTTCTCCCATGGACCGGATTCCCCGCTTCTCCCCCGACGCCGACCCCGACGACATCGCCCGTGCGGTCACGACGGTCGGCTGCGCGATCATCGAGCGCCTGGTCGATGCGGCCACCGTCGATCGTCTGCTGAGCGAGATGCAGCCTCACGTCGATGCCACGGCGTTCGGGGCCGACGATTTCTCGGGGCGCACCACCAAGCGAACCGGTGCGTTGCTCGCCCGGTCGCGAACGAGCCAGGAATTCGTCGCCCACCCGAGCGTCCTCGCCGTGACAGACCGCGTCATCGGAGCCAACGCGACGAACTATCAGTTGCACCTCACGCAGATGATCTGCATCTGGCCCGGCGGTCCGGCGCAGTCGTTGCACCGCGATCAGTGGTGCTTCGACATGTTCCCGTTCCCGCCCGGGATGGACGTCGAGGTCTCCACCATCTGGGCCCTCGACGATTTCACCGAGGAGAACGGAGCGACGCGCATCATCCCGGGCAGCCTGCTCGATCCGGCGTCGTGCGTCGCCGACACCCACCGCACGGTCGGCGCCGTCATGCCCAAGGGCTCGGTGGTCCTGTACACAGGCCGCACCATTCACGGCGGTGGCGAGAACCGCAGTGACGCCGTTCGGCGCGCGCTGAACGTCGACTACGTCCTCGGATGGTTGCGCCAGGAGGAGAACCAGTACCTCTCGTGTCCGCCCGAGGTGGCCCGTCACCTGCCCGAACGCATCCAGAAACTCGCGGGGTACAGCATGGGCGCCTACGCGCTCGGTTACATCGACGACGTGCGCGACCCGTTCGCGGTCCTGAACGGAGTCGACGGTGGATCGTCGTTCGGCGGCATCGACATCCGGGTACCAGGTATCTAGACGAACGACAGCGAGTCGCCGACCGCGATACGACCGGGCTCGACGATGCGCGCGTAGACCCCGACGTTCTGGTCGAGGTCACGCACGATGTGTCGAAGAATGCGCCGGTCCTCGGGTAGCTCGGCCACGGCTCGTGTCACCATCACGCAACGCGGGCACGCCGATTCGAAGGCGATGGTGGCGGTACCGAGACGCGCGCGACGCCCCGACCATCCGAACTCGGGGTGGCCCGGGCTCTCCGGGGTCTCGATCACGATGCTCGGCCGGAACCGACGCACGTCGATGATCGAGTCGGGCAGCGCCGAGCGCATGGACTCGAGAGACGAGGTCGACATGATCATCAAGGGCCAGCAGTCGTGATACGTGCCCGGCGGCGACTCGAACTCCATGACCGCCGGCGGGAACACGCTGAAGTCGGGCAACGGTTCGGACTCGAGGCGTCCGAAGATGTCGCGCAACTCGGACATCACATCCGGGTTCGCCGACGCCCCGCGTCGGTAGTGATCGAGGTCGTCGGCGGGCCGCAACGCCTCCATGCGCACTTCACGACCGAGGTGCGTCGAGATCGCGGCATCCAGGTCGGGATCACCGGTCGATCGTCGGGTTCCGTCCGGGAACGTCACCTCCACCTGTGACGTCGCGTCGTCGACCAGCCGGGCCCCGAGGGTCATGAGTCCCCCCAATTGTTTTGCCCCGCGTATGCCTCCGAGTTCGAGGTCGCGCACCGCCCAACGGCGGTCACCCACGATGCCGGAATCGCTCAACATCGCGTTCTCGACGGTGTCTCCCACCATCGACTTCACCGGGTACGACCAGATCTGTTGGATGCGCATGATCACCAGCTCAGCGCTGGGTGCCCACCTTCAGATCCTTGAACGGCAGGTCCTTGTCCACCATCGGCTCGCGCGGCAGGCCGAGCACGCGGTCGCCGATGATGTTGCGCTGGATCTCGTCGGTGCCTCCGGCGATGCTCGATTGGAAGCTGTTCAGGATCTGACGCGCCCAGTTCTCGCCGCGACCTCCCGGCTCCCAGGCGTCCGACTCCGGTCCGACCAGTCGACTGATCAACGGACGGCTGGCCCACGCGATGCGGGCACCGTGCAGTTTGCCGAGCGACCCACCGGGACCGGGCACCTTCCCGGCCTTCATCTCGGCCCGGGTGCGCATGGCCACCATGCTCTTGGTCGACTCCTCGCAGTAGATCTTCATCAACTCCTGGCGCACCACCGGGTCGGAGATCTTGCCGTTGCGCTTGGCCACTTCGATCAGACGGTCCGCGAGCACGTGGCTGACACCGCTCGACGAGCCGGTGCCGATGGCGACACGCTCGAACATCAACATGGCGGTGGCCTGGTTCCAGCCGTTGTTCAACTCGCCGAGCAACCACGACTTGGGGATTCGCACATCGGTGAGGAAGATCTCGTTGAAGTGCCGTCCACCGTCGATCTGGTGGATCGGGCGGATCTCGACTCCGGGGGCCCGCATGTCGACGATGAACATCGAGATGCCGGCGTGCTTGGGGGCCTCGGGGTTGGTGCGCGCGATGATCACTCCGTAGTCACAAACGTGCGCCAGGGTGGTCCACACCTTCTGACCGTTGATGACCCACTCGTCGCCATCGAGTTCGGCTTTGGTCTGCAGGCTCGCGACATCGGAACCAGCGCCGGGTTCGGAGAACATCTGGCACCACATGGTGCGGGCCGCGATGTTGTCGGGCATGAACTGCTTCTTCTGTTCCTCGGTTCCGAACTGGTTCAGCACGGGCAGACACATGCCGTGGCTGATGACCAACTCGTACGTCATGTCGGGGACCTTGGCGTACTCCTCGCGGTAGATGCGATCGTGGGCCCGGGTGAGTCCCGCACCTCCGTACTCCTTGGGATAGACGAGACCGGCCAGGCCGGCCTCGGACAACTTGGCCTGAAATTCGCGACCGGCCTGGATGCTGGTTGTGCCGCGGCCGGCTCCCTCGATCCCCGAGGCGTTCGCGGTGAGGAACGATCTCACCTTGGAACGGAATTCATCGGCCTCGGCCGGCGACAGGGTCTCTTCGATGGCGGTGCTCATGCCCCGATTCTGCCACCGCGGGTCGGGGGGTCACCCACTCGTGCCGGTACCGTTCGGGCATGCGCGACGCACCCCGGGCCGTCTTTCGGCACGTCGAGGACTGCCCGACCGAGGAATGGAGCAGTCCGACGCGGGGTGCGGTTCGATGGTGGGAGTTGTTCGGCGGTGACGCCACCACCACCGACGAACTGACGGTCGGGATCGCCGAGGTTCCGGTGGGCGCGATCGCACCACCCCGGGGTCATCGGCACGACGCGACCGAGGTCTACGTCGTCTTGTCGGGGGTCGGCGAGGTCGTCGTCGACGGTGTCGCGACGGCCGTGCGCGCCGGCTCGGCCGTGTGGCTTCCCGAGGGAATCGAACACCACGCCCACAACACCGGCGACGAGCCCCTGAGATTGCTCTACGTCTTCGCCCGCGACCGATTCAGCGACGTGACGTACCAATTTCCCGCCGAGGAAACCCCGAACTCGTCGCCACGAACTCAGTAGCGCACCGGCATCGAGTGGATGCCAGCGATGAAGCTCGAGTGCATTCGCTCGATCGGACCATTCGGTTCGATGTGGGGCATGCGCGTCAACAACTCGCGGAACATCACCGCCAACTCGACGCGCGCCACGTGCATGCCGAGACACAGATGCGGTCCACCGGCACCGAACGCCACGTGCGGATTCGGATCGCGGGCGACATCGAACATGTCGGGCCGATCGAACACGTCCTCGTCACGGTTCGCCGAGCCGTAGAAAAGCACCACCCGCTCGCCCACTCGCATCGTCTGCCCCCGCACCTCGGTGTCGTGCATCACCGTGCGTTTGAAGTGCGAAACCGGGCTCGTGAATCGCAACATCTCCTCGATGGCGGTGCCGAGGAGCGCGTCCGGGTTCGCGAGGAGCCTGCCGCGTTGCTCGGGGTGGTCGAAGAGGAGTTGCAGTCCCGCGGCCAGCAAATTGCGGGTGGTGTCGCCTCCGGCGTTCACGAGGAGCAGGAAGAACCACTGGAACTCGCCGTCGGTCAAACGGTCGCCGTCGACTTCGGCGTTCACGAGGACCGTGGCCAGATCGTCGCCCGGACTGCGCCGCTTGTGTTCGGCCACGGTCTGGGCGTAACCGAGCATCTCGGCCATCGCGGCCATCTTCACGTCGGGTGGTGCGACGGCGTCGTCGTTGGTGTGCATGATTTCGGTCAGGTCGTAGAGACGCTCGCCGTCCACGCGGGGCATCCCCATGAGCTCGGCGATCAGGCCCGAGGGCAGGCGACCGGCGATCTCGCTGACGAAATCGCACGAGTCCTTCGCCAGGGCCGCATCGACGATCTCCCGCGCGAGCTCTTGGATGCGGGGGCGCAACAGCGGAGCGTTCTTCGGCGTGAAACCACGACTCACGAGCAGCTTGAACCGATCGTGCTGGGGCGGGTCCATCGACAGCATCATCAGGCGTTGGGCCATCAACCCCATCTCGTCGGGGTCTGGCAACATGACCCCCTTCTCGTACGAACTAAACGTGCGCGGGGTGCGACTGATGAGCCGCACGTCGTCGTACTTGGTGATGGCCCAGAACCCCGGACCGTCCTTCTCGGGGTGCCAGAACACCGGGGCGTTCGCGCGCAACCACGCGTACTGGTGCCACGGGTGTCCGGCGCTCGCGAAGGTTTCCGGCGAAACGAGGTCGATCTCCATGGGAGTTGTTTAGTCGCTGTTACCGGTCATTTGTGTCCCGAGGGACCGACGGCGCGCGAGCCACGATCGATCGAGAACGGGTTGCCCCGCCACCCGACGCCATCGGCGAGGTCGGCGAGCCGGCGACCCAACTCGGGCAAGAACTTGAACCCGTGTCCGCCGAGACCCACCCCCACCACCACGTCGCCCACACGATCGACGATGAAGTCCTCGTCGGAGAACGACGCGTACAGGCACGTCGTGGCGGCGACCGGTTCCGGGCGCAGGCCCGGAACGTGCTGGGCGATCCACTCGGACACTCGTGCCGCAGCCGCGGCACTCGGCGCCTCGCGATGATCGGGATCGACACGCGGGCCGGTGTAATGCTCCCCCGCCTTCACGAAGCCGGCCGGGGTCGGCAGACCGTAGAACTCGGGCACGGTTCGCGTGATGAAGGTCGGCCACGCGTGATCACCGAGGGGCTCGAAGAAGAACACCTGCTCGTCGGTGACGATCAACTCCGGGAGCATCAACATCCCGGCGAGCACGCGGTCCGCCCATGCGCCCGCGGTGACGATCACCGTGCTCGCATCCACGGTGCCCGAGGACGCGCGTACCCGCACGCCATCGGTGCGTATCTCGATGTCGTCGACCGGGTCGGCGAACCGCAGGTCGGCGCCCGCAGCCGTCGCCACGCGACGAAAGGCGTCGAGGGCGACATCGGCGTTCACCGTCCCCGAGTTCGGTTGCCACAACACCGGTTGCTCGAACCGGAACTGTGGAAATCGACGCCGAGCCTCGTCCGCGTCCAGCAACTCGTGGGGCAGGCCACAGGTGGCGAGGTTCGTCGCGATGTCGGCCAGTTCGCGAGCGAACCCGGTGTCGATGCTGCCCACGTTCGCGAGCAGCCTCGCGTCTGCGAGCAATTCGAGATCGCGCCAGCCTTCGATGGCGTCCATGACGAGCAGGGAGTACAACTCGTCGGCGTAGGCCGCCCGCACGATGCGCTCGGTTCCGTGCGAACTACCGCGCGTGTGTCCGACTTCGAACGCGTCGAACGCCACCACACGGCGCCCCCGCCGCGCGAGTTCTGCGGCCACCGACGACCCGGCTCCTCCGCAACCGACGATCACCACGTCGGCCGTCGTCGCCATCACGGGCCGACGACATCCTTGAACTGCACGCGCAGATCTTTCTTCAACGCCTTGCCACTGGGGTTGCGCGGGATGACATCGACGAACCGCACCGCCACCGGCTGCTTGAATCGCGCCAACTTGCCCTCACAATGACCGAGAACGGCCTCCTCGGTGAGAGCAGGGTCCTTGCGCACCACGATTGCCAGAGGTGATTCACCCCACTTCTGGGAGGGGATACCGATAACCGCGGTCTCGGTGACCCCGGGCAGGCCCATGATCACGTTCTCGATCTCGGCCGGGTACACGTTCTCGCCACCGGAGATGATCATGTCCTTCAGGCGGTCCTGGATGTAGATGAAGCCCTCCTCGTCGCGGATGCCCATGTCGCCGGAGTGGAACCAGCCGTCACGGATGGCCTCGGCTGTTGCGTCGGGGCGGTTCCAGTAGCCGAGCATGATGTGCCCGCCACGGATCACGATCTCGCCGGACTCGTTGGCGTCGCATTCTGTGCCGTCGGGTCGCACCACCTTCACGTCGGTGTGGAAGTAGCTCTTGCCCGTGGATCCGGCCTTCTTGATGGCGATGTCGGGGGTGGTGGCACAGGCCGGGCCGCACGTCTCGGTGAGGCCGTACACCTGGTGGATCTCCACACCGAGTTCGGCGTACTTGTTGATGAGGTTCACCGGCACGGGCGCGGCACCGCTGAGGAACCACCGCACGGTGCTCTTGTCATGCTTCGAGGGGTCGTAGGTGACGAGCATCGCCTGCAGCATCGCCGGCACGAGCAGGGCGTTGTTGATCCGCTCGGAGCCGACCAGCTCCCAGCACTTCACCGGGTCAAAGGCCTTCAGGAGGATGTGGGCGAGACCCCGGTAGGCGGTGACGATTGCCGGGGTGAGCGCACCGACGTGGAAGAGGGGCATGGGGTTCAGGTAGCGGTCGCCGATGCAGAAGTCGTTCGTGGCGTTCAGCGTGATGAGCGCCTCCATCTGGGTGCGGTGCGAGTGCATCACGCCCTTGGGCAGGCCCGTGGTACCGGAGGTGTACATGATGTAGAGGAGGTCGTCGTCCCACGCCGGGCACTCGGGCTCGGTGGTGGGCATGGGGTCCACGACGGAGTCGAACTCACGAGCGAACGCCGGCACCCCAGCCTTTCCCACGTGGATCCAGTTGTCCACGTCCGTCCTGCCGCCGCGTGACTGGAGATCGGTGACGGAGGCGAGGAACTCCTCGCCGTACAACAGCGTGGAGGTTCCCGAGTCCTTCAGGATGAACTCGAGCTCGTCGGGCACGAGACGCCAGTTGAGCGGCACCACGACACCGCCCAGCTTGGCAATCGCGAAGAACGAGGTCACGAACTCATGCGAATTCATCATCAGCAGGCCGACGCGGTCGCCCTTGCGCACGTTCGGGGCGAGTGCATTCGCCACCTGGTTGGTGCGGGCATTCAGCTGCTCGTACGTGAACCTTCGGTCGGCGGCCACGTCGAAGAGGGCCTCGAGGTCGGGGTTGATGTAGGCACGCTTGGTGAGAAGCTGGCCGATGTTTGCGTTCATGGGCGCCCATTGTGGCACGGCCCGAAGGCGCGGGCCAGCGGCCCGGCGGGTCTCAGCTGCGCAGGTAGGTGACCCCTCCGTCCACCACCAGGGTGGACCCCACGACGTAGTCCCCGGCACGGGAGGCCAGGTACACGGCGGCCCCGGCCATGTCCTCGGTGGTGCCGATGCGACGCGCAGGAATGCCCGCCGACAGGGCATCGCCGTGGTCACGGGCGGCCTTGTTCATCTCGCTGGCGAAGGCACCCGGGGCGATGGCGGACATGACGATCCCGTCCTTGGCCAGATGGAGGGCCATGCGCTTGGTCATGTGGATGAGGCCGGCCTTGCTGCCAGCGTACGAGTAGGTCTCGAGCATGTTCACCGAGATGCCGTCGATCGACGCGATGTTGATCACCTTGGCCAGGTGGCCGTTTCGCACGCCGGCCTTCAAGAGGGGAGTGAGCTCGCGCGTCAGGAAGAACGGCGCCTTCAGGTTGAGGTCGACGACCTTGTCCCACCCGGATTCGGGGAAGGTGTCCCAGCTCTCGCCCCAGGCGGCACCGGCGTTGTTCACGAGGATGTCGAGGGCACCCTCACGCGCGCTGATCTCGGCGACCAGGGCCTTGATGCCCTCCATGCTGGAGACATCCCCGGGCAGCGAGATGCACTCCCCGAACTCGGAGAGCTGCCGGGCGGCCTCGTCGCACTGGGTGGCTTTCCGCGACGAGATGTAGACACGGGAACACCCGAACTCGAGCAGACCCCGGGTGATCATGTAGCCGATTCCACGGCTGCCGCCGGTGACGAGCGCGACTCGGCCGTCGAGGGAGAAAAGGTTCTTCATCAAGCCGACTGTAAGCGTCGGCGCAGCAGGCTGACGACACCGGCACCCACCATCGCCCCGACGACCCAGCCCGCAAGAACGTCAGAGAGCCAGTGCACCCCCAGGACGAGACGCGCGAGGCCCGCCAACACCGCGAGAGTGACCGCCGCGGCCCGGGCTGCCGGTGTGTTCTCGCGGTCAGCCACGGCTACCCATGCAACGGCGGCAAGGGCGGCCGCATACGCAGCATGCCCGGACGGCATCGATGCAGAGCCCACCTCCACCAGCCGGTCGTCGAGCGGCGGGCGTTCGCGCCCGAAGGCCACTTTCGAGGCTGCCACGACCACCGCGGTGGAGATCATCGCCACGAACGGGGCCACCGCGAGGAATGAGCGACGGCCGCGCAGGAAGGCAGCCGCGGCAACGAGAAGCGTCAGGGGGAGAAGGACAGTCTCGTCACCGATGAACGCGAGGACCTTTGCGACGTCAACCAGCCACGCAGGCCGGTGCTCGATGAAGAAGTTCCAGGCGGAAGAGTCCACGCCCTGACGGTATCCGTCAGATGGGGTGGTGGCAGGCCACGAAGTGGCCGGGCGACAGCTCGCGCAGCTGGGGCTCCTCGTTCGCGCACTGTTCGCTCGCCATGGGGCAACGCGTGCGGAACCTGCAGCCCGACGGTGGGTTCAGCGGCGACGGTGGCTCACCCTGGATGAGGTTGCCGGCGCGCTTCACCGTGGGGTCGGGGATCGGCACCGAGCCGACCAGGGCCTTGGTGTAGTGGTGCCGAGTGTTGTTGTACAGCTCGTCGGGGGTGGCGACCTCGCACACCTTGCCGAGGTACATCACCATCACGCGGGTGCTGATGGTCTTCACCACCGCGAGGTCGTGCGAGATGAAGATCAGGGTCAGTCCGTAGCGGTCCTTCATGTCCTGCAGCAGGTTCAGGATCTGGGCCTGCACCGACACGTCGAGAGCGGACACGGGCTCGTCACAGATGATCATGGTGGGGTCGAGAGCAAGCGCCCGCGCGATCGAGATGCGCTGGCACTGGCCGCCGGAGAACTCGTACGAACGCCGGTCACGCACGAGCACGGGCTCGAGGCTGACTGCATTCAGCAGTTCGTCGATTTTTGCGTCGATCTCGACCTGGTTTCCCTTGTTCCACACGCGCAACGGCTCGGCGATGACTTCCTTCACCGGCAGACGGGGGTCAAGAGAGGAGATCGGGTCCTGGAAGATCATCTGCATCGCGGGACGCATGTCGCGCAGGCCGTCACCCTTCAGCGCAGTCAGCTCGTTGCCGAGGAACTGCACGGAACCGGCGGTCGGCTTCGGCAGCTGCAGAACCGCCTTGCCGAGGGTGGACTTGCCGCAGCCGGACTCGCCCACGATGGCGAGGGTCTCGCCGCGGATGAGATCGAAGCTGACGCCCGACACGGCCTTCACGACCTTGCCGCCGCCGAGGTTGAACTCCACGACGAGGTCGTTGACCTCGAGGATGCGGTCGCCATCCGACCTCATGTGGGCCTTGCCGCTGCCAGCCATTACTTGCCTCCTCCGATGGGGAACCAGCACCGGTAGTAGTGGTTGTTGCCGCCGTCGGTGAGCGGTGGCTTCTCGGCGCGGCACTTGTCCTGTACGTACGGGCAGCGACCCGCAAACGAACAGCCGGGCTCGTCCTTCGTGGGGTCGGGCATGCGGCCCTCGATCACCGGCAGGCGCGTGCCGGTCGGTGTGTCGAGGCGGGGGATCGACTTCAGGAGTGCCTCGGTGTAGGGCATCTTCATGTTGGCGAACAACTGCTTCGTGGGCGCGTACTCCACGAGGTCGCCCGCGTACATCACGGCAATCTTGTCGGTGTGGCCCGCCACTACGCCGAGGTCGTGGGTGACCAGGATCATCGCGGTGTTGTACTCGGTGCGCAGTTCGTCCAGCAGCTCAAGCACCTGGGCCTGCACCGTCACGTCGAGTGCGGTGGTCGGCTCGTCGGCGAACAGAAGCTCCGGGTTGCAGGACACCGCGATGGCGATCATGATGCGCTGGCGCATGCCGCCCGACAGCTGGTAGGGGAACTTGCGCAGCATGCCCTCAGGGTCGGGGATGCGGACCCTCTTCAGCAGCTCGACGGCGCGGGCCCTGGCAGCCTTCTTGTCCATGCCGAGGCGCACCATGAGGCTCTCGGTGACCTGCGCGCCGATGCGGCGCACAGGGTTCAGGGCGGTCATGGGGTCCTGGAAGATCATGGCCATGCCGACGCCCCACAGCTCGCGCACCTTCTCCTTGGGCCAGGTGGAGATGTCCTGGCCCTGGTAGGTGATGGTGCCTGTGCGGGTCGCGGTGGAGGGGAGAAGACCCATGGTGGCGCGGGAGAGTACGGTCTTACCCGAGCCTGATTCGCCCACCACGCCGAGGCTCTGTCCTGCCTCGAGCTCGATCGACACGTTGCGGACCGCCTTGAGCGAACCGCGCGGCGTGGCGAACGAGACGTTGAGGTCCTCGATCCTGAGGAGCGTGGTCATATCTTGGCCTCTCTCTTGTCGAGCATGTTGCGCACGTAGTCACCGAACCAGTTGCAGGAGATGACGGTGAAGGCGATGCACAGCGCCGGCATGTAGACCTCGTGCGGGCTGAACTGGATGTTCGCACGGCCGCTCGCGAGCATGGAGCCCCATGAGCCACCGCCGGGGATACCGATGCCGAGAATGGCCAACGACCCCTCGACGATGATGACCGACCCGATGGCGAGGAACCCGATGGCGAGAATTGCCGGGGCAACGTTCGGGAGGACGTGCTTGATGATGATGGTGAGGTTCTTCGTGCCCATCGATTTCGATGCCAGCACGAACTCACGGCCGGCCCACTGAAGGGTGCTGGCACGCGCGATGCGCCCGAGGATCGGGATGATCACGATGGTGAGCGACAGGATCAGCACCAGCACTCGCCGGGTGGTCGTGGCCGGGTGGTCAGCGTCGGAGTAGGCGAGCACGGAGAGAAGTGCGAGGGAGAGCACGAGGTTCGGGATGGAGAGCATCACGTTGAAGATGCTCGTCACGATGAGGTCGAAGCGTCCGCGGTAGTAGGCCGAGGTGATGCCGATGAAGGACCCGATGCTTCCCCCGAGCACCACAGCCACGAACGCGATCGATGCCGAGAGGCGGGCGCCGTGCACGAGGCCGGAGAGCATGTCGTAGCCGTCCTGCGTGGTGCCGAGAAAGTGACCGTCGGTACCCGGCCGGGCCCCGAGGAAGTCGTAGAAGGATTCATCCCACTGCTTCAGGGGGAGGAACGAGCCAAAGAGAGCCAGGAAGACCACGAGCCCGAGCCAGCCCCCGGCCAAGTAGAAACCGATCGGCCTCTTGCGGGACTTCTTGGTCGTGCTGGCAGTCTCCGCGGAGTCTGCGGTGTCGGTGGTTGGTGCGGTTGCCAGGTCAGACACGGCGTTCCCTCGTTCTCGGGTCGATGATGTTGGTGAGCACGTCGATGGAGCTGTTGAAGAACACATAGGCGAACGAGATCAGGGCGATGAAGGTCTGCATCGCGATCACCTGCCGGGCACCGATGGCATAGAAGATCTCGTATCCGATGCCGGGGATCACGAAGATCGTCTCGATCACCACGACACCGCCGATGAGGCCGCCCATGTTCAGGGCGGCAGATGTGAGCAGGGTGGTGCTGGAGGGCCGGAAGACGTGCTTCCAGAGCACCCTGCGGTTCGAGATCCCCTTGGAGGCCGCCATGGTGACGTAGTCCTCCTTGAGGGTGGCCACCACGTCGGTGCGCAGGAGGCGCGTGTACGACGAGGTGAGACCGACTGCAATGCTGACCACGGGAAGAATCATCAGCTTGAGGTGCTCGAACAGGTTCTCGGAGGGGTGCACATACCCGCTGGGGTCGACCCAGCCGAGCTGCACCGCGAAGACCAGCGACATGATGAGGGCAAGAGCGAAGCCGGGGAACGAGACCAACGTGAAGAGCGTGCCCGACACGATGCGGTCGAACCGACTGTTCTCCTTGTACGCCGAGATGAGACCGAGCGGAATGGCGAAGAACAGTGCCACGATCTGCGCGTAGATCACCAGCTGCAGCGACACAGGAAGGGTGCTCTTGATTACTTCGGACACCGGGCGGGTGCCGCCGTTCAGGTAGTAGTAGCCGAAGTCACCGCGCATGACTCCCGAGTACCAGTGCCACCAGTAGCGGAAGATGCCCCGGTCAAGGAACAGTTGGCGTCGCACGATGA
>JBJTBM010000036.1:0-5888 GCA_046091365.1 Acidimicrobiia bacterium | reverse complement strand
CATGTTCCGGGTCTTCCGCAACCACACGGCCGGGATCATCGACGTGAAGAAAGACATGACTGCCCTCACGGAGTTGGTCGAGATTCCGCATGACGGCGTGTTCATGTTGCACCCGGGCGAGTTCGTGCTCGGGAGCACGCTCGAGCGCGTCGGGGTGCCCGACGATCTGGTGGCGCGCATCGAGGGCAAGAGTTCACTCGGCCGTCTCGGTCTGCTCATCCACTCGACGGCTGGATTCATCGACGCCGGTTTCGACGGACACGTCACCCTCGAGCTGGCCAATGTGGCCAGTCTTCCCATCACGTTGTACCCCGGCATGAAGATCGGGCAGGTCAGCTTCATGCAGATGACCACACCGGCCGACAACCCTTACGGCAAGGGGGCCCGCGGATCGAAGTACCACGGTCAGCGCGGACCCACTCCCAGCCGGTACTTCGAGAACTTCGACAACGGCTGACATTTCTCGGGAACTTCCCGCCGTTCGTCGTCGTCGGAAATGGCATGAACGGTCGTGCGCGTCACATCCCTGCTCTCCTGATTCTGATTTTGGCGGGAGTGTCCTGCTCAGGCGAGACGTCGTCCGAGCGTCCATTCAATTTGGACCCGAAGGATTCGGTTCCGCTGTATTCGGCGTTCGACGACTGTGCCGGTGTGGTCGATTGGACCAAGGCAGAGATGCTCGAGCGTGTCACGCCGTACGGACTCGACATGTATCCGGCGTATTGGTCTCGTGAAGGCGTATGGATGGAGGACATGCCCGCGGCCGACGAGGCCCCGGCCGCAGACGGGTCGACAGGCGGTGAGTCGGAAGGTTCGGGCACTTCGGGCACCAACACGCAGGAAGCGGGAGTCGACGAGGGTGACATCACGGAGACCGACGGTCGGTTCGTGTACAGCATCATCGACAACCGATTGCGCAGTGTCGATCTGGACACCTCTGCCGTGCTCGCGGATATCGAGGTACCACAGGGTGAATCGCAGTTGGTCTTGGTCGGCGACGTGTTGGTGGTGGCCACCAATTCGTGGTCGCAGAGCGCATCAACGGTGGTGACGCGCTACTCGATCGACTCGGGTGTGCCCGAATTTCGACGACGCGATCATCTCGAGGGATTCATGGTGTCGATGCGTGTCGTCGATGGCGTCGTGCAGTTGGTTCTGCAGGCCGGAATCACGAACCGCCTGGACTTCGTCTCCCCGCGCGACGGCACTACCGACGCACTGGAAGCCGCCAAGCAACGCAACATCGAGGTGATCGAGGGCCTCGACGCCGAGGACCTGTTGCCACGTTCGTTCGAGGAATCCGAACTCGGGGCATGGGGCACACCGACGGTGGCCGTCGACTGCGCGCGTATGGGTCATCCCGGCGACTTCAGCGGCTGGGGTGTCACGTGGGTCGCCACCTTGGACACCGAAGCCCGCGACGCGGATGTGACGTCGGCGCCGCGCGGTGCCGCGGGCTTGATCACACAAGCCGGCAACACGTACACCTCCGAGCAGAGCTTGTACGTCACCACGAATCGTTGGAACGACGTGGCGAACGAGGAGTGGGTGTCCAACAACCCGGAGTCACCGCGAACCGTGATTCATCGGTTCTCGTTGCTCGACGGCGTCGACTATCTGGCATCCGGTGAGGTGATCGGAACTTTGTTGAACTCGTACTCGATGTCCGAGTTCGAGGGAGATCTGCGGGTGGCGACCACGGCGTACTCAGATGACTTCGGTGGCGGCCAAGACAACGGCGTCCACGTTTTGCGGCTCGATGGCGCCGATCTGGTGGAAGTCGGATCGGTGCGCGGTCTGGGTCGTGGCGAGCAGATCCAGGGCGTTCGTTTCGATGGTCCGCGCGGATACGTGGTCACGTTCCGCCAAGTGGACCCGCTCTACGTGATCGATCTGTCGAATCCCACGAGCCCGGCGATGGTCGGGGAGTTGAAAATCCCCGGCTATTCGACCTATCTGAAGCCCATTGGTGACGATCGCGTGATCGGCGTCGGCATGTCGGGTACCGAGACGGGTGTGATCACCGGAGTTCAGGTGTCGCTGTTCGACGTCTCGGATCCGGCAGCACCTCGTCAGGTGGCGACCGCCCAGATCGCCGAGTGGAGCGAGGCCACATGGGATCCGCACGCTTTTCTGTGGTGGGAGCCCACCGGTCAGATCGTGATTCCCAAGGAGATGAACTGCGTCGAGTTCGGTGGTCCGGGTTGCGAGTCGGCGGTCGTGCTGAGGCTCGAAGGTGATGAGTTGGTCGAACAGGGTCGACTCTCACAGTGGTTCCCCATCAGGCGTTCGATGATCGCAGCGAATCGTTTGGTGACCGTCAGTGCCGGCGGGGTGTTGGTGAGCGACATGGAAGCTCTGGACGAGATCTCCGACATCCGCTTCGACATCCCGGGAACCACCATCGAAGACGACCTTCCCTGAACCGCTGCTCTGCGACCGTACACTCGTCGTATGACGACGACTCCGTTAGCGATCGAGTTCGTCACGTCGGCGGTCGACGTGCGCGTGCTCCCGCCGTCGCCGTCCGAGGTGGCCTTCGTGGGGCGCAGCAACGTGGGCAAGTCGTCCTTGATCAATTCACTGGCCAACCGCAAGCAGTTGGCTCGGGTGTCCAACACCCCGGGTCGCACCCAACTCATCAATGTTTTCGGTTTGCCGAACGGTTCGACGCTGGTCGATCTGCCCGGTTACGGCTACGCGGCGGTGCCGGGTCGCGTGAAGCAGGGTTGGCAGAAGATGATCGAGGGCTACCTGCTCGAACGCGACGAACTGGTGAACGTTTTCGTGCTGGTCGATGGCGAGATCGGCCCGACCAAGCTCGACGTGCAGATGCTCGAGTGGTTACGGGCCAACGGCATCGCGCACACGGTGGTCGCGACGAAGCACGACAAGGTCAAGTCGGCAAAACGCCAGACCCGCAAGAAGGATCTGGCCGCGGGTTGCATGCTCGAGCCGGGTGACGTGGTGTGGGTGAGCGCCACCAAGGGAGTCGGGATCGACACCCTGCGCTCGTTGGTGCTCGGTCACCTGACCTGAGTCGAGTGAACCCGAACCCCGTCAGCTGCCGGTGGTCAACGGAGCGACCGGATTGGCGAGCGCCTTCTCGCCGTTTTCGATGGCCTCGAGCAAGTGGATGGCGATGTCGGCCACCTTCACCTGATCCTCCTCGGCACCGGCGGCTTTCACGCCGTCGTCGAGCATGATGTAGCAGAAGGGGCAAGCGGTCGCCACGCGACTGGCTCCGGTGCTCAACGCCTCGCGGGCACGCTCGTCGTTCACCTTGGTGCCGATGGACTCCTCCATCCACATACGGGCACCGCCGGCTCCGCAGCACATCCCCTTGGTGCCGTTGCGCTGCATCTCGACGACCTCGATGCCCTTGATCGAGGCCACCACCTTGCGAGGTGCGAGGTACACGTCGTTGTGGCGACCGAGGTAACACGAGTCGTGGTAGGTGATCCGCTCCTCGAGCGAGGCGTTGCTCACGTCGAGCCGACCGCTCTCGATGAGTTGTTCCAGCAGTTGCGTGTGGTGGATCACCTCGTAGCGGCCGCCCAACTGCGGGTACTCGTTGGCGAGCGTGTTGAAGCAGTGCGGGCACTGGGTGATGATCTTTTTCACTCCCATGCCGTTCAGCATCTCGACATTCGGAATCGCGAGCATCTGGAAGAGGTACTCGTTGCCCGAACGACGGGCCGAGTCGCCGGTGCACATCTCGCTCGGACCGAGGATCGCCACGTCGATGCCGGCGCGCTTCAGCAGTTTGGCCATCGACTGGGTGACCTTCTTGTTCTTGTCGTCGAACGACCCGGCGCAACCGACCCAATAGAGGTACTCGTGCGACAGTTCCTCACCCGGGTCGACGACGTCGACCGGTAGGTCCTTGGCCCAGTCACCGCGTTCACCCTGGTTCATGCCCCAGGGATTGCCCTGGTTCTCCATCGCCCGGTAGGCGTTGCCCAACTCCGCGGGGAAGTTGCTCTCCATGAGCGACAGGTAGCGCCGCATGTCGAGGATCTTGTCGAGGATCTCGATGTTCACCGGGCAGATCTCGTCGCAGGCCTTGCACGAGGTGCAACTCCAGATTTCCTCGGCGGTGATGCGCTCGAACAACGAGTTCGCTCCGATGGTGATCTCGGCGTCGGTACCGAGCGGGGGAGAAACCTTCCCGCCGGGCGCGTGTGCCGCGGTGGCGGCCATCACCTCGCCGGTCTTCAGGACGATTTCACGGGGGTCGAGTGGCTTTCCGGTGGCGTGCGCCGGGCACACGCTCGTGCATCGACCGCACATGGTGCAGGCGTCGGTGTCGAGCAGTTGTTTCCAGGTGAAGTCCTCGACGACCGACGCACCGAAAGACTCGAGAGCGGTCTCGGTGAGATTGGGCATCGCCTTCATGGCACCCTTGGGCCGCTCGCGGTCGCGCAGGTACATGTTGAGCGGTGACGTGAAGATGTGACGCAGCATCGTGATGGGGAGGATGGCGAGGAAGACCACGAACGTCAGCACGTGTGCGATCCACCAGCCCTGATGCCACAGCTCGAGGGTGCGCGGTGCGAGCCCGTCGACGGCCTGGGCCAACGGGTAGCCGATGAACGACCACTTCTCGTGATCCATGTTCTTGCCGCTGGCGGCCGACTCGGCAATGCGGAACATCTCGGCACCGAACCCGGTGAGCCCGATGCCGAGCAGGGTGGCGAGGATGACCGCGTGTTCGGGCTTCGATTTGATGCGAATGCGGTACGGCCGCTGCACGTAGCGACGAACGATCGCCCACACCACGCCGGCGGTGAACACCAGACCGGCGAGATCGCCCACGAGAACGTAACCGCGATAGACGTCGCCGTGGAGGAACTTGAGGCTCTCGGGCAACTGGTGGTCGATCTCGAGCACCGTCGTGACACCGAGCAGAACGAGGAAACCGAAATAGATCAGCGAGTGCATCAGGCCGGCGGCCGAGTCGCGCAGCAGCGTGCGCATGTACACGCCCGCCCGGAAGTCGGCGAGGCGGCGCTTCACGTTCTTGGTGGTGGTCCGACGGCGGTCGGGGGCTCCGCGCTCCCAGTTGCGCATGCGATCGGCGAATCGCAACGAGCCCCACAACACGAGAACGGGGATCACGGTGTAGAAGGCCAACTTCAAGGGACCGGGAATGCCGCCGAAGACCTCGCGGTGGATCGGCGAGTCGTTGTGCCAGTCGGTGATGAGAGGAAGCACGCCCGACACGGCGATGAAAACCGCCATGAACGATCCGATGGCGATCGAGAGTTGGTAGGGCTTCAGGCGCCGCGGACCCGAGGGTGCGGCCGGAGACTCAGAGTGCGTTGCCATGCACGGAGAACGCTACTGCCCACGAGGGAGTGGGGTGAACCCCCGGCGTTCGAATGTGCCCGCGGGGCTCAGCCGAAATACTGGCGATCGAGTTCGCGGATGCGTCCGGCCAGGGTGGCCAGAAGCTTGTGCGAGATCGCCGGGATCGCGTCGATCACCGCGAGGAACTGACGCTGGCTGATCACCAACATCGTGCACTCGGTGTCGGCCACCACCGTCGCGGTGCGCGGCCCGTGATCGAGGAGCGACAACTCGCCGACCACCGAACCGGCGCCGAGAGTGGCGACCTTCTTGCCGTTGCGCTTCACGGTGGCGGAGCCACTGATGATGACGAACGCCTCGCGGCCCGTCTGGCCCTGATCCACGATGACGGTTCCGGCGTCCAACTTGACCTCGTCGCCGGCCTTGGCGATCTTCTCCAGGTCCTTGGTGGAGCAGGAGGAGAACAGTGCGACCCGACGGAGGCTGTCCAGATAACTCTTTTTGCTTACCATGCCCCGAACCCTATAACGCTCGTGAACATGTGAGAAACACGAGCGTTGTCCCGATCGTCACGG
>JBJTBM010000035.1:0-50486 GCA_046091365.1 Acidimicrobiia bacterium | reverse complement strand
CCCACGGTCTCACCGAGGGTCGGGCTTGCCGAGGAATGCGCGCAGGTGGAAGATCGAGATGATGCACCGTTTCCCGACTCGTTGCACCGGGACACCATCAGCCAGGAAGCCGGTCGTCTTGTAGGCCTGATGCCCGGTGGACTTGGAGATCCCGAGGATCTGGCTGGCCTGCGACAGCGAGAGCGTCACGATGGCAGGGTCGTCCAACAGTTCCGCTGGGGTGGGTCGGCTGTTCGTCTGGTTCGTCATGTCCCCATCGTGCCCGTGCTACCTTGTCCATGAATGTCTGATTCAGACATTCCGAACAGATATTCTGAGAAGAAAGACGGCAGATGAGCAAGCCCCAAGAAAACTGGGTGAAGACACCGAGCGACATGGCGCGTGTCACGCTGGCTGGAACAGGCAGAGATGCATTGCAGTCCACGACGACTGTTCTCCATTCGGGTGGCCGATGGTGGACAATGTCGATGGCCGTCTTCCACATGACGACGAACAAGAAGGGACAACTGATCCCGGAACTGTCTCGAGATGTCCTGTGGCTGAATGCCCCGTCCAAGCGTCACGGAAAAACGTCTGTGCCGATCACCGGAGTCTTCTGCCCAGCGACGTTCAGTCTTTCGCCGATCACAGAGCCAGTCGACACTTTGGAGTTTTTCCCCGACGAATACTGGGACTTCACCAGACCGCTCACAACATTCATTGTGGATCAGGTGCGACCAGACAGCAACGAACTTGCGATCGTGGAAATGACGCACCGCCGGTGGCATCACTCAGTTCCCTCAGTTCCCGACATTCCACCAACAGCGATGCCCAAAAAGTCACGACTGCTGACGACCGCCATTGCGCTTGCGAGCGTTGCCGGCGAATACCGGCCACCGTTCTCCGAACGGAACGAGACGAACGAAGGACAGTTCGTGCTGACCGCCTACCGGCAAGGGGACGCATCACGACATCTGAAGACAGAAGAACTGCAATTGCCATTCAGAAGCCCTGAAGCGTTGCGACAGGTCTGGGATCTGCACGACAAAACGACCAGGGGGAAGAAGGGTCTTGCCCGAGAAGACCGGGAACGGATCGCAGTCCTGACCCATCGTCCGGCCAACACGGTGAAGGAACAACTGAACCACATCTACAGGTTGATCAGAAAGGGAGAATGGAAATGAACAATCGAGGGACGATCACGAACAGGAACGGATCATGGGGCTTTTCTGTCGCGTACACCGATCACATGGGTGCGATCCGACAGGTGCGCCGACAAGATCGCAAATGGACGAAGAAAGATGCACAGCGTGAACTGACTGCCACCCTCGCCAAAATTGACGCAGGGCACGACATGGGCACAGCCAAAGGAACGGTGGCCGACTACCTGACCGAATGGGCAGTCCGTTTCGGTCAGCACCCCGACCGCAAAGCCACAACAAAGGGAACTGTGCGCGTCCACGTCGATGCGTACCTGATCCCACATCTGGGCAAACTGAAAATGGCTGAACTGAAGCCTGCGCGAATTGAGCGACTGATCACCGACCTGCTCACGAACGGAAGCACCGGGAATGGCAAGGTGGATGGCGGGAAGCCTTTGGCCACGAAGACTGTTCGGAACATCATCGGGACTCTGCACACAGCCCTGCGTGATGCTGTCCGTCTTGGCATCATCCCCAGCAATCCGGCAGACAACGTGGCGACTCCATCCTGGCGACGACCTGAACTGCAGGTCTTCGACACAGACGAACATCGACAGTTCTTGTTCACATTGTTCGCCAACGGTGACCCGATGTTCCCGATCTGGCTTCTGATGCTGTCCACCGGGATGCGTCGCGGTGAAATGGCCGGTCTCCGATGGTCAGATGTGAACCTGTTGGATTCCAGCGTCACGATCCGTCAGACACGGGTGCTGGCCGATGGTGCAGGGATCGTTGCGACGACACCGAAAACGAAAGCCGGTGAACGTCGCATCGACATCGACAGTACGACACGCGACATCCTCGCTGGATTCATGGCCGAGCAAGAACGATGGGCAGACGCGCTGAATGCCCCCAGATTTGATCTGGTGGCAACAGACCCAGACGGACGGCCGATCTACCCCAGGACGCTCACACGACGGTTCCAGAGGGCCTGTGAACGGGCTGGAGTGCCCTTGCTACGGCTCCACGACCTGCGACACACCCACGCCACCCAACTGATCCACGATGGCGAAAACATCGTCACCGTCTCACATCGACTGGGACACAGCCAGGTCACCACAACGCTGGACACCTACGCCCACCATCTGCCGTCAGCAGACCGTGCGCTGGCCGACCGATTCGGACAGAAGATGGCCGAACTGCTGTCGTCCACCGAGTGACCGATGCTTACCACTTGCACATCACTTGCACATTCGGCCAATAGACGGACTCTGAGCAGGTACTATTCGCCCATTCCGCTGGGTTCGAATCCCAGGGGGTGCACCACCCGCGTGATCGCCGCGCGTCGAATCGGGGGAACGACATGAATGTTCTCGTGATCCATGCGCATCCCGATCCGGACTCGTTCTCGCGCGCCCTGCTCGAGGCCACCGTCGAAGGGTTGCTCGCCGCCGGTCACGAAACGACCGTTATCGACCTGTACGCCCTCGACTACGCCGGTGCACTGTCGGCCGACGAATGGCGCGCCTACGAGACCCCCACTCCGGTCGTCGACCCGCTCGTCGCCGAACACGTCGAGTTGGTCCGACGTTGTGAGGCACTGGTCTTCGTCTACCCCACATGGTGGAGTTCGATGCCCGCGATCATGAAGGCCTGGCTCGAACGCACGATGGTGATGGGCCTCGCGTTCACGCTCGACGAGCGCACCCGCGCGATCGTTCCCGGCCTGACGCATCTGCGCCACCTCGTCGGCGTGAGCACCTACGGCTCGCCGTGGTGGTACGTGAAACTGGTCAACGACAACGGCCGACGCACCATCACGCGGACCCTGCGCCTCTCCACCGGTGGCAAGGCCACGACCACCTGGCTGGCCCTGTACGCACTCGACGGTCTCGAGGACTCCGACCGCCGGGCGTTCCTCGACCACGTTCGCGACGCGATGGGACGACTGTCGTGAGGGTTCTCGTCGTGCACGCGCATCCCGACGCGGCGTCGTTCAACCGCGCGGTTCTCGACGCGGCCCTGACCGGTCTCGGTGCTGCCGGGCACGAGGTTCGCGTGCGCGACCTCTACGCCGAGGGCTTCGAACCGCGACTCAGTCGTGCGGAAAAACTCGACCACCTGTCGCCCCCGGAATCGAAACCCCAACTCGCCGAACACTTCGCCGATCTGCGTTGGTGCGAAGCCCTCGTGTTCGTCCACCCCACCTGGTGGGGCGCGCAACCCGCGATGATCAAGGGCTGGATCGACCGTGTCTGGGCGAACGGGGTGGCCTGGGAATTACCCGAGGGGGCCAAGCGTCTGAAACCGACCCTGCACAACGTGCGCCGCATCGTCACCTTCACCACGCACGGGTCGCCCTGGCGCATCAACGCGCTGCAGGGCGTCCCCGGCCGGCGCATCGTGAACCGATCGCTACGCGTCATCTGCCATCCGCTGTGTCGCACCCGCTGGATCGCGCTCTTTTCGCTGGACTCCAGCGACTCTGCCGACCGTGAACGGTTCCTGCGACGCGTCCGACGCGTGGCCGCACGACTCTGACGATCAGTCGAGCAACGCCCGTGCCACCTCGGCAGCCACGGCGGCGTTGTTCTCGGCGAGAGCCAGATTCGCCGGGATGCTGCGCCCGGCGGTGGCCTCCCCGATGCGGGCCAACACGAACGGCGTGACCGCCGCCCCGGAGATACCCGCGGCGGCGCAGTCGCGCACGGCCCGTTCGAGTACGTGGTCGAGCACTTCGGCGTCGAGGGCGTCGCTCTCGGGGATCGGCACCGTCAGCAAAAGTCCCGAGTTCTCGCGCGAACGGAGGCGATGGATCACGGCCACCTCGGCGGCCGTTTCGACCCGATGCGGCACGGGCAACCCCGACGACCGGGTGTAGAACGCCGGAAACCACTCGTGACGCCAGCCCAGCACGGGCACGCCCGCCGTTTCGAAGTATTCGAGCGTGCGAGGGAGGTCGAGGAAGGCCTTGGCTCCCGCTGACACGGTGACCACCGGATGGTTCGCTATCGCGTCGAGGTCGGCCGACACGTCTCCGGACAACTCGACACCCCGATGCACACCGCCGATGCCCCCGGTTGCGAACACCGCCACGCCACCGCGCGCGGCGATGGTCACCGCCGCCGACACCGTTGTCGCGCCGAACTCCCAGCCTTGGGCGACGGCGACGGCGATGTCGCGCTCGGCGATCTTGCGCGCGGGACCGAGCACCCGCGAATGCTCCGCCACGTCGATACCCAGTCGCACCTCGCCGTCGAGCACGGCGGTGATCGCGGGCACGCACTCATGTCGGCGAACCGCGGCGATGCATCGATCGAGCGCCTCACCGTTGGCCGGTGACGGTAACCCGAGGTGGGAGAAGATCGTCGACTCCATCGCGACGACTCCGCGCCCGGCCGCCAGTGCGTCTCGCACCTCGTCGGAGACCCGCATTTGCATCACGAAACCATCCTCTCACGCCGCACGAACCGACTCACTGCCTCGACATGATGCGTGTGCGGGAACGCGTCGATCACCTCGCACCACTCGAGGTCGTAGCCGGCTTCGACCAAGAGGCGAGCGTCGCGACCGAGCGACGCGGGGTCGCACGACACGAGCGCGATCACCGGTGCACCGGTCGCGACCAACGTCGCCACCCCCGCGGCTCGTAACCCGTCCCGCGACGGGTCGGCCACCACGGCCGCGGCTCGCTCGGGAGCCCACTGCTCGACCGTGGATTCCACCACTCGCGCCGAACGGTCGGTCAGATTGTGTCGGGCATCGGCGCAGGCCGCGGGGTTGGACTCGACGACGACCACTGCCCGTCCACCGGTGTCGATCGTGGCCGCGAAAAGTCCGATACCGCCGTACGCGTCGACGAGTGGCCCCTCGCCCCACCCCGCCGGGTCACCGAGCGCGACGGTCACCCGTTCGACGAGAGCCGTGGCAGCTGCGGGCGAGGACTGGAAGAACGACGCCGCACTCACCCGCAGTCGAGTTCCGCGAACGACTTCCACGACGCCCGCGCCCGGCCCGCGACCCACCGAGGAATCGAGCCCGTCGACGGCATCGGGCTCGGCCCAGGCCACCGCGGTACCGTCGCCGACGCTCACGCGCAACATGACCTCGTCCGCCCCATCGAGTCGTATCGACGACAACATCCTGTCGATCGTCGGATGCGCGACCAGACAGGAATCGACCACCACCACGTCGTGGCTGCGACGACGTCGGAATCCGACCCGACCGTCGCTCGCCGCGGCCACCCGCACCGTCGTGCGGATCCGCTCGTTCGCAAGCTCGACGGGGGCGAGACGCACCACCGGTCCGACGATGCGTCCCAGTCGTTCGAGTGATTCGCGCACGATGGCTGCCTTGATCTCGCGCTGCAGTTGCGGAGTCGCGTGCTGCAGGTCGCATCCCCCACAACCGCGAACCACGTTCGGGCAGGGTGGCGTCGTTCGGGCGGGATGGGCCTCCATCACCTCGACCACCCTTGCGCGGGCGTAGTCCCGGGACTGCTTGACGATCTCGATGCGCACCGACTCGTCGGGGAGCGCGCCCTCGACGAAGACCACGCGACCATCGGGCAGACGCCCCAACCCGTCACCTTCGGCCACGACCTTGTCGACGCGAACCGTGATCGTCGTCCGTTCGTTCGCCACCGTGCCGAGGCTATTGCGGGCTAGCGTGAGGGCGTGGCCTTGCCCATCGCGATCGTCCCGTCGGTGTTGCCGTGCGACTTCGCCCGCCTGGGCGCCGAGATCGAGGCCCTCGACGCCGCCGGGGTCGATCACTTCCAATGGGACGTGATGGACGGACAGTTCGTCCCGAATCTGACCTTTGGTCCCGATGTCATCGCCGCGGCGCGACGACACACGACCAAGCCCTTCGAGGCCCACCTCATGGTCCTCACCCCGGACGTGCTGGCGGCGCGGTACGTCGAGGCCGGCTGCTCGCGCCTGATCGTGCACGCCGAGGCGTGCACGCACCTGCACCGCACGCTCGGCAACATCGCGTCGATGGGTGCTGCTCCGGCGGTGGCGCTCAACCCGCACACCCCCATCAGCGAGGTCGAGCACGTGCTCGACCTGGTCGACATGGTGCTCGTGATGACGGTCAACCCCGGATTCGGTGGGCAGTCGTTCATCGCGTCGATGGACCCCAAGATCCGCGAACTACGCCAACTCATCGACCGGCGCGGACTCGCCGACCGCGTCCACATCGAGGTCGACGGCGGCATCGGACCCACCACCATCGCCGGGGCGGCGTCGGCCGGGGCCAACGTTCTCATCGCCGGTACCGCGCTGTTCCGCGACGAACGCGGTTTACGGCACGCGGTCGACGACCTGCGCACTCGGGCCGAGGCCGCCCGCGGCTGATCAGCGTCGACGAGCCGGTTCGCCGTCCCACACGCGCCGCCCCGAGCGCCACACCGTCACCGCGAGGGCGCGCAACGTCGCGAGGCCGAGCAGACCGCCGAAGACCCAGACGAACGGCAGCACGAGTGCACGGGCGAGACGACCCTTGGAATCGGAGATCGGGGCCAGCACACCGCTCTCGACGGGCTCGCCGTCGATCGTGAGGGTCCGCACCGCATCCTCGACCTCGGGACAGTCGGCCGCCGCCTCCATGCCGATGATCTGACTCCCACCGAAAAGGGGCTCGGGGTCGCGGACCTTCGAATACAGGGCTCCCGTCGCGGGGTCGACCGCGGCGGCCACGATGTACGGGGTGTCGAGTGAAAGGAACCGCACGTCCTCGCGGTAGAGCACGTCGACGAGGCCGGTGGCCGCGTAGCCTTCGAGGCTTCCCCCGCGCATCTGGTCGATACGAAACCGGGCAGTTCGGTTGTCGGCGGCCACGATGGTGCCGACGAAGGTCGCGCGCACCGGAGCGGGCAACTCGCAACTGGCCGGGATCGTGCTGGCTGTCGTCGCGACGACCGAGGTCGGCGTACCCCCCGAGTCACCGGCCGATCCGTCCTCGACTGGCGGGTCCGTCGTCGGTGGTGCGGTTGCGGCCATCGCCGCCGGACCGCTCACAAACGCGGCCGCGACGAGGCCGAGCAGGACGACATGGCGACACGACCTCACGTCGATCACGCTAGTGACCGCGCGCCTCGCCGTCGGGTCAGCGGCCCTTGAAGGTCGGGGTGCGCTTTTGCAACCAGGCCGAGATGGCCTCGGCCGTGTCTTTGGTGCTGAAGTTGACCGATTGCGCGATGCCCTCGTCGTCGAGGGCTTCTTCCATCGTCACCTGCATCGCGTTGTTCAACATGCGCTTCGACTGCGCCAGCGCGATCGGCGGGAGAGCGAGCAGCTTCTCGCACCAGTCGGCGACGAAGGCGTCGAGTTCGGCGTCGGGCACGACGCGGTTCAACAGGCCGAATCGATCGGCCTCCTCGGCCGAGAGGATGTCGGCGAAGAACGCGAGTTCCTTGGCCCGGTGGAGACCGACGCGCCGGGGCAACACCCACGAGCCCCCGCCGTCGACCGACAACCCCCGCTTCGAGAAGATCTCCGAGAACCGCGCGGTGTTCGACGCGACGACGAGGTCACATCCGAAAGCGATGTTGCAACCGACGCCGACGGCGACGCCGCGCACCTTGGCGATCGTGGGCTGCGGAAGGCGATGGATCGCCATGATCGCGGCGGTCACCTCGCGCATCGAGTAGTAGTAGTGACCGTGCTGGCGGGCCTTGGTCTGACCTTCGCGTGAGCCGATGCTCGACAGGTCCGCTCCGCTGCAGAACTCGCCCCCCGCACCGGTGAACACGACCACCCGGTCGTCACCGTTGTGTTGGATCGCGTTGAGAACGTCGATCAGTTCGGCCCACATCACCCCGTTGACGGAGTTCTTCGACGCGGGACGGTTGAACGTGATGGTCACCACACCCTTGTCGCGCTCGACGACGAGGGTCTCGAGGTTCTGGACGGGATCGCTGGAAGCACTCACGACTTGGACGATAATGAAGCCGTGGGATTCAACCCCTATCGGAAATTCCGCGCCCGTCGCGCCGACTACTTCTTCGTCGTTGCCGCCATTGGGGCGGCGGTCGCTTTGGTCGCCTGGGCGTTCGCGGGTTGATCCGATGGCGGCCAAGCGTCGGCGCGTCGGCATCTGGGACGGCCTCTACGGTCCGGTCGAGGTGCGTCGCGTGCAGCCGTACCAGGCGGTGAAGCGCTACGTGTGCCCGGGGTGCCATGGCCCCATCCCCGTCGGCATGGGACACAACGTGGCGGTCCCCCGCGACTCTCCCGACCTGCGCCGTCACTGGCATTACGCCTGCTGGAACGGTCGCTCCAAGGCCTGAGTCAAAAGGCTCCCTCGATCACCTCGATACTCGGACCGTCGGCGCCCCACACCACACAAGCCACGTCGAAGCGCACGGGGGTCCGCGCGCGGTGGTGCGTCAACCAGATCGCGGCGAGGCGGCGCAATCGGGACTGCTTGGCGTGGCCCACGGCCAGAGCCGGAGAACCGAAACGATCACTGGCCCGGGTCTTGACCTCGCAGAAGACGATCGACCGGTCACCGCGGGCGACGATGTCGATCTCGCCGGCGCGACATCGCCAGTTCCGATCGACCACTTGGTAGCCGTGTTCCGCGTACCACTCGGCAACGAGCTGCTCACCGCGCGCACCGAGGGCACGGTTGTGGCTCAGCTCTGACCGAACTCCTCGCGGGGCAGCTCTTCCACGTTCACATCCTTGAAGCTCAGGATCCGCACCTTCGGGACGAATCGGCTCTTGCGGTACATGTCCCACACCCATGCGTCGGTGAGCTCCACTTCGATGAGGGGTCGGGCCGGGTCACCGGACACCTTGAGCTCGACCGAGTTCGCGAGATAGAAGCGGCGCTCGGTCTCGATGGCGTAACGGAACATGGCCGCCACGTCCTGGTACTCCTGCGCGAGGTGAAGCTCGCGATCAGCCTCGAAATCCTCGAGATCGTCGGTGCTCAATGGGAGGGTCCTCGACCCGAGAGTCAGAAGTCGCGCTTCTCGCGGACCTTGGCGGCCTTACCCGAACGGTCGCGCAGGTAGTACAGCTTGGCGCGACGAACGTCGCCCTTCTTCACGACCTCGATCTTGGCCACCGACGGGGTGTGCAGCGGGAAGGTGCGCTCGACACCCACGCCGTAGCTGACCTTGCGCACGGTGTAGGTCTCCTGGATTCCCGAGCCGTGACGACCGATGACGTTGCCCTGGAACACCTGGATGCGCTCCTTGCCGCTTTCGACCACGCGTACATGGACCTTCAACTCGTCGCCGGGTCCGAACTCGGGGATGTCGGTGCGGATGTTCTGCTGATCGACGATGTCGGTGGTCTTCATGGTTCGTCCTCGGGGAAAGGACCGGTTCGCCCCGCGGGGCGTCGGTCACGGCGTGTCAAGGATACGGGCAGGCGGGGAACTCTTCCAACAAGGCCGCGTCGGCCGCCGAGAGCCCCCCGCGGGCCGCGATCAGGTCGGGGCGGACCAACACTGTGCGATGAAGGGCCTGCGCCCGCTTCCAGCGTTCGATCAGGGCATGGTTCCCACCGCGAAGCACCTCGGGGACGACCCAGCCCCGGAAGTCGGCCGGTCGGGTGAACTGCGGCTCTTCAAGCAGACCGGATTCACCGAAGCTCTCGTTGACCGGGCTCGCGGCGTTCCCCATGGCCCCGGGCAACAGCCGGGTCACCGCCTCGATCACCAGGCAGGCCGCCACCTCTCCCCCGTTGAGAACCACGTCGCCCACGCTGATCTCGCCGTCGCAGAGGTGCTCACGCACGCGGTGGTCGACCCCCTCGTAGCGCCCGCACAGCAGGCTGAAGCCGTCGCCAGCCGCCAGTTCCTCGGCGAAGCGTTGGTCGAAACGGCGGCCACCGGGGCTCAGCAACAACAACGGGCGCGGCGGCGCGGCGGCCTCGACGCAAGCGAAGATCGGCTCGGGCCGCATCACCATCCCGGCACCCCCGCCGAACGGAGCGTCGTCGACCGTGCGGTGCACGTCGCTGGTGTGCTCGCGCGGATCGTGACAACGCAGGTCGAGCACGCCGGTGTCGCGACACCGACCCAGCAGGCTCTCCGAGCAGAACCCCTCGACGAGCGCGGGGAGGATCGTGAAGACGTCGACGCGCATCAACGCCCCTCGTCCTCGAACACCTCGAACAGTCCCGCGGGCGGGTCGACGACGATCGTGTGTCCACCATCGTCGTCGGTGCGCACCGTCGTGACGAACACCACCGGGATCAACGCGCCCCCCTCGAGTTCGAGTAGATCGTTCGCCGGGTTGGCGAGCACGGCCACGCATCGACCGTGCTCGGAGCCGTCGACCGACTCGACACGGGCACCGATGGCCTGATGGACCCACACCGCATCGGGATCCTCGATTGGTTCGCCGTACACGATCTTGTTGACGAGGGTCTCGCACGCCGAGCGATCGGAGACTCCGACCAGGGACACGACCCAGCGGTCGGGACCGGTCGCGAACATGGGGTTCGCCGTCGCCACCTCGAGCCACCGGCCGGCCCACAGTCGCGATCCGGGGAGTACCCGCTCGTCACGGTCGCTCGTCAACTTGAGGTAGATCTGGCCCCGCACTCCGTGCGGTCGACCGAAGCGCCCCACTTCGAGCAGGCCGACGGGCCGGCTGGTGTCCTCGGCGTTCACGGCAGTTCCCGTGAACGCCGATCAGTCGACGAAGTCGACGTCGACTTCGCAACCGTCCTTGGCGGCGGCGGCGCGCACCAGGGTGCGGATGCTCTGCGCCGTGCGCCCCCGACGGCCGATCACGCGACCGAGGTCCCCGGGACCGACCTTGACCTCGAGGCGCGTGCGATGACGACCCTCGGTCTCTTCGACGTTGACGGCTTCAGGGTCGTCGACGATCGAGCGCACGACGTGCGTCAACACGGCGACGGCCGTCGGAGCGGCGATCTGATTCGCGTCGCTCATCGGGAATCACTTGCCCCGAGCGGTGGTGAACTGCGCCCATGCACCGGAGATCTCGAGCAACTTCTTGACGCGCTCGGTGGGCTGGGCGCCCTTCATCAGCCACTGCACGGCCTTGTCGTTGTCGATGCTCAGCACCGAGGGCTCCTGGCGGGGGTTGTACTGCCCGATGATCTCGAGGAACGCACCGTCGCGCGCCGAACGGCTGTCGCTGGCGATGACGCGGTAATGGGGCTGCTTGGTCTTTCCGACGCGAGTGAGACGCAACTTGACGGACATGCGGTGATGACTCCTGACTGGGGCGCCCGGGACCGGCCACAGGCAGACTGCGAAGGCTAACTCCCGACCCCGCCTTCGCCAACGCCCCGCGGGGTCAGCGCGAGGGTGGAAAACCCGGGAATCCGCCCCCGGGCGGGTCGCCGAGTCCGGGGAACCCGCCCAGACCGGCCGCACCGCCGAGACCGGCCAGGTTGGACAACTTGCCCTTCTTGCCCTTCTTGCCCGGGGCCGCCGCGCCCATGCGCTTCATCATCTTCTGCATCTCGGAGAACTGCTTCACGAGTCTGTTGACCTCGGCGATCGAGCGACCGCTTCCGTTGGCGATGCGCTGGCGCCGGCTGCCGTTGATGATCTCGGGACGACGGCGTTCCTCGCGGGTCATCGACCGGATGATGGCCTCCACCGGCTTCAGGTCGTCGTCACCGATCTGGGCGTTTTTCAACTCCTTGGGCATGCCGGGCATCATCCCGAGCAGCCCGCCGAGGGGACCCATTTTCTTCAGCGACTGCATCTGCTCCAGGAAGTCGTCGAGGGTGAATTCGCCCTCGAGCAACTTCGCGGCGGCCTCCTCGGCCTGATCCTTCTCGAACGCCTTCTCGGCCTGTTCGATGAGGGTGAGGACGTCGCCCATGCCCAGGATGCGACTCGCCATGCGGTCGGGATGGAACTGATCGAAGGCATCGAGTTTCTCCCCCGTGCTGGCGAAGGCGATCGGACGACCGATGACCTCTTTCACGCTGAGCGCCGCACCACCGCGCGCGTCGCCGTCGAGTTTCGACAGGATCACACCGTCGATCTGCAACGTGGCATGGAACGCCTCGGCCACAGTGACCGCGTCCTGACCGGTCATCGCGTCGATCACGAGGAACGTGTAGTTCGGGGTGATCTGATCCGAGATGCGTCGGATCTGATCCATCATCTCGTCGTCGATGGCCAGGCGTCCGGCGGTGTCGACGATGAGAACGTCCTTGCCCAGACGACGGGCCTCGGCGAGTCCGCGCGTGGCCGTGCTCACCGGATCGCCGGGTTCGCTGAACACCGGCACGTCGATCTGTCGCCCCAGGGTGCGCAACTGTTCGACCGCGGCCGGTCGCTGCAGGTCGGCGCCGACGAGAAGCGGGTGACGTCCCTGCGACGTGAACCAACGAGCCAACTTGGCCGAGTTCGTCGTCTTGCCCGAGCCCTGCAGTCCGGCCATCAACACCACGGTTGGCGGACGGCTCGCGTAGGTGATCTTGAGGGTCTCGCCACCCAGGATCGCGGTCAGTTCCTGGTTGACGAGCTTGACGACCTGTTGGCTGGGATCGAGGGCCTTCGACGACTCGATCCCGACGGCGCCGGCGCGAATTCGAGCGACGACGTCGCGCACCACGGACACGTTGACGTCGGCTTCGAGCAGCGCGGTACGGATCTCCTTGAGAACCTCGTCGACGTCGGCCTCGGTGAGGCGACCCTTGCCGCGTATGCGCTTGAAGATGCCGTCGAAACGACTGGACAGGTTGTCGAACATGACCGCGTCAGGCTACCGCGGCCCCCGTCAGCCGACCTTCGAAGCGGTGACCACGTCGTCGACGACCGTGAGGTTCACCCGATCCATCCGGTAATCCATCGTGACCGCGAGGTCGACCCCGTCGCGCGACACCACGCGCGATTCCCAGCCGTTGGCCTTGGCCGTCTCGATGGCCCCGCTCTCGGTCAGGCCGACCAGTTCGGCGGCGGCGGCATCGGAGATCGAGACCTCGGAACCCGGGTCGACCGCCGGCTCGGCGACTGCCGGCTCGATCGCGACCGGGTCGGCCTGCTGCACGTACTCGTCGGGCAGAGCCGACACGGTGTAGCGCGACGCGTATCCGTTCTCGTCCTCGGCGGCGATGAACGCGTACCCGGGAACGAGGTAGATCGACCCATCCTGTCCGAAGAGCATGACCAGTTCTTCCTCGACGGCGACGATGTTGACGTCGTGCACCTCCACCGGGATGTCGGTGGGAATCGTGGGCAAGGTCGCATCGATGGGCATGGTCGCATCGATCGGTGCCCCGACCACGTCCGACGACGTAACCGGTACGACGGTGTCCGGGGCCACGACATCGACGGACGAACCACCCAGGGCGACGCCCGATGTCACGACCATGTCGTCGACGGCCACTCCACCTCGAAGCACCGCGTTGTTCGCCGATTCGGAGTTCAAACGCTCGAGAGCGGCGGCGGTGCCAATGCGCGGGTAGCTCGCACCCTCGACGACCTCACCGAGAAAACCGTTGACGTAGGTGACCGCTCCCTCGGCACCGAAACCGACACCCACCGACAGCGGGCTGCGAACCCCACCGATCTTCAGGTAACCGTAGACCGAGGCGCTCCACTCGTCAGCGTAGGACTCCAGCACCATGTCGTCGGCGTCCAAACCCATGTCCGCGACCATCGTCGCGAACAACGAGCGTGCCTCATCCTCGGACGGCACGTTGGCCGGAGGCTGAGGCGACGCGCAATCTACGGGCTCCGACGAGACCGTTCCGTCGGGTGACGACGCGATCGCACATCCACGACTCATCATGGATTCGTCCCACTTGGGCATGTAACTCCAGTACCCCATGGTGCCGAACACCCAGAACGCGTCTGTCGATCCGTCCTCGCTCCCCATGCGCCATCCCCCTCCGACACTTGCGTCGAGTTCGACGACGTCGCCCGTGACACCGAAAGTCGACGCGATCGCGGCCACGTCGTCGACGGAGAACGAACCCGCCGAAATGCTGTAGGAACGCGCATCCGAGTTGAGAGCCGGCAGATCGGCGCCGGCCACGAAATTCATCCGCCACGGAGCCCACATCTTGCTCTCGCTCGCTCCGGCGGCCATGTCGGCCGACGCCGAGGGTGCATTCATCGCCGAGCCGGTGACGACGAGCACGGGGGGACCCGAAGCGTCAGGGTCGTCACCGCACGCGGCGGCGATCAGGAGCAGGGCCAAGGCGGGGGCGTAGTGAATCTTCATGACCTCCTGACGATGCCACATCCCGACCTGGTTCCCAACGCACCCGGGAAATTTCTGGTCGTCGGACCTCTCAGCCCCCGAACAACGCCGACACGAACTCGTCGGGGTCGAAAGGCTCGAGGTCGTCGATCGTCTCTCCGAGACCCACCAATTTCACGGGGATACCGAGTTCGGTCTCGATGGCGAACACGATGCCACCCTTGGCCGAACCGTCGAGTTTGCTGAGTACCACGCCGGTCACCCCGGCGGCCTCGGCGAATTCGCGCGCCTGGTTGAGCCCGTTCTGGCCGGTCGTGGCGTCGATGACGAGGAGAACCTCGGTCACCTCGCCGGGCTCACGCCCCGCCACCCGACGTACCTTGCGCAACTCCTCCATGAGGTTCGACTTGTTCTGCAGCCGGCCCGCGGTGTCGGCCAGGACCAGATCGCGACCGGTGGCGGCGGCGCGCTGGACACCATCGAAGATCACCGAGCTGGGGTCACCACCCTCGGATCCGCGCACCAACTCGGCACCCGAACGCTCGGCCCAGGTGCCCAACTGTTCGGCGGCGGCGGCACGGAACGTGTCCCCGGCCGCCATCACGATCGATCGTCCCGCGGCCGTTTGGCGCGCGGCGATCTTTCCGATGGTGGTGGTTTTTCCCACGCCGTTGACACCGACGAAGAGCCAGACGTTCACGCGACCCTCGCCGACCGCGGCGAAGTTCAGGTCTCGATCCGCGCCGCGCAGACGGTCCTGCATCTCCTGACGCAACGCGTCGACGAGAGCGTCGGATCCCTCGATCTCCCGCGCCGACACCCGGGCGCGCAGACCACCGAGGAGCGCATCGGTCACGCCGACGCCGACGTCGGCCCTCAGGAGCACCTCTTCGAGTTCGTCCCAGGTGTCAGCGGTGATGCCACCTCGGGCGCGCACTCCGCCGAACACGCCGGACATTGCCACCGCGGTGCGACCGATGCGATCGCGCAGAGTGCGTCGCACCAGAGCCGGGTCGTCCGGCTCGACCACGACCTCCGGAACGGAAACG
The DNA here is from genome assembly GCA_046091365.1 of Acidimicrobiia bacterium. Taxonomy (GTDB): domain Bacteria; phylum Actinomycetota; class Acidimicrobiia; order Acidimicrobiales; family Ilumatobacteraceae; genus Casp-actino8. Next base: position 35,154 of record JBJTBM010000035.1, on the reverse strand, counting down.
TCGGGCTCGCGAGCGTCTGCGACCGAACGACGTCCGACGACGATCGCGCCGAGGCCGAACACGACCGCAACCCCCATCAGGATGAGAAGTACGACCTGCGCATCCATGAGGATCTCAAGCGGTGGGACTGTCGGCCGACTTCTCGACGACCACCTTGGAGGAACCACCTGGCTGCATGCTCACGCCGAGAAGGCAGTCGCCGGCCTCCATGGTGCGTTTCTGGTGGCTCACGATCAACAACTGCGCCTCGCGTCGGAACTCGTTGATGAGGTTCAAGAAGCGGTGCAGGTTCACGTCGTCGAGCGCCGCCTCGACCTCGTCCATCACGTAGAAAGGCGAGGGCCGACTGCGGAACACCGCGAACAAGAAAGCCAGCGCCGTGAGGCTGCGCTCGCCACCGGAGAGCAGGCTCAACTTCTTCACGTTCTTGCCCCCGGGCTTGGCCTCGACCTCGATGCCGGTGTTGAGCAGATCCTCGGGAACGGTGAGAATCAAGCGACCGGTCCCACCCGGGAACAGACCGGAGAACAACTCGTTGAAGTTGCGGCTGACATCGGCGAAAGCCGAAGCGAACACGGTCTGGATCTCGGTGTCGATCGCCGAGATGACCTGCATCAACTCGCGTCGGGTCTTGCGCACGTCCTCGAGTTGCTCCTCGAGGAACCGGTGGCGCTCCTGCAACTCGTTGAATTCCTCGAGAGCGAGCGGGTTGATCGGACCCATCAGGCGCAATTCGCGCTCCAGGTCACGGGCCCGGGCCGGGGCACTCACGCCCTCGGGAAGTTCGGGGAGTTCGGCGGCCTCGGCCACCTCGGGCTCGACGTCGAGATCACGCCGGAGCGTCTCGACGGTCGCCTCGAGGCGCATCCTCACCTCGGCTTCCTCCACCTCGGAGCGACGTGAGCGCTCGCGCACCTCTTCGAGTTCGCGTTCGGCGCCGTGTCGCGCGCGACGCATCTCGTCGAGCCGGGTCGCCAACGCCCGCACCTCGTCGCTCTGACGGCGGCGTTGCTCGTGAAGCTCGGCGAGGCGCGCCTCGATCGACACTCGATGGGCGTCGACGATCTCCGCGAGACGCTCGGTGGCCGACAGGATGCGCTCGATCTTCTCGCGACGACCGGCGGCCTCCGCTCGCGCGGACGCATCGGACTCGAGCCGACGCTCAGCATCGGCCAGCCGACTCTCGATGAACTGCCGACGCTCGAGGAGACCGGCGGACCGCACCTCAAGGTCGCGACGACGGCCGGTCAACAACGCCGCCTTGGCCTCCATCGTGGCGCGGGCCTCCCCCCTCGCCCTGGCCGCCTCGGCCTCGGCTCGTTCCTCGCTCTCGAGCGAGGGGACCAGATGCTCGAGTTCGGACACCCGCACCCGCAGCCGACCGAGACGCTCGTCGATCTCGGACAACGTGGGTCGCAGTCCCTCGGATTCGGTGGCGCACTCGCGTCGTTCGCTCTGAGCGCGCACGAGGGCCTCGGAAGCCGCCGTGAACGCCGCATCGTTGGCATCGAGTCGCTTCTGAACGTCGGCCTCGCGCGAACGGGTCGCGGCGAGTTCGGACTGGGCGACGCGGACCGCATCCTCGCGTGACGACAACTTCGCCTTCGACGCCTCGGCGTTGCGCATCGCGTCGTCGAGTGCCGCCGCGGTGGCTCCGCCACCGGCGACACCGATGCGCCAACCCGTCATCGTGAAACGATCTCCGTCGACGGTGACGGCCACGAGGCGCGGGTCCGACATCACGGCGTCGACGGCCGCCGTCCAGTCGGAGACGCGAACCGAGTCGGCGAGCAGAACGTCGAGCAAGGACTCGACGTCGGCGCGCGACGAGCGCACGTGGTCCCGCACCCGCGCCGCCCCGACCGGGACCGACGACGGATCCCGCGAGTCGGCGCGCGCACCGAGGGCCAGAACGGCGCCCGACGCCGAGGCCGAACGCAGGTGGGCCAGGGCCCGTCGTGCGACATCGGTGTTCTCGACGACCACCGAGAGCAGCGCCTCGCCGAGAGCGGCTTCCACCGAGTTCTCCCAACCCTCGTCGATGACGACGAGGTCGAGCAAGGTGCCCACGACACCACCGACGTCGCGCAACTTTTCCGCGCCGGCGCGGGCCCGGGCACTGTCGAGCGCCAAGTGCAGAGCCTCGGCACGCGCCTGCCAACGGGCAAGATCGGCCGCCTCGGCGTTGCGTGAGGCGATCGTGGTCTCGAGCGCCGCTTCTGCGGCCATACGCCTCGATTCGGCGTCGGTGACCTCGTTGACCAAGGGCAACTCGATCGACTGGGATCGCTCGCACTCGGCGCGCAGTCGCTCGATCTCGGCGACGAGTCGCGCCTCGCGTTCGGAGAGAGCGACCAGACGAGCGGCCAGACGACGGTGCTCGGAGTCCGCAGCCTCGACGGATGCCCGCAAGGTGCGCAGTTCACCGCGTACCTCGGCGGCCGCGGTCGCCGCGGACGAGGAGGATGCGATGTGGTCGAAAAGCGTGGAGGCGGCGGTGCGCTCGCCTTCGAAAGCCGCCTCGTCGTGAGCCAGTTCCTGGCTCTCGGGTTCGAGTCGCGCCATCGCCGACAACACCTCGTCGAGTTCGCCGCGCAACCCGGCGGCGTCGGCTTCGAGGTTCGCGATCACCCCGGAATCCATCATCTGACCCCGGTCGCGTTCGTACGATCTGCGCCGTTCGACCAGGAGCATCGAAATTCCGCGGGCCCGCTCACGCAGCTGTTCGACGCGAACCAATTCATCACCGAGACCGCTTTCGCCGCGGGCCGAGAGATCGGCCTCGGCGGACAGGACGTTCGTGTCGAGTTCGGCGAGCGCCTTGCGCAATTCGTCCTCGCGCCGCGCGGCGTCGGACCGGTCACCGGCGAGCACCTCGAGACGACGTCGGAACCCGGCGATCTCGCGACCACTGAGGAACAACCGCAACGCGTTCAACTCGGCGACGAGGTCGCCGTGACGGCGGGCCGCCTCGGCTTGTCGTTCGAGCGGCCGCAATTGCCGACGAACCTCGCGCAGCAGGTCCTGGACCCGCAACAAGGATCCTTCGGTCGCTTCGAGTCGACGCTCCGACTTCTCCTTGCGTTTGCGGAACTTCAGCACCCCGGCGGCTTCCTCGATGATCGACCGGCGGTCCTCGGGGCGCGCATTCAACACCGCTTCGATCTGTCCCTGACTCACGATCACGTGCTGCTGGCGGCCGACGCCGGCGTCGGAGAGCAGTTCTTGCACGTCGAGCAATCGACACGGAACACCGTTGATGCTGTATTCGCTCTCGCCGGTTCGGTAGAGCACGCGACTGACGCTGACCTCGGCCACGTCGACCGGAAGCAATCCGAGTCCGTTGTCGAGGGTCAAGGTGACCTCGGCGCGACCGAGCGCCGGACGTTTGGCGGTACCGGCGAAGATCACGTCGTCCATCTTCTGCGAGCGCACCGCACTCGGGGCCTGGGCGCCCAGAACCCAAGCGATGGCGTCGACCACGTTCGACTTGCCCGAACCGTTCGGACCCACGACCACCGTGATCCCGGGCTCGAGGTGCATGACGGTGTTGTCGGCGAAAGACTTGAAGCCTTTGAGGGTCAGTGACTTGAGGAACACGGCATCCCGACCCTAGTTCACCGGGGTCGGCCGGACCTTTCCATCGGTCGCCCCAAGCGGACCATCAACGCTGGCAAACGCCACACCAACACGACGTGCGGCCACCGATGACCGCGCTCGTGATGATGCCCCGCGTGCACGTCGGGCAACGCTCCCCCGCGCGTCCGTACACCCGGTGGTCGTCTTGGTAGGAGCCCGTGGCCCCCGAGAGGTCGACGTATTGCGCGTCCGACAGCGTCGAGCCCCCAGCCTCGATCGCTTCGCGCAACACCCCGTGAAGGGCGGGCAACAGCCGTCGACGTTGACGCGATGACACCCGATCGGCCGGTCGCCGCGGATGGATGCCCGCGCGGTGGAGAATCTCGTCGCCGTAGATGTTGCCGATGCCGGCCACGAGGGACTGGTCGAGAAGGGCCGCCTTGACCGGGCGTCGCGTCGAGCGCAACAGTCGGTCCAACGTCGCGTCGTCGATGCCGTCGCCGACGGGGTCCGGACCGAGTCGGGCCAGTTCCGGCAGTATCGCATCGACGTTCTCCGGGTCGTAGACCACCACCTCACCAAAAGTTCGGGGGTCGACGAATCGCAGTTCCTCGCCCCCTTCCAGAACGAGCACGACGTGACAATGCGGCGGTCGCGGGCGGTGCGTCACATCGACGAGCACCTGACCGCTCATCCGCAGGTGGATCATCATCTCGTCACCGGAATCGAGGTCGACCAAAAGGTATTTCCCACGTCGCCGGACCCTCACCGCCGTCACGCCCGTCAGGCGCGCGATGACTTCTTCACGACTGGTTCGACGCACCGAACGCTCGCGTGCGACCTCCACCGAACGAACAGTGCGTCCGACGAAACGCTGTTCGAGGCCGCGGCGAACTGTCTCGACCTCGGGTAGCTCAGGCACGGCTGGTGTCGATGCCGCGAGCGGCCAACACGGCTAGGGCCGCGACCGAAGCCGCTTGGGCGGCGATCTTCTTCGAGCGCCCCTCGGCCCGCCCCAACTCCTCGCCGTTGATCACGACGATTGCGGTGAAGACCGGCTCGTGCGCGGCCCCCTGGGACGAGATCTCGACCAACGGAGGACGACTCCATTCGCCTACACAGACGCGGATCAGATGGCTACGCGCATCGAAATCCTCGAGTCGCTCGAACGATCCGCTCAGACGTTCGCCCATGATCGACGTGACGAACGCGCGCGCCTTCTGGGGGCCACCGTCGAGGTAGAGCGCGCCGATGAAGGCCTCGAGCGCGTCGGCCAGGATCGAAGTCTTCGTTCGACCACCGGCATCGTCCTCGCCGGCGCCGAGAAGCAACTGCGAGCCGAGGTCGATCTCGCGGGCGATCTGCGCGAGCATGTCGGCGTTCACGAGACTCTTACGGACATCGGTGAGCGAACCCTCGTCGCGCTCGGGGAACTCGATGTAGATCAGGTCGGTGACCACCCACTGCAAGATCGCGTCACCGAGAAACTCGAGTCGTTCGTTGGACGGCACACCGCCGTTCTCGCCACACCACGAGCGGTGACTCATCGACTGGAGTCCGAGTTCGCGGTCGGTGAAGCGGTGCGTGGCGACCGCCATGGTCCAGTCGTCGAAACCGAGCGCGATTCGACGCCGCAACGGTCGGTTGCGTCGCGCGGCCAGTCGAGCCCGATTGCGCAATCGGGACAGCACGCCGGCCATGGCCCGATTCAGACGGAGTTCTGCCGAACGTGGGCCAGGACGAAATCGACGGCGTCGCGGACGGTCTTGAGGTCGGCGAGGTCCTCGTCCTCGATGCGGAACCCGACCGTGCGCTCGCTCAGTTCCTCCTCGAGGGCGTCGACGAGTTCGACGAGATCGAGCGAGTCGGCCTTGAGGTCATCCTTGAACGACTGGCCCTCCGAGATGCTCTCGGGATCGATCTCGAGGATGTCGACGAGTTGGTCGCGCACGATGGCGAAGATGGCCGGGCGATCGAGTGGCGTGTTGACGACGTGGGTTTCTGCGGGCACGACTTCCTCCGTTGACGGGACGAGACGATTGTACCGAGGGGCGCACCCCCGGACGGGGCGCCTCGGGTCACGGGTTGATGGCTCGACGCAGATGACCCACCATGTCGGACTCGACCATGTCGGCGGCCACCTTGATGCCGTTCACCATGGCCCGCGCCGACGACGAGCCGTGCGAGATGATGCAGACGCCATCGACCCCGAGCAGAGCCGCGCCCCCCGTGGAATCGGGGTCGACGCTGTCGTAGAGCGGAAGCAACGCGGGGAACAGGGCTTCGGCGTGCGGTTTGTACTCGTCTTTCGATCCGAATGCCGCCAACAAGGCCCGAATCAGGGTTTTCATGCCACCCTCGAGTGTCTTGAGTACGACGTTGCCGGTGAACCCGTCGGTCACCACCACGTCGACGTCGTCGGTCATCACGTCACGCCCCTCGACGTTGCCGATGAAGTCGATTCCGTGGGTCTCCTTCAACAGGTCGTAGGCGTCCTTGCGGAGAGTGTCCCCCTTGCCCGGCTCCTCGCCGATCGACAACAGACCGACCCGCGGACGCGCGACACCGTAACGGTGGTGCGAATACACCGATCCCATGAGGGCGAACTGAACGAGCCACTCGGCCTGCACCTCGGCGTTGGCCCCGGCGTCGAGCAACACGGTCGGGCGTCCCCCGGGAACCGGAATCGGGGTCGCGATGGCGGGGCGCTTCACGCCCGACACGCGACCCATCTTCAGCAACGCCGACGCCATGGTCGCTCCGGTGTTGCCGGCCGAGATCATCGCCGAGGCCTTGCCGTCACGTACCGCTTCAGCGGCACGAACGAGCGTGGAGTCCTTCTTGCGGCGAACGCCACCGGCCGGATCCTCGTCCATGTCGATGACCTCGGACGCCACGATCAGATCGAGCCCGGCGGTGTCGAGACCCTCGGGTCCGACCAGGACGACGGGCAACCCTGCATTCGCGGCGTCGCGGGCACCGGCGACGATCTCACCGGGGGCGCGGTCACAGCCAATGGCGTCGGCGGCGATGGGCAACATCGGGTCGAGGTCAGACTTCGACGGCGACGCGGTTCTTGTACCAACCGCAGGCGTTGCACACCGTGTGGGGCAACTTGGCCGAACCGCAACGCGGGCAGAGACTGCGCGAGGGAGCGCCGAGCTTCCAGGCGCCGGCCCGGTGGCTCCGCGACTTCATCTTCGACTTTTTCTTCTTCGGAACGGCCACGTCGATCTTCTCCTCGTAACAGCCCCGAAAGAATAGCGGTGATCCCGGGGTTTCCCCCTCGCCCGGCCCTATTCGGGCAACTGGTCCCGGATGGCGTCGAGGGCGGCCCAGCGGGGATCCGGAGCCGGCGGCGAGCAACCGCACGCCCCGTCGTTGAGATCGACTCCGCAGACCGGACACAAACCGGCGCAGTCGGGACGGCACACCGGCCCGTCGGGCAGTTCGAGCAACACGGACTCGCGGACCATCGCGGCCAGGTCGATTTGGTCGTTCTCGATCGGGAACGCGTCGGGGTCGGTGAGGTCGACCTGATAGAGCTCGTGCACCCCGATCTCGACCTCCCCGGTCAGGGGTGCCAGACATCGGCGACAGTCACCCCGAAAGCCGACGTGCACCGTTCCGTCGACCACGATCCCGTCCGACAGGCTTTCGCACCGAACCGCCACAGCGACCTCACCGCCCGGCACCAGACGCTCGTCGACGAGATCGAAGGCTCCCGGGGGAACCGAAAGTTCGACGGACTTCTGGGTACCCGGACGCCGCAGCATCTCGAGGGCATTGACGACGAGCGGGTTCCTCACCGGTTGCGGGTGCTGTCCTGATCGAAGAAGATGGCCCCGGAATCGTCGCTCGTCCCGTCATCGAATCCCTCCGCCGCTCGGGACTCGTTGGGAACCTCACCGATGGCCAGACGACGCCGACCCGTCGCCACGGTCTTGGCGAGTTTGTCGAGGAGGATCTCGAAGCTCGCCAGACGCTGGTCGAGGAAGTCCTCGGTCTCGTTCTTCAGGCGACGCGACTCGTCCTCGGCGGCCTCCACGATTTGACGCGCGCGCTGTTCGGCGGCGCGCACGACCTCGGATCGCTGCACGAAGCGCTCGGCTTGAACCTTGGCGGCATCGATCAATTCGTCGGCCTCGCGGCGGGTGCGAACCATGAATTCCTCGCGTTGCTTCAACATCCACCGGGCGTCACGCAGTTCGTTCGGCAGGCGATTCAGGGCCTCTTGGAGGATCTCGATGATCACGTCACGGTCGATACGCGGCGTCGAGGAGAGCGGCATGTTCGGGGCCGTGGCGATGATGTCGATCGCCCGGCGCAGGAGCACACCGGACGAACCGACCTGGTCGTCTGGCCCGCGGTCGTATGAACCGGTGTCGTCATCGAAGTCGTCGAATGTGGAGTTCATGCTCGTCCTTGGCTGCCGCCCGAAGGCCTCCCAAAGATACCCGCCAAGGCGGCGGCCACCGGTGCGGGCACCATGTGATCGATTCTCCCACCGTATTGGGCGATTTCACGGATGAAACGACTGCTGATGAACGCGTGGTCGGCGCGACATGGCAGGTACACGGTGCGCACTCCGGACACGGAATGGTTGGTGTGGGCCATCTGCTGTTCGACCTCGAAGTCGGCCGCGGTACGCAGTCCTTTGACGATGAAGTCCGCGCCGGTGGCGGCGGCCGCCTGGACCGCGAGACCCGGATGCGCCTCGACCCTGACTCCCGCGATGTGCGCGGTGCTCGCCCGGGCCAAATCGACGCGCGCCTCGAGCCCGACGAGGCCCGACGGCTTGTCGGGATTGTGCATGACGGCCACGACGACGGTTCCGAAGAGTTCGGCCGCTTGGGCGACGACATCGAGGTGCCCGTTGTGGATCGGGTCGAAGCTGCCCGGGTAGAGCACGGTGAGCGCGGATGTCGTGGCCATCTACGGGGTAACGGTACCGGTCGAGGGCGTCGTCCGCTCGATGAATGCGACCCGGGTGCGGCCGTACGAACGGGCTCGGAGCACGTTCCAGCCCTCCGGGACAGCGATCTCGCGTCCGCTCTCGGCCACGACGAGGCCACCGGGGGCCAGAGCCGGCGCGATCGCCCGCAGCAGTTCGGGCCACGCGGCGTAATCGTACGGGGGGTCGACCAGCGCGAGGTCGACCAACCGTTGAGCCACCACGTTCACCGCCACGTCTCCGGCGATGACCGTCACCCGATCGCCGAGGTCGAGCTTGCTCACGTTGGTTCGAATCGACTCGAGCGCCCGACGATCTCGTTCGATGAACGTGCAGCGCCGTGCTCCACGCGACAGCGCCTCGATCCCCATCGCTCCACTGCCCGCGAACAAATCCAGGACCACCGCGTCCTCGACGGCCCCGAGGCTCGTCAAGGCGTTGAAGACGGCCTCGCGCGTTCGGTCGGTCGTCGGTCGGGTGGCGTCACCGTCTGGTGCGACGATCAATCTCCCGCGCAGGGTGCCGGCCACGACGCGCATGAGCTCATGCTACGGCGGGTCGAACGGGCAGACTGACGGGGTGACACCCGAGCCCGAGATCGAGTGCGTCGACTGCGGAGGTCGCTGCTACCTCACCACGCATCCGCGCGAGGACGGTCGCTGGTATCCGGGCGACATCGTCACCTACAAGTGCCGAGATTGTCTCGACCGTTGGGATCTGGTGCTGCCCGAGGACGATTGGTCCGACGACCTGACGGACGATCGGTGACGACGCCCGACTCGAACCCCCGAAGCGACCGCGCACCGTGGGTCTTCTCCCTCGGTGTCGTGGCCTTCCTCGTGCGGGTCGTCGGACCGTTGTGGCGCGAAGGACTGCCGTCGTTCTTTCCCGACTCCTCCTCGTTCACCAAGGTCGCGCGCATCGGCCCGTTCTCCCCGTCGTTCTGGTTCTCCGAGCGTCCCGTCGGCCTTCCAATCGTGCTCTGGACCGTCGGCTTCGACGTCCGATGGCTCGTGGTCGTCCAGAGTCTCGCCTACGCGCTCGCCGTGACGCTGGTCTGCACGACGCTGCTGCGCATCCTCGAATCACGACCTCTCGCGTGGGTCGCCTCGCTCGCAGTCACCGCCGTTGCCGTGCAACCGAGGTTCGCACTGTGGTGCGTGGAGGTTCTCAGCGAATCGCTCGGACTCTCGACGTCGATGCTCGCCCTGGCACTGTGGTTGCGCTTCGCGCACTCCCCCGGTCGCCGGAAAATCGTCGCGGCCACAGCGGCCACGATCGCGTTCCTTCTCACCCGTGACTCGCACGCGATGTCGGTGCTGATCGTCGCGCTGGTTCTGGCCGGGTCGGCGTGGCGTTCCCGGGACGCCGGGTTCCGGCGCACGGCGCTGTGGTGTGCCCTCTCGCTGACGGTGGTGCTCGGCTACGTCGCGGTGTCCCAGGGGACCAGCGACCGGCATCGATTCCCGCTGATCAACAACGTGGGCTTGCGAATTCTGCCCGATGCATCGATGACCGAATCGTTCGTCGACAACGGAATGCCGATGTCCGACGCCCTGCTGGACCGCACCGGACACAACTCGTGGGACGATGGGGAGACCTTCTTGAACTCGCCCGAACTGGAGGGTTTCCGCGAATGGGTGCGGGGGTCGGGCCAGTTCGACCAACTGACCTCGCTCATCACCGATGCGGGTTTCTGGATCGACGTGATGAGACACGAGTTGCCCGGGGTGCTGCGGTACGACTTCGGGGACTACGACCGCTTCGGCGTCGGAGACCGATTGCCCTCGCGACTCGCGTGGTTCTCCGGTATCGACTCGACGGCGACCCTGCTGTGGTTCGTCGTACTCGCCGGGTCGGCGCTTTTCGTGGTGGCCAGGAGATCGAGACGTCTCGCTCTCATCCTCGGGACCGGCCTCGTCGCCACACTCGTCGAGTTGTACGCCTCGATCGCCACCGATGCGATGGAGGTCCAACGACACACCGTCGGGCCGATGTTGCGGGTCAACGTCGTGTGCATCATCTCGCTGTTCCTCGCCGTCGACGTGTTGCTGCGTCGGCGGTCGAACGACCGCACGCCCGTCCGCGACAGCTGGGCGCACGTCTCGGCGGCGCTCGCGGCGACCGTGGCGACGCTCGGATGGTTCGCAGTAGAACGGCGAAGTCAGGATTACGACCCGCAGTACGCCCGCACGATCGTCGAACGCGCCGCGCGTTTCGGGGGCACCTATTACGAGAACGGCGTTCACAACAAGGGGCCACTCGAGACGGTCGTCTACGACGCGGCGCGATGGTTCACGTCGTACGACACGTATTGGTTCGCCATCGCGTCCTTTTGCCTGCTCATCTCTCTGACGCTGGGCGCCACAGCGTGGGCGGTCACGCGTCGATTCGCCGGTCACCGCACCGCGGCCGCCGTGTCGGCCTCGGTCACGATCACCCATTTCTTCATGTCGTCGAGCGACTACGCGGGGGTCGTCTACAGCCGCAACATCACCACCGCTCTCCTGGCCGCGGTCGTGATCGTCGCCCTCTGGGACCGCCCGTGGCGCGACCCTCGACACGCCCGACTCCTCTGGATCGGGGCCGTCGTCTCGTTGGGTTTGGCCGTGCAGACGTTGCTCACCACCATCCTCGCCGCACTCGCCGTCGGTTCATTGTTGGCCCATCGACGGCGACACCGGTCGGGATTCACCCGACCGTGGCTCGTGGCCTCGTCGACTTTCGTCACCACGGTCTTCTCGGCCCCGATCTGGTACGCGCTCCGCGGACGCTTCGATCAGTTCTGGTCGGGATGGTGGACCTACGCCTCGTTCATGAGCGACGGCACCGGCCGGGGATACGCCGAGCAACTCGGTCTCGGGTGGAACACGATGATCGACTACTACTCCGAGCGTCCGGAGTCGGTGCTGATCGTGGTGATCTTCCTCGCCACGGTGATCGACCGCCGTCGCGCGCTCGACTCGACACAACGGGCCCTGGCTCTGACACTGATCGCGTGGTTCGTCGGTGGATGGGGCGAACTGGTTCTCGGACAGCGCTATTCCAGCCACTACTTCTCGGTCATCGCGGTTCCCACCGCTTTGATGTTCGCGGTCATCGTCGCGCGGCTGTCGCCCGCGCTGTCCCATGCCGCGCAGTGGATGGCCGAACGACGCGCCCCCGGCGATCGTCGTGTCGCCCACGCCCCGGTCGTCGCCGTCGTCGCCATCACCTTGTTCGCCCAGTGCGGAGACCTCTTCTGGGACGGCGCGACTCGGGTCGGGAACTTCCACTCGTTCGCCACCGAGACGCGCGAACGCGAACAAGCGATGAGCGGACAGTCGCGGACCGTTCGCGCCGTCCTCGACCTCGTCTCCGACGACGGGGACGCTCTCCTCGCCTGGACCATGTACCCCTGGACCTATCTCGACAACCACCGGGTGCCGGCGACGCGATTCAGCTGGAAGTCCTTCATGATCGGTGAGATCTACCTCGGTGACACCTCGTCCGACTACGTCCTGCCCCGAACGTGGCAATGGTTCGCCGACGACCTCGATCGCACCGATCCCGCGGCGTACCTGCGGCCCGTCGAGACCGCGTTGGCCGAGGACACTCCGTTCGCGACGTTGGTGAAGAGCGACTTCACGCCGGTGTTCGCCGGCGCCACGGTGGAGTTGTCGGTGCGGTCGCGGATCTGGGAGTCACTCGTGACCTTCAAGGGCCGATCCGACGAGCGCGGAACGATCGACGGAACCTGCTGGCGCTGGCGCGGCATGATCGACGGCCTGGCGGACGACCGACGACTCGGTTTCACCTTCGTCGATCTCGACGGCTCGAGCGAAACCGTCCACATGTCGATCAGCGCCGATCGCTCCTTGTCGTCGAGCGACACCGTCGAGTTCCTGAGTGTCGCACGGGCCCCCTCCCCCTCGGCCAGCGTGGGGCTGTTCGTGGGACCACGTTCCGCAGTGCTCGTGGTGGACGACACGGTGGCGGCCGCGGTACGACTCGACGGACCCACCTCGGTGACGATCTCCGACGATGCCGGCGTCGTGACCGGCGCGGCGTCGGATGACATGCCCGCGCTGGCCGCGTGCGTCAATTCTTGAAGAGGAACTCCTCGTCCTGCGGACGAAGGAAGAGATCCGACTCGTCGCGAAGTTCGACATTCTCCGCCATGTCGGGGTCGGAGTCGATGATGGCGTGCGCGGCCTCGCGGGCCAACTGCACCAGCTCGCGGTCGCGCCTGAGCGAGGCGAGCTTCAAATCGGTGCGACCCTTCTGTTCCTTGTTCATGAGGGTGCCCTCGCCGCGCAACTCGAGATCGACCTCGGCGAGGTGGAAACCATCGTCCGAGTCGACGAGAGCGTCGATGCGCGGATTCGAGTCCACGATGAGTTCGTCCACCTTTTCGACCGGTGTGGTGACGAGCCAACAGTTGGACGCGTGACGTCCACGCCCGACGCGTCCGCGCAGCTGGTGCAACTGGGCGATCCCGAAGCGATCGGCATCGAGTATCACCATGACCGTCGCGTTCGGCACGTCGACACCCACCTCGATCACCGTGGTGGCCACGAGCACGTCGATGTCACCGATGCGGAATCGCTCCATGACGGCTTCCTTGTCCGCCGACGACATGCGCCCGTGCAGGAGGCCGATGCGTAGGCCGCGCAACTCGGTGGCCCCGAGGCGCGCGACGGTCTCTTCCGCGCTGGCCACTTCCAGTTTCTCGCTCTCCTCGATCAAGGGACACACGACGTACACCTGACGACCCGCGGCAACTTGAGAGCGAACGTCGGACCAAACCTCTTCCTCGTCGGCGGGACCGGTTGCGGCACGCGTGACGATCGGGGTACGCCCCGGCGGCTTCTCGTCGAGCACGCTCACGTCGAGGTCGCCGTACACCGTCATGGCCGCGGTGCGCGGAATCGGCGTGGCCGTCATGACGAGTACGTCGGGGATGGCACCGCGCCCCTTGTCGCGCAGAGCCGCGCGTTGCTCGACGCCGAAGCGGTGCTGCTCGTCGACCACCACGACGCCGAGACTGCGGAAGTCGACCGTCTCCTGAATGAGCGCGTGGGTGCCGATGACCAGATCCACCTTGCCGTCGGCCAGACCCGCGAGGATGTCGCGTCGTCGTTCGGCCGTGACGCTGCTCGTGAGCAACTCCACGCGCACCGGGCGCTCGCCCTCGAGCGTGTCGTCGGCCGGCACCCGGAGGTCGTCGAGCAACCGACGGATCCCCACCGAGTGCTGCTCGGCCAGAACCTCGGTGGGAGCCATCAGCGCGCCTTGGTGGCCACCTTGGACCGCCACCAACATCGCCGACACCGCCACGAGGGTCTTGCCCGCGCCGACGTCGCCCTGCAACAAGCGGTGCATCGGGGTGGGCGACGCCAGGTCGGACTCGATCTCGGCGATCACCCGACGTTGCGCCCCGGTGAGTTCGTAGGGAAGGCGGTCGTGGAACCGTCGCACCAACGCCCCGTCCACGACGTGACGCACCCCCACCGAGTCGCGTTCGAACGCCCGTTTACGAGCCACCAGAACCAGTTGCACCCGCAACAACTCGTCGAAGGCGAGTCGGCGGCGAGCGGCTTCCTTGTGAGCGAACGTCTCGGGAGTGTGAATACCGACGAAGGCCTCCTGGCGTCCGAGAAGCGAGTAGCGAGCGCGTGTGGCGACGTCGATGGGGTCGCTGATGCCCCGTCGACGACAGCGGGCGAGGGTCTCGTCGACGGCTTTGAGCACCACCCACGAGGGCAGGTCGACTTTCTCGCTCTGCGGGTAGACCGCCACGATCGGTCGTGGTCGCTCATCGGGGTCGCCGAGAACGTCGACGGTCGGGTTGACCATCTGTTTCTTACCGTTGAACCGACCGATGCGACCGAACACCGCCACGAGCGAACCGGGTTTGAGTTGTCGGGCCCGGTAGGGCTGGTTGAAAAAGACCAGTTCGAGTCGGCCGCTGTCGTCGGTCACGCTCGCCGTCACCCGCGACGGGCCACGCCGCGGTCCGGGCGGCGGTTGGCTCACCGATTTCAACTCGCCGATGACCAACACGTCGACACCCTCGGCGGCTTCGGCAATGGGCGCCTCGCGCGTTCGGTCGATCCAGCGTCGCGGGTAGTGCGTGAGCAGCTCGAGCAGGTTCGTGATCCCGAACTTGGCGAAGTTCTCCGCCCGCTTTCCCGCGCCGACCGACCTGAGTTCGGTGATCGGTTTCGCGGCGAGCTCGGACAGCGTGATGGAGGCCTCCGTGTCAGCCACGACTCACCGCGTCACTCGACGCCGAAAAGGTACGGGTAGAGCGGTTGGCCGCCCCGGTGGCGCTCGACCTGGGTGTCGGGGCGCTCGGCGGCGATCCAGGCCTCGATGGCCGCGGTCGCCGAGGACGTGGCGTCCACCCCCTCGATGATGGTCACGATCTCGCGGGACTCGTCGACCAAGTGCGCCAGCAAGGCCACCACCGCGTCCTCGAGCGACCCGCTGACGGCGACGATTCCGTCGCCGCGCACGAGTCCGATCCAATCGCCGACCGTGACCGCGCCGACCTCGCTCGCCGAATCGCGAACCGCTCGGGTGACCTCACCGGTGACCATGGCCTCGGTCGAGGACACCATGGATGCAACGTGTTCGTCGACTCCCGCCTCCGGGTCGTAGACGACGAGCGCGGCCAGGGCCTCGGGCATCGAACGGGTGGGCACCACCCGCACCTCTTTCGTGGTGAGCGCGTCGAGTTGCTCGGCCACCGGGATGATGTTCTTGTTGTTGGGCAGAACCACGACCTGTTGGGCGTTCACGGCCTCGACCGCCGCCAGCAGTTCGGCGGTCGACGGGTTCAGCGTCTGGCCCCCGGTGACGCTTCCCTGCACACCCAACTGTCCGAACAACTCTTCGAGTCCACTACCACTGCACACCGCCACCACCGCGGTGGTGACTGCGGGCAAGCCGGCCGCCGAACGCGCCGCGTCGTGGGCGGCGTGACGCTCGGCCACCTCCTCGAAGAGATCGGTGACGCGAATCTGCTTGGGTCGCCCGCCGAGGTCGATGGCCGCCTCGATCGCCGCACCGATGTCGTTGGTGTGCACGTGACAGTTCCAGAGTCCGTCACCGCCGACGACGACGATCGAATCCCCGATCGCGCCCCAGTCGGCCTTGAAGGCCTCGATCCGGTCGTCGTCGAGGTGCAGGAAGTACATGACTTCGTAGCGGAGGTCGGCCACCGACATCGCGCCGTGCGAATCGGGTGCGGTCATCGCCGGCAACGGTTCGTCGAGCGCGTCGCCACCGATGGAGTCGGCCGGTGTCGGAATGGGTTCGCCATCGATGACGTTGAGCGCGGCGTCGAGCAGCAACAAGAACCCCGCCCCACCCGCGTCGACCACGCCGGCGTCCTTCAGTACGGGCAACATCTCCGGTGTGGCGTCGAGGGCCCGACGACCCGCGTCGCGGGCGGCTCGCAACGTGGCCCCGAGACCCGCCCCTGATGCCGCGGTCGACTTGGCGGCCTCGCTCGCCTCGCGCACCACGGTCAGGATGGTTCCCTCGATCGGTTTGAGCACCGCCTTGTACGCGGCCGTCGACGCCTCGCTCAGAGCCTCGGCCACCTCGGTCGCCGTGCTGCTGGCCGTCGAGGAGAGCCGCCCGGCCAACCCGCGCAGGATCTGCGACAGGATCACCCCCGAGTTCCCGCGGGCACCCATGAGCGAACCGTGCGAGATGGCCTGGCACGTGGGCTCGATGCCGGCCTCGGCCTGGTCGAGCTCGGCCACGACCGCGTCCAGCGTGCGGGCCATATTGGTGCCGGTGTCACCGTCCGGCACCGGGTAGACGTTCAGACGGTTGATGCGCGGGGCGTGATCGCGAACGGCGTCCCGGAAGGCCACCACCGTGCGGCGCAGGCGGTCGGCGTCGAAACGCTCGCTCGTGCCCTCGGGCGCCTGAACTGGTGGGTTCACCCGCCCGATGGTAGTGGTCGGGGGTGGGGCGGACGTGACCGTCGCCCAAGCTGATCGGACCCGCACCGTCATTGGGGAGCGGGCGAATCCGCTGGTAGCGTCCAGTGATCGAGATTGTCCCCCCGGGACGACAGAGACCTCGGAGAACCAGTCATGGCATCAGTGTGTGAAGTCTGCGGTAAGCGCCCCTCGTGGGGCATGTCGGTGTCGTACTCAAAGGTGCACACCAAGCGCCGCTGGAACCCGAACATCCAGCGCATCCGCGCCGTGGTGAAGGGCACCCCCACCCGCTTGAACGTCTGCACCGGTTGCATCCGCGCTGGCAAGGTGACCAAGGTCAGCCGCGGCACCGCCGCCTCGGACAAGTGACCGACTGAGCGATGCAGGGCGTCGTCAAGGCCTACGACCCGACCACCGGGACCGGCCTCATTCTCCGCGACACCGATTTGTGTGAACTCGAGCTGGCCGACGGGGCCCTCGACGGCAGCATCTTTCGCATGCTTCGCCCCGGTCAGCGTGTCGTGTTTGACATGGACGATTCGGGCATGGCCACCCGCCTGCGCCTAGGTTCTGAGTCCGACATGGGCACCCCGGGGCACTGACCCGCGCCCCGAGAACAACGCCCCGGCGTCCCCGCGCCGAAGGAGAACGACATGGCCGGCACGAGCAACAACGAGCGTCTGAAGAAGTGGGTCGCCGAGTGGGCCGCGGTGATGCAGCCCGACGACATCTACTGGTGTGACGGCAGCGCCGAGGAGTACGACCGACTGTGCGGCGTGTTGGTGGACGCCGGTGTATTCACCAAACTCGATGAGGCCAAGCGCCCCAACAGTTATTGGGCGCACAGTGACCCGGGTGACGTGGCTCGCGTCGAGGATCGCACCTTCATCTGCTCGGCCGACAAGGACGACGCCGGCCCCAACAACAACTGGCGCGAGCCCGCCGAGATGCGGGCCGAAATGAAGCGCCTGTACGACGGTTGCATGAAGGGTCGCACCATGTACGTGGTGCCGTTCAGCATGGGGCCGCTCGGCTCACCGATCGCTCACATCGGCGTTCAGCTGACCGACTCGGCGTACGTAGCCACCAACATGCGCATCATGACCCGCATGGGCCAGGGCGCTCTCGACGTGTTGGGCGACGGCCAGTGGGTGCCGTGCCTGCACTCGGTGGGCGCGCCGCTCTCCCCCGGTCAGAGGGACTCGGCGTGGCCCTGCAACCCCGAAAACAAGTACATCGTGCACTTCCCCGAGACCCGTGAGATCTGGTCGTACGGGTCGGGCTACGGCGGAAACGCGTTGCTGGGCAAGAAGTGCTTCGCACTGCGCATCGCGTCGGTGATGGCGCGCGACGACGGCTGGTTGGCCGAGCACATGCTCATCTTGAAATTCACCAACCCCGGCGGTGAGGCCAAGTACATCGCAGCCGCATTCCCATCGGCGTGCGGAAAGACCAACCTGGCGATGTTGGTGCCGACGATTCCGGGCTGGAAGGCCGAGACCATCGGCGACGACATCTGCTGGATGAAGTTCGGTGACGACGGTCGTCTCTACGCCATCAACCCCGAGGCGGGTTTCTTCGGCGTGGCCCCCGGAACCGGCTACGACACCAACGCCAACGCCATGCACACCTTGTGGGGCAACAGCATCTTCACGAACACCGCACTCACGCCCGAGGGCGACGTGTGGTGGGAGGGCATGAGCGAGGACCAGCCCGCGCGCGCGACCGATTGGAAAGGCAACGCCTGGACGCCCGAGAGCGAGACCCCGGCTGCACACCCGAACGCCCGCTTCACCGCGCCCGCGTCGCAGTGTCCGTC
This sequence comes from Acidimicrobiia bacterium, assembly GCA_046091365.1. GTDB lineage: Bacteria > Actinomycetota > Acidimicrobiia > Acidimicrobiales > Ilumatobacteraceae > Casp-actino8. The sequence continues at coordinate 16,859 of JBJTBM010000035.1, read as the reverse complement.
GGCGGCGCCCGAGTGGCAGGATCCCGCCGGTGTGCCGATCTCGGCCATCCTGTTCGGTGGTCGCCGTCGCACCACGGTCCCGTTGGTGACCCAGGCCTTCGACTGGGAGCACGGCGTGTTCCTCGGTTCGATCATGGCCTCGGAGACCACGGCCGCCCAGCAGGGTGCGGTGGGCAACCTGCGCTTCGACCCCATGGCCATGCTTCCCTTCTGCGGGTACAACATGGCCGACTATTTCGCACATTGGTTGGCGGTCGGCGCCAAGGCTGACGCGTCGAAGCTCCCCCAGATCTTCTTCGTGAACTGGTTCCGTCGCGACGAGAACGGCCGATACCTGTGGCCGGGTTACGGCGAGAACAGCCGTGTGTTGAAGTGGGTGTTCGAGCGGGTGAACGGTTCGGCCGGCGCGGTGAAGACCGCGATCGGTCTGCTGCCCGAGGCCGGTGCGCTCGATCTGAACGGACTCGACGTGAGCAAGGACGACCTCGACGAACTGTTGAAGGTCGATGCCGAGGGCTGGAAGTCGGCACTGCCGCAGATCGAGGGTCACTACGCGCAGTTCGGCGCCAAGTTGCCCGCTCGGCTCGGCGCCCAACTCGACACCCTCGCCTCCTCCCTCTAATCACCAACTTGCGACAATTTGTCGCATTTTGGTTCAGGAGGGTTGGCCGACGAGGAGGGCGCGGATGCCCAAACCCATGATGAACAATCCGCCGAACCCGTACAGCAGGTACAACCGGTGCTTCATCTGGTTGCGGTACGAGTAGATGATCGCCACCGCGATGATGCCCACGAAACCGTAGAAGGCGTGGAACTGCGGGAACTCGAGTTTGTACTTGTTCACCATGATCACGCCCAGCGTTACCTGCACGAACACCGTCAACTCCGCCAACAACGTGAACCACCACAAGGCACGACTACGTAAAGACTCGAACTTGTGGGCCCCGAGCGCCCACAAACCGGCGAGACCGTTGGCGATGATCACGAACCAGGCCCACGAGGTGTGCACGTCGAGCAACATCAGCGCGTTCATGATTCCTGAAACCCTAGATGACGGTGCCCCACTCGACCTAGATGCCCACGGCCCACTGGCGACAATTGACTCCGCCGAACAAGTCGACGATGACACCGTTGGGCGAATCATCGGTCAACGAGCCCGACACCAGCCCACGACCCCCGAAGTCCAGGTCGAACCCGGCTCCGTAGACGTCGTCGATCACGACATCGGCCGACGGGTGTGCCGCCAGAAGTTCGTTCACCGTCGAGCCCAGTGTCACTCCGCCCGCAGTCGCCGGTCCCATCGGATCGTGAACGGACGAACGCGCCGGACCGAACCGCCAGCCGTAGAAGTGAAGACGGCCGCTCGCCACCGTGCTGTCGTCTCCGAAGAGCATCAACAGATCTCCCCACCGCACGCCCCGCACCTGTGAACCCGGGCAGAAGCCGAAATCCGAGACCGCGTCGACGTATCCGCTGTCACTGTCGGGTTCGCCGAGCAACGAGGTGACGTAGACGATCGCACCCTCGGGGTCGACACCGAAGCGAACCGAGCCCAACGAATCCGGGCTCAGCACCAATTCGGCCGCCTTGGGCACGGTCGTGGTCGTCGCGGCGATCGTGGTGGTGGTCGCGGCGGGGACTCCCGTCGTGGACACCATCGGCGCCAGAGTCGACTCGACCGTCGTGGACACGTTCGTCGGAAGGGGCGCCAGCGTGTCGGAACTCCCGTCACCACCGCCGCAGGCGACCATCAGGGAGGTCGCGGTGAACACGAACGCGAGCAATCTCGTCGGCCCGGGTCGTTCGTTCATGTCGCCATTCTGCCCGATCAACGGATCAAGGTGTCGGCGACCCGTCCCGTACGGGCCAACGACAATCGTCCCGATTCGTCGATGTCGACGACCGTCACCGACGCGTTGTCGAGACTCGCGATCACCAATCGGTCGTCGCCACGGCACGCACCGATGACCGCGTTGATGGCGATGAAATGGCTGAAGATCACGGTGTCCCGACGCAAGTTGGCCACGTACGCAACCACCTCGTCGCGGAACGACGTGTAGCGGGGCCCGAGGTCCGCCCACGTGCCCGCCATCGCCGTACGCAGCCAGTCGACGCGCTCCCCCATCACGAGGCCCGCGGGCGACGGGATCTCCGCCACCAATGGCTGGACCGTCACGGGGTCGTACTTCCACTTCGCCGACAGGAACCCGGCGGTCTCGCGACAACGCCGCAAGGGACTGGACACCAACGGCATGTCGGGCAGGAGGCTCAGGGCCTCGGCGGTCGCCATCGCCTGCCGACGACCCTCGTCGTCGAGACCCGGATCCGGATCGGCGTCCCAGCCGGCCGCCGCTCGACCATGACGAACCATGTACACGCGCGTCACAACAACCACCCCGGCATCGCTCCACCCGGCGCACCGGGTTCGATGAACCACTCCGTACCGAAGGCGACCGCGAAGATCTCGGGCGGCATCTGCGTGAAAAATCCGCTGTCGGTCATCTGACTCGCATGACACATGATCGAACGTCGCTTCTGATCGATGAACGCCGACACGTCGACGGCCAGTGTGATCTCGTCCTCGGTCGAACCGAACGGGTTTCCGTCGTCGGCCGGGCCCTCGGGATCCCAATCGTCGGGGCGGTCGGGGTTCTCCTTCATCATCGCGACCATTCGAGTGCGGTTCATCGTGCTCTCGAACAACCGCACCGAACCGTGAAGTTCGGCCGCACGGTGCCCCACTCGGTGAACCTGGATGTGGTCGGGGTGTCCATACCCACCGTGCCAGTCGTAACAGGTCATCACCTCGACGTTCTCGTCGCGCAGGATGCGCACCAATCGTTCGGCGGCCTCGTCGACGTCGGCACGCATGAACGCACCCGGTTCGTCGTTCTGCGACCAGCCGGTCATGCCGCTGTCGTGGTAACCCAGCCAGTGCAGTGCGTGGGCGCCGAGAGCCTCGACCGAGCGTTCGGACTCGGACCGGCGCCGATCGACCAGCGTCTCCCCCGGAGCGAGGTCGACCGGGGTCTCCCCGTGACGGCCGTCGGTCGCGATGACGAGCACCACCCGATGGCCCTCGCTCACGGCGCGGGCGATCGTGCCCCCGGTCGCGATCGACTCGTCGTCGGGATGGGCGTGGAAGAAGAGCAGTGTGCTCACGCGTCGACCACGGCACCCGCGGCGAGCAAACGATCGATCTCCGCCGTGGCGAATCCCCACGATTCGAGGATCTCGCGCGAATGCTGGCCCGGGTGGGCCGGCGCCGATGCCACCGTCGGTACGGTTCGGGAGAATCGCGGAGCCGGCGCCGGTTGCTTCACCCCGCCCACCTCGATGATCATGCCGCGCTCGACGTTGTGCGGGTGCGCGGCGGCCTCGCTCATGGTGAGCACCGGGGCGAAGCAGACATCGGTCGCCTCCATGATCGCGCACCACTCGTCCCGGGTCTTCGACTTGAAAACCTCGGCGATGCGCTTCTTCAAGTGGGGCCACTGGGACTTGTCCATCTGCTTGGCGAACTCGGGGTCACCGTCGAGACCCGTGAGCTTCAACAGTTCGGCGTAGAACTGGGTCTCGATGGAGCCGATGGAGACGTACTTGCCGTCCTTGCATTCGTACGCGTCGTAGAAGTGCGCGCCCGTGTCGAGAAGGTTCGTCCCGCGGTTGTTCTCGTCGTGGGCGCCCATTTGAGAGAACGCCCAGAACATGGTCATCAACACTGCGGTGCCGTCGACCATCGCCGCGTCGACCACTTGACCGGATCCGCTCTTGACCGCCTCGAGTAGGGCGCACACGACACCGAAGGCCAGGAACATGCCACCCCCGCCGAAGTCACCGACCATGTTCATCGGCGGAACCGGACCTTCGCCGGCCCGACCGAAGTGCGCCAGCGCTCCGGCGAGCGAGATGTAGTTGATGTCGTGCCCGGCGGCGTTGGCGTACATGCCGGTTTGACCCCAGCCCGTCATGCGACCGAACACCAATCGTGGATTGCGCGCCAGACACACCTCGGGCCCAACCCCGAGTCGTTCCATGACGCCAGGCCGGAAACCCTCGATCAACGCGTCGGCGGACTCCACGAGCTTCAACAACGTCTCCACACCCTCGGGGTTCTTCAGATCGATGGCGATGTTGCGACGACCGCGCTGCAGGATGTCGAAACCCGGAGTGTCGGGGGCCGGCCCGCGCACGGCCTGACTACGTTCGACACGTATCACCTCGGCGCCCATGTCGGACAGCAACATCGCGGCGAACGGACCGGGTCCGATGCCGGCTATCTCGATCACGCGGTAACCAGCGAGGGGTCCGGGCATGGGGAATCTCCTTGTAGTCGGGACGTCGAGACGATGGTATTCAGTGGCTGGTCGTGCGGTGCCACTCGGCCAGTCGCACGTGCGAGCCGATCGCCGCCACCACCATCGGCTGCAACGGTTCGGGGATGTCGTGACCCATGTCGGCGACGAGCATCAACGTGGAGCCCGGCATCACTTCGTGGGTGCGGCGTCCGCCACTCGGTGGGATGAGCGTGTCGTCGGTGCCGTGGATGACGAGGGTGGGGACCGTCAACTTGCCCAGCGCCTCGTGGCGCCGTCCACTCGCGTAGATGGCCGCTAGTTGGCGGGCGGAACCTTCGGGATAGAAGCTGCGGTCGTACGAGCGCGCCGCTTGCTGCTTCACCTTCGTCTCGTCGAAGTAACGCTTCGACTGCCACACGCCGTAACGAGGGCTGGCGTCGATGTAGGCCTGCCGTTCCGTCTCGGGCGGGGCCAGCAGGACCTCCGCCGCTTCGGGAGTCGGCGAGCCGAACTCGGGCTCACCGGTCATCGACATGATCGACGTGAGCGAGCGCACTCGCGAGGGATGCTCGATCGCGATGTGTTGGACGATCATGCCGCCCATCGAAGCTCCCACGATGTGCGCGGAATCGACACCCAGGTGATCCAGGAGACCCACGGCGTCGAGCGCCATGTCGGAGAGCGTGTACGGCACCGGCGGTGGTGGCTCGTTCGCGAACGTCGCGGCCATGACCGCCCCGGGGTCCACCGTCACTCCGTCGAGTTTTGTGGACAGCCCACAATCGCGATTGTCGAAGCGGACTACCCGCAAGCCGAGGTCAGCCAACGACTGACAGAAGGCATCGTCCCACGCGATCATCTGGGCGGTGAAGCCCATGACGAGCAACAATGTCGGGTCACCGTCCGCACCGAAGGTCTCGTACTCGAGTTCTACCGAACCGATGTTCGCGGGCACCGTCGCTCTGGGCATGGGACGACATTACTCCGAGGCACCCGACTACCGTTGAGCCATGACCTCCGGCATGTTCCCCAAAGTCCGCTTCGGTGTGCACACCGGGCTCCAGCACACCTCGTACGACGACCTGTCCTCGCTGTGGCGGCGTATCGAGGAGCGGGGATTCGACTGGATCTCGATCTGGGACCACTTCTACGGCGCTACCGGCAAACCCGATGACGCGGCGTGCTTCGAAGCCGTCGCCATGCACAGCGCTTTGGCCGCGGCCACCTCGAGAGTCCGCGTCGGTTCGCTCGTCTACTCGGTCGGATACCGCCACCCGGCGGTGCTGGCCAAGATGATCACGGCCATCGACCACATCAGCGGAGGTCGGGCCGACCTCGGCCTCGGTGCGGGCTGGGCCGTCGTCGAGTACGACGCCTACGGGATTCCGTTCCCCGGGGTCAAGACCCGCATGGATCAACTCGAGGAGTCGATCCAGTGCGTGCGCGGCCTCTTGCACGACGAGGTCTCGTCGTTCGAAGGCGAATGGTTTTCCTTGCGCGAGGCGCGTAACGAGCCGCGGCCGGTGCAGCGACGACTCCCGATCTGGGTCGGTGGCGGTGGCGAGAAGCGCACACTCAACATCGCGGCCCGTTACGCCGACGGTTGGAACGTGCCCTTCATCGCACCCGAGGCCTTCGCCCACAAGAGCGCGGTCCTCACCGAGCATTGCGTGCGTGTCGGTCGCGATCCCAAGGCCGTGAAGCGCACCGTCAACGTGGGAATCGCCTGGACCGACGAGAGCCTGAAGGCCCAGTTCGGAATGCTCGCCGAGGCGGTGCGTCCGGGTGTGCTCACCGGCTCGGACGAGCAGGTGATCGACCGCATCGGACAGTACGTCGACGCCGGGGCGGAACAGATCAACTTGGCATTGCGCGCGCCATTCGATCGTGACGCGCTCGAGCGCTTCGGCGCGACGCTCGCTCTCGCATGACCATCGTGCGGGTCACCGCACCCGGTCGAGTCAACCTGATCGGCGACCACACCGATTACACCGGTGGTTTCGTGCTGCCCATGATTCTCGAGCGATCCACGGTTGTCGAAGGCGAGATCGTCGAGGGGGCGACGATCACCGTGGAATCCGCCGACGAACGGGAACCGGTGTCATTCCCCGTCGACGTCGACGATCCCTCCGCGCTTCAGCCGACCTGGGGGCGCTACGTCGCCGCGATGGTGCGCGAGGCCGGGTCGGTACCGGCATTCAGGGCCCGGGTCACCACGGATCTGCCGATCGGCGCGGGACTCTCTTCGAGCGCCGCCCTCGAGATCGCGGTCGCTCGTTTCATTCGAGAAGTGACGGGTCGTACGTGGGACGACGTGGCCATGGCCGAAGCCGCACGTCGCGCCGAACACGCCGCGTCCGGTGTTCCGTGCGGGATCATGGACCAGTTGTGCATCGCCGTCGGACGTCGCGGACACGCCACTTTCATCGACTGTCGCGATCTCACCCACCAGCACGTTCCAATCCCCGAATCGATGGAGGTCATCGTGCGGTTCGTCGCGCACCGCACCCTCGTCGGCAGTGAATACGCGGACCGGGTCGCGGATTGCCGCGAGATCGAGCGCCGGATAGGGCCGTTGCGCGAGGCCACCCCCGAGACCGTCGAATCCATCGCCGACGACCGCCTGCGTCGACGCGCCCGACACGTGACGAGCGAGAATCGTCGGGTGCTCCAATCGGTGGAGGCCCTACGCGCCGGCGACCTGCGGGCGTTCGGGTCTCTCATGATCGAGTCCCATCAATCGCTCGCGCGCGACTACGAGACGTCGAACCCGACCATGGATCGTGTGGTCGAGGAACTGCTGGCCGAGCCGGGCGTGGTCGGAGCCCGCATGACCGGAGGCGGATTCGGGGGTTGCGTCGTTGCGATCCGCTCAGCCCAGTAGACGCTTCTTCGCCCGCTGGAAGTCGTCCTCGCCGATGGTGCCACGCTCGCGGAGCGACTCGAGTTTCTCGAGTTCGGAGGCGATCGAGTCGTGCCCGCCCACGGCAGGGCTGCCGTTCACCTCGATCTGCTGGTGGATGAAACTCTGCACCTCGTCCGGGCGACGCACGTCGCTGAAACGTTGCTGACCGTCCTCACCACCCGATTCGATCAACAGGTCTCCGGCCCCGATCATCTTCTCGAAGATCGTCTGCTTGAAGTTGATGTTGTTCACGCGCTCGAGGGGAATCGCGATTCCGCTCTTGGCGAATATGCCGGTGCGGTAAACGAGTCGATCGGAGGTCACGACGAAGTGCGTGCTGCGCCATTGCAACCAGCGCACACCGAGCCACGACAGCGAGTACAAGGAGGCGACACCGGTGATCCACCCCACGACCGTTCCCACGCCACCGTCGAGGTTGGCCGCACCGAGTCCCCACAACGCCACCGAGAACACCGACGCCGCGAACGGTTGAGCGAAATGCCACCAGTGTGGTTTCAGATCGAGGCAGATGTACTCACCGTCGAACAGCAACTTCTCGGGGAACGCCGGATTGAGAAACGAGGGCCGCGACACCGATGACGATTCGTCCGACATGCCTTGAGAGTAGTCGCCCACCCCGCGCCTACGATGACGTCGTGTCGGAGACGGAACTCGAACCCATCGAACCCGAGGTGTCCTCATCCGACTTGCTGGTCGACCTCGACTCGCTCCAACGCGCGGCGGTCTCGAGCGACGCCCCGTTGCTCGCGGTGATCGCCGGCGCCGGGTCGGGCAAGACCCGGGTGCTGACCAGACGGGTGGCGTGGCAGGTGCTGGAGGGGTTCGCCGCCGCCGAGCACGTGGCCGTTCTCACCTTCACCCGACAGGCCGCCTCGGAGTTGCGCCGGCGTCTGCGAACGCTCGGAGTGCGCGACGGCGTGACGGCCGGAACCTTCCACTCGGTCGCCCTGTCCCTCTTGCGTCAACACTGGGACTCGACCGGCCGGGCGCACCCCACGGTCGTCTCCGATCGCCGGCGCCTGATCGGCGAGGTGATGGGAGCCAAGCGCTCGGCCGACATCGCCGCGTTGTCCGCCGACGTCGACTGGGCCCGGGCCCGTAACGTCCCGCCCGAACGGTACGCCGCGACCTTGTCGGCGACCGGGCGACGGGGCTCGGCTCCGGCCACCGAGGTCGCCCGCATCATGAGCGACCTCGAGGTGCTCAAGAAGAAGCGGGGGGTCATCGACCTCGACGACCTCTTGTCGCATTCGATCCAACTCATGACCTCCAGCGAGCAATTCGCCTCGGTCGTCCGTTGGCGTCTGCGCCATTTCTTCGTCGACGAGGCCCAGGACCTCAACCCGTTGCAACTCGAGATGTTGCGACTGTGGCGGGGCGAACGCGATCAGTTGACCCTCGTGGGCGATCCGAGTCAGTCGATCTACGGATTCAACGGTGGCGATCCCGCGATCCTCTCCGAGCTCGAGTCGAACTTCCCGGGCATCGAGGTGGTGCGCCTCGACACCAACTATCGCTGCACGCCCCAGATCGTCGCGGCCGGACTCGGGGCCCTCGCGCACTCCGCGACACCGACCCCCGACCTTCGTTCTGCTCGCTTCGACGGCGAGCCGGTACGCATCGTCGGATTCGCCGACGATGCCGCCGAGGCATCGGGCATCGCCACGATCGTCGACGACTTCGCGACGCAGGACTGGCGTTCGATCGCGGTGTTGGCGCGAACCAACGCCCAGCTCGCCCCGATCCTTGGCGCTCTCCGGGCGCGTAGGGTCCCCGCACGAATCATCGGGTCGGCGGCGGGCGATCCGGTGCAGCGCGCCACGCGCGAGGTCGGCGAACTTCCTAGTGCCGCGCGCATAGCCACATGGGTGCGCGACGCCCGCGAAACCGTCGACGACGCCGTCGACGGCGACTTCGCCCCGGTGTCATCCGACGAAACCGTCGAAGAGTTCGCCGCACGCATCCGCGTGGCCCGGGCAGCCGAGGAATTCCTCCTGTCCGGCGGTGGCGGTGACGGTCGGGCGTTCCTCGCCTGGGTGCGGGCCAACCGTCCCTTCGACGACGATCACGAGCGCGACGTCGTCGAGTTACTCACCTTCCACGGCGCCAAGGGTCGTGAGTGGGACACCGTCGTCGTGGCCGGTTGCGAAAACGGCCTCGTGCCGCACTCGTCGGCCAAGAGCCCGGCCGAACGCGATGAAGAGGTGCGTCTCGCCTACGTCGCCATCACGCGGGCGGGTGACAACCTGGTCCTCACGCACGCCTCGCGTCGGCGCGGACGCGATCGCACCCGCAGCCCGTTCATCGACGGGGCCGATGCCCGACGGGTCGGGTCGGCGCCGACCGACGAGTTCCGCAAGGCCAGTGCCGACCGTCGCTCACGCCCCGACGTCACGACGGTCGTTCTCGAACAACTGAGGGCCTGGCGCACCGCCGCCGCCCGCGCGTCGCTCGTCGACGGGCGGGTTCTTCTCTCGGACGAGGCCCTGTTACGAATCGCCGCGGTCGCGCCGGACACGCTCGACGAGTTGGCCGCCATCGAGGGAGTCGGCGCCGTGACGGCGGGGCGCTCGGGTGCCCGCATACTCGACGCGGTGCGACGTGGCATCGAACGCGCTACTGATTTCGCTGACGATTGAGGTCGGCGAACTTCGCCGCGTTCACGGTGATGAAGGTGCCGATGGCCTCGGCACACAACCGGTCACCGGCATGGATCGTTCCCGACGTCATGATCTTGCGCCCGTGGAGTCCGTCGAAACGTCCCGCGACCCGCAACGGTTGGTGCAGCGGGGTGGGAGACCGGTAGGTCACCTCGAGCCGGCCGGTCATGCCGGGCGATCCCGACAACGCTTGGGCGAAACCGAGTACCTCGTCGAAAATCGCGGCGATGAGTCCTCCGTGGAGACATCCGGGCGGTCCCTCGTAGGCGGAGCCGTAGGTGACGGTCGCTACCACCTCGTGCTCGGTGGTGACGATGTCGACGAGACCCGCGAGCGCGTTGAGCGGCCCGGTCACCGGGCTGTGACTGATGAACCCGTGGGTTGCGCCACCGACTGCACCCTCGGCACTGGCGTGGTAGCCGCGACCGTGGGGGCCCTCCCCCAGCAACGCGGCGGCTTGCTCGAGCAATTCGGCGGCGCGGGCGAAAGACTCCGGCGCGGCCACCGACGTCGCCGAGTGCTGCAACACCGCGCGCGTGGCATTGGCCAACCGCAACCGCGGGTTCGTCGCCTCGAACATGACGGTGCGGTGCTTGGGCAGGTCGAGGGGGTTACCCGAGCCGATCCCCTGCGGGTCGGACCACACCGAGGCCTCGTCGGACTCAGACATCGATGTCCACCACCACGGGGGCGTGGTCGCTCGGCTTGTCACCCTTGCGCGCCTGACGATCGACGCTGATCCACCGACACCGACTCGCGGCCGACATCGTGGCCATCACGAGATCGATGCGCATGCCGTGACCCTGATTGAACGCTCCCGCGCGGTAATCCCACCACGAGAAGAGCTTCTCGTCGGGATGATGACGACGGAAGACGTCGTGCAGACCCCACCTCTCCAGTTCGCGCAGGGCGTCGCGCTCGGGTTCGCTCACATGGGTCGCCCCCACATATTTCGCGGGGTCGTGTACGTCGCGGTCGTCGGGAGCGATGTTGAAATCTCCGGTGACGATCACCGGAGACTCGGCCGATTCGTTGGCCTCGAGATGCGCGACCAGCCGCTTCATCCAGTCCAACTTGTAGCGGTAGTGGTCGTGATTGAGTTCGCGACCGTTCGGGACGTACACCGAACTGACCCGTATTCCGGCACAGGTGGCGGTCACCAATCGGGCCTCGGGGTCGGCCGTTCGACCGTCGGCGAATCCGCGCACGGGATTGCCGAGACCGACTCGACTGACGATCGCGACACCGTTCCATTGTCCCTGTCCGTGATGGATGCTCTCGTAACCGAGCGCGGCGAAGAAGTCGGTGGGGAACGCGTCCTCGGCCAGTTTGGTTTCCTGCATGCACACCACGTCGGGTCGCACGTCGGCGAACCACTCCTCGACCCGGGGCATACGCGCCCGCAGGGAGTTGACGTTCCAGGTGGCCAAACGCACGGGTGAACCGTAGGCGATCGGTAGGGGCGTCGTCACTTGCGCCGGGCGGGCGCGGCCTTCTTGACCGGCGTCGCTTTCTTCACCGGCACCGCCTTCCTGACCGGCGTCGCCTTCTTCACCGGTGTCGCCTTCTTCGCGGTCGCCGCCTTTTTCGCCGGCGTCGCCTTCTTCACTGGCGTCGCCTTCTTCACTGGCGCGGCCTTCTTGACCGGCGTCGCCTTCTTCGCGGTCGCCGCCTTCTTTTCGGTCGCCGCCTTTTTCGCCGGCGCGGCCTTCCTCACCGGGGACTTGGTCGCCGCCGCTCCCTTGGCGGCCGGTTTCAGGTCGACGCTTCGCCGCCTGGCGATGATCTCGGCTACTTCCAGGACGAGCGAATCCCCGAGCTTCATCACCTCGCGCGCCGAACGCGGCGGCGGATCGCTGTACAGGCGCAACGGGACGTAGCCGCGGAGGTCGCCGATCATGACGTACGCGCCGTGCGACGAATACGACTCGACCACTCCCTCGACGACCGATCCGACGGGGTGCTTCTCGACGAACTGGATGAAGGGCACCACCGCGTTCCCTGCTTTGCCCGCCGGAGCGGGCGCGACCTTCTTGGCCGGCAACGTGGATCTGGGAGGCGGAGCCTTGGGAACCGGCATCGGCTTGGACGCCTCCGGGCTCGGCTTGTTGCGCGCCGGCTTCTTGTCGGCGTCGCGCATCGAGCGACGACTTTTCTCGCCGCGCACCGGTGTGCGGTTGACGAAGACCCAACCGACGTTGGGCACCGGCTTGCCCCCGATCAGACGCCCTTCCTCGAACAACCACGCGTACTGACCGTGGAACTCCTGATAGCTGTCGTTCGACAGGATGGAGGCCCCGACCTTTTGGGCGATGCTCAACACGAAGCCGTCACCACGACCCACGGTGCCTGCCGGTGGCGTCACCAATTCGTTGTGCTCGACCGCCTTGTCGAAGGCCTTGACCTCCTTGGGGTCGATGCGATGCCCGAAGGTCGCGTCGACGATCACGGTAATGACGTCCTTGGGGTGGTCAGCGATGAAGGCCGTCACGGCCTCGTTCAACTGCTTCAAACTGGGCTTCGAACGACCCTCGGTGGCGATGTTCGAGCCATCGACGATCACGTGCCTGGCCATCGTCCCAGTCAACCACCGATGCGCCCCGGTGCTGGGGATGCCCGTACGATCCTCAGTGTGACGGTTTCGACCCCCATTCGCGCCGTGCTCTGGGACTTCGGCGGGGTGATCCTCTCCAGTCCCTTCGAGGCTTTCAACCGACTCGAGGCCCGACTCGGCGTTCCGGCCGACACCATCCGTCGAATCAACGCCACCAACCCCGATCACAACGCTTGGGCCCGTTTCGAGCGGAGCGACATCACCGCCGCCGAGTTCGACTGGGAATTCGCCCGAGAGGCCCGCGACCTCGGCCACGAGATCCGCGGGTCGGACGTTCTGTCGATGCTCAAGGGTGAGATCCGCCCCGAGATGGTGCGGGCCCTCGATCGCGTGCGCGAGATCGGCTACAAGACGGCGTGTCTGACCAACAACATGGTGGGCGGCGACGGTGTCACCGAACGACCGACGAACAGCCGTGAAGCCGAGATCGATCTCATCATGGAGCGCTTCGACGCCATCGTCGAGAGTTCGAAGGTGGGCGTGCGCAAGCCCGAACCGCGCTTCTACGAGATCGCCTGCACGATGCTGGGCGTGCGGCCCGACGAATGCGTGTTCCTCGACGATCTCGGCATCAACCTCAAACCGGCCGCCGCGATGGGCATGCGCACGGTCAAGGTGCTGGGCGCCGAACAGGCGATCACCGACCTCGAGGCGATATTGGGCGTGTCGTTGCGTTGACTGCGCGTTAAAGACCTTGGAAGGTCTCGTCCATCAGGTCGGTCAGCTCCTGATCGTGCACCGTCTTGGAGCCGGTGGCCGGACTGCCGCTGGCCACCCGGGCCACGCGACGCAGGTCATATCCCTGTTCCTTGATGCGCCAGACGCGATGTTCGACGAAGTGCCACGGACCCATGTTGCTGGGTTCCTCTTGCAGCCACACCACCTCGCGGGCGTTCGTGTACCGGGACAGAATCTCCATCATCTGGTCGACCGGGAACGGGTACAACTGCTCCACGCGCACCACGGCCGCGGCGACGTTGCGCTTGTTGCGCTCGGCGATCGCGTCCCAGGCCACCTTGCCCGAACAGAAGACCACTCGCTTCACGGCGCCGGGGTCGGAGACGCCCGGATCGTCGAGCACTTCCCGGAACGAGGTGCCCGGCAGCAGATCGGTCAGCGGTGAGCGCGACTCCTTCATGCGCAACGGCGCCTTGGGTGTGAAGATCACGAGCGGCTTGCGCACCTCGCGGTGCATCTGACGACGCAACACGTGGAAGTACTGGGCTGCCGTGGTGGCGTTCACGACCTGGATGTTGTCCTCGGCGCACAGGGTGAGGAAGCGTTCGATGCGCGCCGAACTGTGCTCGGGGCCCTGACCCTCGTAACCGTGCGGAAGCAACATGACGAGCGCGTTGCGCTGGTTCCACTTGTCTTCGGCAGCCACGATGTATTGGTCGATGATGATCTGTGCGCCGTTGACGAAGTCGCCGAACTGGGCTTCCCACAACACCAACGCCTCGGGGTTGGCGTGCGCGTAACCGTACTCGAAACCGAGGGCCGCGTACTCCGACAACAGTGAGTCGTAGACCCAGAACTTCTCGGCGCCTTCCAACTCGGACAACGGGATCCAGACCCGCTCGTTCGCGTTGTCGATCAAGGCCGCGTGACGTTGGCTGAAGGTGCCACGACGCGAGTCCTCTCCGGCGAGACGCACCGGGCATCCCTCGAGGACGAGCGACCCGAAGGCCAGAGCCTCGCCGGTGGCCCACTCGATGTCTCCCTGTTCGTGGAAGGCCTTGGCCCGCGTCTCGAATTGCTTGGCCAACTTGGGGTGAGGCGCGAAGTCGGTCGGATAGTTGGTGAGTTGGGCGAAGATGCGATCGAGGATCGCCCGATCGACGCCGGTGTCGACATGAGGCAGCACTCCTACCGGCTTGGGCGGCTTGGCCACCTTGGTCGGGGCCGGGGCGTGGGCGCGTGTGTCGTCGAGGGCCACCTGAAACTTGCGCTGGAAGTCGTCGAGGGCTTGCTCGGCTTCTTCGAGCGTGATGTCACCACGACCGACGAGGGTCTCGACGTACAACTTGCGCACGCTGCGCTTCTCGGCGATCGCCTTGTACATCAGTGGTTGGGTGTAGCTCGGGTCGTCGCCCTCGTTGTGGCCGTGACGGCGGTAGCACACCATGTCGATCACGACGTCCTTGTGGAACCGCTGACGGTATTCCCAAGCCAGACGCGCCACACGCACGCAGGCCTCGGGGTCGTCGCCGTTCACGTGGAAGATGGGGGCTTGCACCATCTTGGCCACGTCGCTGCAGTAGAGCGACGAGCGCGCGAACTGTGGCGAGGTCGTGAAACCGATCTGGTTGTTGATGATGAGGTGGATCGTGCCGCCGACGCGGTACCCGTTGATGTCGCTCATGCCGAGGCACTCGGCCACCAATCCCTGACCGGCGAAGGCCGCGTCACCGTGAATGAGGATGGGCAAAACTGGGAAGGAACCCGGCGGGTCGATCTGGTCCTGACGCGCACGAACCATGCCGAGCACGAGCGGATCGACGGTCTCGAGATGGCTCGGGTTCGCGGCCAGTTCGATCTTGATCTCGTTTCCGGCCGGGCTGTGATGGTGTCCGGACGCGCCGAGGTGGTACTTCACGTCGCCCGAACCCTGCACGGCGGTGGGGTCGACGTAACCCTCGAACTCCTTGAAGATGTGCTCGAGGCTCTTGCCCATCACATTGGCGAGAATGTTGAGACGGCCGCGGTGTGCCATGCCCACGACCGCCGAATCGAGGCCGGCGTTGGCGGCTCGCGACAGGATCTCGTCCATGATCGGCTCGGCGCTCTCGGCGCCCTCGAGTCCGAAACGCTTGGTTCCCACGTACTTGGTCGCGAGGAACTTCTCGAAGGCCTCGGCGGCATTCAGCCGTTCGAGCACACGGTGCTTCTCTTCCTTCGACAACTGGAACGACACACCCTCGAAATGCGACTGGACCCAACGTTGTTCGTCGGTGTCCTGGATGTGCATGTACTCGACGCCGATCGTGCGGCAATACGCGTCGCGAAGGACCCCCAACAGATCACCGAGCGACATCTTGGAGGTGCCAGCCACACCACCAGTCAGGAACTCACGGTCGAGGTCCCAGATCGACAGCCCGTAGGTGAGCGGGTCGAGTTCGACCGGAAGCTTGGGGTCCTTCCAACGCAACGGGTCGATGTCGGCGATCAGGTGTCCGCGCACGCGGTGGACGCGGATGAGGGTGGCGACCTGCATCTGCTTGTGCAGCATCTCCTCCTCGCTGTCCATCGGGTTCACGTCGACGCGCCACTTCACGGCTTCGTACGGGACTCCGAGGCTGCGGAAGACCCCCTCGTAGAACCCGTGCTCTCCGAGCAGCAACTCGTGGACGCGCTTCAAGAAGAGACCACTCTCGGCTCCTTGAATGATGCGGTGGTCGTATGTGGAGGTGATGGTGATCACCTTGGAGATACCGAGCGTCGCAAGGGCCCGCTCGTCGGCCCCTTGGAACTCGGCCGGGTAGTCGATCGAGCCCACGCCCACGATGACTCCCTGACCCGGCATCAGGCGCGGCACGCTCTGGACGGTGCCGATCGTGCCGGGGTTGGTGAGGCTGATCGTGGCGCCCTGGAAATCGGACACCTGGAGTTTGTTCTGCTTCACCTTGCGCACGAGGTCTTCGTAGGCGACCACGAAATCGGAGAACGCGAGGGTGTCGGCATCACGCAACACCGGCACGACGAGGTTGCGACTGCCGTCCGACTTGGCAACGTCGACGGCGAGCCCCATGTTCACGTGGGCGTTGCGCGTGATTCGCGGCTTTCCGTCGGCGCCTTCGACGAACGAGTTGTTCATCTGCGGTACCGCATCGGCGATGGCGCGCACGATGGCATAGCCGATGATGTGGGTGAAACTGACCTTGCTCTGGCCCGTGCGACTGCGATACCCGTTGATCACCGAACGGTTGACCTCGAGCAACTTCGCCGGAACGTTACGGAAACTCGTGGCAGTTGGAACGGTGAGGCTGCGTTCCATGTTGGACACGATCGCCAAACCCGCTCCCTTGATGGGCTCGCTCGCCTCCGACGCGGTCACCGTGGCGGACGTGCCATCGGCGGGTGCTGCACCTTTGTCGGGCGCCGCACCGTTTGCCGTCGGACCAGCCGCTGGCGTAGCCGGGGCAGTCGCCGGGGTCGCGCCGGCGGTGATCGACTTGTAGTCGGAGAAGAACTCGCGCCATGACTCCCCGACCGAGGCCGGATCGCGCCGGAACTGCTCGAACATCTCCTCGACCAACCAGGAATTGGCCCCGAAGTCGGGCTGGCCGTCGGTCGGGGGGATCAGCGTTTCGGACACGGGGAAACTGTACCCCTGAGCAGGGTCGCACCCGCGGTGTTATCCC
>JBJTBM010000034.1:0-16151 GCA_046091365.1 Acidimicrobiia bacterium | reverse complement strand
CTGTCGCCGTCGGGACGCCCCGTGCCGCCCCCGCCACCGGGTCGTCCGGTGTCGTCGACCGGTCGTCCGGTGCCTCCGCCCCCCGGCGGTCCGCGCACCGCTCCGGCCCGCCCGAGCGGCGCCGGATACGGCGGACCGCGCACGGGTGCGCCGCGCCCGGCCGGATTCGGTGGTCCGCGTCCCGGTGGTGGACCCCGTCCCGGCGGTGCTCCCGGCGCCTTCGGTGGTCCGCGTCCCGGCCCCGGTGGTGGTCCGGGCGGTGGCCCCGGTGGACGTCCCGGTGGTGGACCGCGTCCGAACGGTGGTCGTCGCGCCCCACGCAGTGGTGGTCGCCGTCGGCGTCGTGGTGAGGAAGAACTCCAGCCGTCGATGCAGAGTTACAGCGCCACCGGCGCTCCGGTGCCCGAGGGCACCATCGTCGTCGAGCGTGGTGTGTCGGCCCAGGAGTTCGCCCCGCGTCTGAACCGCACCGCGGCCGACGTCGTTCTCTTCCTCATGAAGAACGGCGAGATGGTGACCGCGACCATGACGCTCAGCGACGAGCAGATGGAGTTGTTCGCCCTCGAGATCGGCGCCGACTTGTTGTTGGTCGAGCCCGGTCAACAAGAAGAGCTCGAACTACAGGCGTTGTTCGACGACAGCGACGACGAGGACGAGGCCGCCCAGGCGCCGCGTCCGCCCGTCATCACGGTGATGGGCCACGTCGACCACGGCAAGACCACGCTGCTCGACCGGATCCGCAACGCCAACGTGGTGGCGGGTGAGGCGGGCGGTATCACCCAGCACATCGGTGCGTACCAGACCGAGCAGGCCGGCAAGAAGGTCACCTTCATCGACACCCCGGGTCACGCCGCGTTCACCCAGATGCGTGCCCGCGGGGCGCAGGTGACCGACATCGTCGTTCTGATGGTGGCCGCCGACGACGGCGTCATGCCCCAGACCATCGAGGCCATCAATCACGCACGAGCGGCCGATGTGCCGATCGTGGTGGCGATCAACAAAGTCGACAAGGAGAACGCCGACGTCCAGCGGGTGTTGTCCCAGTTGGCCGAGCAGGAACTCGTTCCCGAGTCGTGGGGCGGCGACACCATCTGTGTCGAGATGTCGGCCCAGCAGAACCTCGGCGTCGACGACCTGGTCGAACAACTGACTCTCGTGGCCGAGGTCGAAGAACTCACCGCAAACCCGACGGGTCGAGCCAAGGGCGTGGTGCTCGAGGCCAACCTCGACACCGGCCGGGGGCCCGTGGCCACGATCCTCGTCGACAAGGGCACCCTCAAAGTCGGCGACCCCATCGTGGCCGGCGGCGCATGGGGCCGTGTGCGCGCGATGATCGACGACAAGGGTCGACAGATCAAGGAAGCCGGCCCGTCCACCCCGGTTCAGGTGCTCGGTCTGTCGACCGTGCCGAACGCCGGTGACGAGTTCCGTGTGGCGCCCGACGAAAAGACCGCCCGCACCGTGGGTGAGGCGCGCGAACAGCGTCTGCGCGCCAAGTCCCAGCGGGGCGACGCCCGGGTGCAACGCGGCGTGAGGCTCGAGGACGTCTTCACCCAGATTCAGGCCGGCGAGGTCGCCACCTTGAACCTGGTGTTGAAGGCCGACGTACAGGGCTCGCTGGAGGCGGTGACCGAGAGTCTGAAGCGTCTCGAGCGCGACGAGGTGAAGTTGGCATTCGTGCACCGCGCGGTGGGCGGTGTCACCGAGAACGACATCACCCTGGCCGCGGCGACCAACGCCACGATCATCGGCTTCAACGTGCGCCCCGATCGCAAGGCGCGCGACCTCGCCGAGGCCGAGCACGTCGAGATCCGTACCTACGAGATCATCTACAAACTCCTCGAGGACATCGAAAGCGCCATGGTGGGCATGTTGGCTCCCGAGTTCGAGGAGGTCGTCACCGGTGAAGCCGAGGTTCGCGAGGTCTTCCGGGTGCCCAAGATCGGTGCCATCGCCGGTTGCTACGTGCGTTCGGGTCAGATCACGCGTGGCAGCAAGGTGCGCTTCCTTCGCGACGGCGTCATCATCTGGAAGGGCGCCATCAACTCGCTGCGTCGCTTCAAGGACGACGTGCGTGAGGTGCGCGACGGCTTCGAATGCGGCATCGGACTGTCCGACTTCCAGGACCTGAAGCAGGGCGACCTCATCGAGACCTTCGACGAGAAGTTGGTGGTGCGCTCGTGAGTGATCCGGACCTCGAGTTCTTCTTCGATCCGGTCTGCCCGTGGGCATGGATAACGTCGCGGTGGGTCGAGGAGGTGCGCGGACAGCGGGCCTACGACGTGCGCTGGCGTTTCATATCGCTCAAGTTGTTGAACGCGACGAACACCGCTGAGTGGTACTCGGATCAGTACAAACGTTGGCACGCGATGGGGCACGAGGCCCTGCGCGTGGCGGCCCGCATCGACGCCGAACTGGGCAACGACGCGGTCGGACGCTTCTATGCGACGCTGGGCGTCGAGGGGCACAACAAGGGGCGCCGTGACGATTTCGCCGGCAGCACCGAGGCGTTCGTGGGTGAGGTACTCGGTCTGGCCGGATACGACCGTGGTCTCGTCGACGCGGCGTTCGACGAGTCGTGGGACGCCGTCATCGCCGCCGACACCGACACGGCGCTCGCGCGCACGGGGCGTGACGTCGGTACTCCGATCCTCACGTTCCATCCCGGTGGCGCCGACGAAGGTTCGTTCTTCGGTCCGGTGATCGCGCGCATCCCGCGCGGGGCCGAGGCTTTGCGCCTGTGGGACGCCGTCGAGGTGGTGGCCACCACTCCGGGTGTGGCCGAGTTGAAGCGGTCGAATCGCCTTGCGCCGGTCTTCGACTGACGCTCCCGACGTACACGACCGCTGGGTAGCCTGACGTCCATGGCGAAGGGTCGTTCCCCGCGAAAGGCGACGACCCACGCGTATCCCCGTTCGGTGCGACTCGGCGAGACGTTGCGCGAGGTGTTGGCCGACGAACTGGTGCGTATCGACGACGAACGACTCGAGTTCGTGACGGTCACCCGCGTGGACGTCGACCCCGAGATGAACCGGGCCATCCTGTATTTCGACTCGCTGCGCGGCGAACAAGGTGACGCCGACATCATCGAGGTGTTGGGGGAGCACCGCGTGCGTCTGCAGTCCTCGGTGGGACGTCAGGTGCGCGCTCGCAAGACCCCGATCCTGTCCTTCCGCCCCGACGAGGTGATTCGTTCGGCCGAGCGCATCGAGCGGATCCTGCGTGACAACCCGAGTCCGGCGCGCGACGTGCCCCTCGATCCCGGCGTCTACGACCAGACCTGATCATGCCCCGACGCAAGCCGGCCACGGTCCACGGTCTCCTGGCGATCGACAAGCCCGCCGGGATCACGAGCCACGACGTCGTGGACCGGGTGCGGCGCCTCGTGGGCGAGCGCAAAGTGGGCCACTCCGGCACCCTCGACCCCGATGCCACCGGAGTCCTGCTGCTCGGCGTCGGTGACGCTACGCGCCTGCTGCGATATCTCGACGTGATCCCGGGAGGGACCGTCGAGCACCCCACGACCTCCAAGTCCTACACCGCCGAGGTCGTTCTCGGGATCGAAACCTCGACGCTCGATGCCGCCGGTGAGGTCATCGCAACCCACGACATGTCACGGGTCGTCGACTCCCTCACCGTCGACTCGCTGCAGACCCTGGTGAACGAGCACCTCACGGGGGCGATCATGCAGGTGCCACCGATGGTGTCGGCGTTGAGGGTCGACGGCAAGCGCCTGCACGAATTGGCCCGCGAGGGAATCGAGGTCGAGCGGTCGGCGCGACCGGTGACCGTGCACCGATTCGTGGTGTCGGCGATCGAGGGCGACATCGTTCGCGTGCGGGTCGACTGTTCGTCGGGGACGTACGTGCGATCCCTCGCGCTCGATCTCGGCCGTCTGCTCGGCGGGGGAGCGCATGTGCGCGCGTTGCGTCGGGTGGCCGTGGGTGCGTTCACCATCGACGATTGCGTGGCTCTCGACGCGCTCGGTCCCGACGACGCGGTCGAGCGTCTTTTGCCCGTGGCCGTGTGCGTGCGCGCTCTGACCATCGTTTCCCCGGACGACGTCATCGGCTCGGCGGTCCAGGTCGGCCGGGTGATTCCGCGGTCCCACTTCGCCGGGCCGCCTCCGTGGGCGGTGGTGGACGGCGGGCGCGTGCTGGCGATCTTCGAGCCCTTCGCGAACCACAAGGTGGGCGACGACATGGCGCGGCCCGTGATCGTGCTCGGTCGACAATAAGGAGCGACGACTCGCGGTCTCGGGTGCATCGGTAGCCTGAATCCTCGTGCAGATCGTCGACGAGTTCTCCGCGTGCCCGTGGCCGGGTGAGCGCAGTGTCGTCACCATCGGTGCCTACGACGGCCTGCACATCGGTCACCGCACGATCGTCGACCGAGTCGTGGCCTCGGCTCGCGCCTCTGGTCGACGCAGCGTCCTCGTCACCTTTGATCGTCACCCGGCCTCGTTGGTGCGTCCGGAGTCGGCCCCGAAGTTGCTCACCGATCACGCGCAGAAGATCGAGCTGTTGCGCGAAACCGGTCTCGACGCCGTGGCGGTGGTGCGCTTCGATGTCGCCCAGGCTGCCGAGTCCCCGCAGGACTTCGTGCGTCGGGTGTTGGTCGACTGTCTCGGTGTCGCCCACATCATCGTCGGCGCCGACTTCCACTTCGGCAAGGATCGCGCCGGCAACGTCGAGATGCTCACCGCTCTCGGTGAGGCCGGCTCGGGCGAAGATCGGTTCTCGGTCGAACCGGTGGCACTGGTGTCGGGCCGGGTCGGCGTGACCGCCAGTTCGACCGAGATCCGACGGTTGCTGACGTGTGGCGACGTCGCGGCCGCCAACGCCATGTTGGGCCGGCCCTTCGAGTTGCGCGGGAAGGTGGCCCATGGTGATGCCCGCGGACGGACCATCGGGTTTCCCACCGCCAACATCGAGGTGCCGACCACGATGTGCGTGCCCGCCGACGGCGTGTACGCGGCATGGTACGTCCGTCCCGGCACGGGTGAGCGTTTTCCGGCGGCGGTCAACATCGGGCGGCGCCCCACGTTCTACGACAACGCCCCGGTGTCGTTGATCGAGGCCCACGTGATCGACCGCGACGACCTCGATCTGTACGGCGAGACGGCGCACGTCCGGTTCGTGGCCCGCTTGCGGGGCGAGCGTAAGTTCGACGGGCTCGAGGCGCTGCGCACCCAGTTGGCCCACGACGTGACCGCGGCCCGCGCGGCCCTCTGAGCGGCTCGAGGGCGCCCTCGAGTCAGGCGCGCTCGACCATCCGGTAGCTCGTCGTGCGTTGGGTGAGGGTGCGTCCCAACGGCGAGACCAGAGCGGAGAAACTGTCCTCCGTCATCTTCTGGCCGTGATTCGCCCCGGCGGCGCGGCTGATGTTCTCGTCCATCAAAGTGCCACCGATGTCGTTGCACCCGGCGCGCAGAAGTTGCCGCGCTCCCTCGACACCGATCTTGACCCAACTCACCTGCACGTTGTCGATGAGACCGTGGTACGCGATGCGCCCGATGGCGTGCATGAGCACGGTTTCGCGGAACGTGGGACCGCGACGGGAGCGCTTTTGCAAGTAGATCGGTGACGCCATGTGCACGAAGGGGAGGGGAATGAACTCCGTGAAGCCCCCGGTCTGTTTCTGCAGGTCGCGCGTGCGCACCAAGTGGCGTGCCCAGTGGACCGGGTGTTCGATGCTGCCGAACATGATGGTGATGTTCGAGTGCAGTCCGACCTCGTGGGCCACGCGGTGACATTCGAGCCACTCCTCGGTGTCGACCTTGTCGGGGCACAGCACGGCCCGAGCCTCATCGTCGAGGATCTCGGCCGCCGTACCGGGCAGTGACGCCAGGCCGGCTTCTTTCATACGGGTGAGGTAGGTGCGCAGATCCTCACCGTTGCGCTTGGCGCCCTCAGTGATCTCGAGCGCGGTGAACCCGTGAACGTGCATGTCGGGCACGGCGTCCTTGACGGCCTGGGTGACGTGCAGGTAGTAGTCGCCGTCGAAGTCGGGATGGATCCCGCCCTGCAACGTGACCTCGGTGGCCCCCATGTTCCAAGCCTCGCGGGCGCGTTGGGCGATGTCGTCGAGGGTGAGAAGGTACGGCGTGCCGCGCAGGTTGAGCGAAAGCGGACCCTTGCTGAACCCGCAGAACTTGCACTTGAACGTGCACACGTTGGTGTAGTTGATATTGCGGTTGTGCACCCAAGTGACGCGGTCACCGCACACCTGCTCGCGCAACGCGTCGGCGTACTCGGCGATGGCGCGCACTTCGGGGCCCCGGGCACCGAACAGTGCCACGATCTCGTCGACACCCAGTTCCTGGCCACTTTCATGACCGGTGATGATCTCGTGCACGCGCGACGCGGCGGAGAGGCGTCGTCGGTGGGTGCCGTGTGCCACCGCCGCGTCGACGATCACCGGCGGCTTGTTCTCGCTCCCCGAGTACCACGGGGTCGAGCGGTGGCCGACCAGCACCACCTCGGCCCCGTCGTGCACCACGTCGGCGGCGGTGACCGTCTCGGGCCACACGGCGCCGGGATCGTCGCGGCCGAGCGACTCGGCGTCGGAGCGGTCGAGCACGGCGAAGCGCAGTGACGGTTCGATCCAACGGTTGTGTCGGGGATCGAACTGTCGGGCCGGATCGAGCGAGATGTCGGCGACGAATTCGGGGTACACGGTCAGGCGGGGGGCCAACACCATGCCGCGGGCCTCGGTGACCTCTCTGAGGAGATCGAGCGCGGGCCATGGGCGCTCCGGGTTCACGTGGTCGGCCGTCACCGGGGACACTCCGCCCCAGTCGTCGATGCCGGCGTCGAGCAGTGGGCCGAAATCGTCGCTGAGGTTCGGCGGGGCCTGCAGATGGATATCGGGCGGCAACACGATGCGCGCGGCGGCGATCGACCACAAGAACTCGTCGGTGGGGCAGGGCGCCTCGTGCTGCATGCCGGTACGCGGCTTGGGCAGGAAGTTCTGCACGATCACTTCTTGCACGTGACCATGGCGGGCGTGGGCGGCGGCGATGGCTTCGAGCGCGGCCAGGCGGTCGAAGCGGGATTCGCCGAGTCCCACCAGGATGCCGGTGGTGAAAGGAATACCCAGCTCGCCGGCGTACTCCAAGGTCGCCAAACGTCGGGCCGGATCCTTGTCCGGCGCGCCGCGGTGGCAGGGCAGATCGTCGCGCAGCGTCTCGACCATCATTCCCTGGCTGGGCGACACCGGACGCAACGACGCCAGATCGGCGCGACTCAACGCACCGGCGTTGGCGTGGGGCAACAAGCCGGTCTCGTCGAGCACCAACGTGCACATGGCGGCCAGGTACTCGACCGTCGACGCGTAGCCGTGGTCGCTCAACCAGTCGCGGGCCACCTGGTACTTCTCCTCGGGGGCCTCGCCGAGAGTGAAGAGGGCCTCGTGGCAGCCGAGCCGCGCTCCCTGCTTGGCGATGGCGAGCACCTCGTCGGGGGAGAGATACGGGCTCTGCAGTCGTGCCGGCGGCTGCGCGAAAGTGCAGTAACCACAACTGTCGCGACACAACATCGTGAGCGGAATGAAGACCTTGGGCGAATACGTCACGCGCGTGCCGGTGCGTGCGTCACGGATGGCGCGGGCCTGCCCCGTGATGTCGTCGAGGGACAGATCGATGAGGCCCCGGAATCGTTCGCTCGGCTGCGGGGCGCCATGGAGGCGCGGCGACACGACATTCACGGAAACGGTGGAAAGACGGGAAACACGATTGCGCTGGGGCGTCACGGGACGGCCTTTCTGAGACATGTCGGGAACAGTTCCCGACGACACTCGGTTTTTGCCAGCGCACAACGGGAGTGCCGCGGATGCGAAAGAGCCGCGAAGCCCCCATGCTCGGTCGGATCGCGTCACCGCGAGCCCCCCGGGCGGTCGTGCTGGTGCGAATGGTACTACGCGAGGCCCACGAAACTCCAGCGAGCGTCACGAACCCGACGTGAAGGCCTCGAGGATGTTCTCGACTGCCACCCCGACCCGGTGTCCGGTGCGGGCGACATAACCCAATTGAACGTGGGTCGCGGTGTCGCGCACCGAGAAGAACTGCTCGTGACCGTGTGCGTCGTCGACGAGCGGGGTGAGCTCGGCGGCCCCGGCCAGAGCGCCGCGGGTGTAGTGGGCGTTCAGTACCTCGATGGCCACGTGATGAATGCCCGGGCCGTGGGTTCGCAGGTGGTCGGCCACCGCCGGTCCGGCCTCGGGTGACACCACGACCATCGTCACGCCCCCGGCCACCAGCACCGCGATGCCCGGTCGCGGTGGAGCGCCGGATTCGACGTGGAAGCCCAGGGTGTCGGTGAAGTGGCGCACGGCCTCATCGAGATCGGCCACGGTGACCACAACGTGATCGATGCGCGTGGCGACGGTGTCGAGCGCGGTGTGGATGTCGGACGGCGAACCTTGCCGATTCTCGCGCAACGCCGACTTCTCGGGTGCGGCGTCGGCGCGTCGACCGGCCACTTCAATACGGTGCGTCTCGGACAACACCACCCGCATGACGTCCTCGACGAAATCGGGGTCGAGTCCGGCGTCGATGGCCGATTGGCGTCGGCCCTCGAGCACGGCGCGCACCCGTTCGGGTTGGATGATCGGAGTGTCGGTGTGTTCCTTGATGCGGGCCACGTCGTGGCACACCGCGATGCGTTCGGCGAGAACCTCGATCAGGCGACGATCGAGGTCGTCGATGCGCCGGCGGAGATCGGCGAGATCATGCGCATCCCGTGGGGCGTCCGCTTCTGACACGTCGTTCACGGTACTCGCGCCGAGGGTCCGAGGCGTGCGCCATAGTGAGAGTCGAGGCACCCGGCACAACGAAAAGGACCGGGTGCCAAGGCACCCGGTCCCATTCGAACCAGTCAGCCGCGTGTCGGGCTGACTCGACCGTCAGGCCTCGATCAGGAGAGGCCCCACAGAGCCAGGAACTGGTCGGCGTAGCCTTCCGGTCCCTTCCAGTTCTGCAGCGGGCTGCCGTCGAGGATGCCCTGAGCGGTGTCGGCGTCGTCCACGATCATCGTGGGCAGCGTCTCGGCCGCCTCGCGCTCGGTGAACTCGTCACCAACCGCGTCGAGCACCATCGCGTGGGCCATGACCCACGACGAGTAGGCCTTGGGGTTCGAGGTCCAGGCACGGTGCGTGCCGGCCACGATCTCCGACAGACCGGTGGTGTCGAAGTCGACGCCGACCTGGGTCACCTGACCGAGCAGACCAGCGCTCTCCAGAGCGGCAGTCACGCCGATGGGCAGTGCTGAGAACGCGTACGAGATGTAGTTGGTCTCGGGGTGCTCCTGAAGGTACGAGGCCACCAAGTTGGGGATGTTCACGCCGATGTCCGGGATGGTCACGGGCAGCACGTCGAAGGTGCAGGCCTTGCAGCCGGCAGCCAGGGTGTCCTTGATGCCGTTCTCCTCGGCCACGAGCACGGGGAACATCTGGATGTTCACCATGAGCACGTTGGCCGCGGCGCCACTGTCGGCGATGATGTAGTTCGCGATGCGACTGCCGGCGTTGTACACCGCCTCGTTGCCGCTGATCGAGGTCAAGATGCCGTCGGCGGGAGCCTCACCGTTGTAGGCGAAGGCGAACTTGATGCCCGCGGCCACGGCGGCGTCGAACTGCTCCTGGAAGGCGGCGACCGGCGATCCGGAGATGGCGATGTAGTTCGCACCCCAATCGATGGCCTCTTGCACGCCCGCGCCGGGAGATGCACTCTCGACGTTGATGACCTTGAGTTCCCAGCCGAGGGCCTCGGCGATGGCGGGCCAGTCCTCGCCCACTTCGGTGCAGCTCGGAAGCTCACAGGCCAACCAAGCGACCTTGAGTCCGGTCGGCACGGCGGCCGAGGGTCCGACGGTGACGCCGATTTCGGTCGGGATCACGCGAAGCTCGTCGACGATGGCCTGCGCGGCGGCGACTTCATCGCCTCCGGCCGGCGCCTCGGTGGACGGTGCCTCGGTGGACGGTGCCTCTGACGATGCGGGGGCCTCGGTCGAATCGCTCGAGCCCGAGTCGTCGCCACCACAGGCGGCGGCAACGAGGCCGAGAGCGAAGACGGCGGCGGCTACCCGACGGGTTCCTTTACGCATTTTCTCCCCTTTGGATTGTGTCGGTGCTGAATTGTGTCGGTGCACACCTTCGGGGGACTTGTTCACGCGCGTATTCACGCTTCCCCCTCAGTTAGCGAACTGACCCTACAGTCAATTACCGCGTCGGGCAATCATGGTGACCGGCACGGAGCCGAGATCGCGTCTCGCACTCCGGCACGGGGCCGACGGCATCGACGCAGGGCTTGGAGGCGGATTCTGGCGGTCGGGGAGACTACCTTTCGGAAACCATGGCGTTTTCGAGCGTCGGGGGGCAGAGGGGACACACGGGGGATATCGGGACATGACGAAGATTTTGCAGATCTTTTCGCTCTCCAAGACCTTCCCGGGTCAGTTGGCGCTCGACAACGCGTCTTTCGACGTCGAAGAGGGCGAGGTGCATGCCCTGGTCGGCCAGAACGGCTCGGGTAAGTCGACATTGATCAAGGTGCTGGCCGGATTCCACCAACCCGATCCCGGCCATCACGTGACCATGCGCGACGAACTCTTCGCCATGGGCGATGCCCAAGCCGCCGCGGCAGCGGGCATCCGCTTCGTGCATCAGGACCTCGGCTTGGTCGAAGCGGTGAGCGCCGTCGAGAATCTCGCGCTCGGGTTCGGATACCGCACCGGCTTCGCCAAGCGCATCAAGTGGCGCGAGGAAACCAAGCGCGCCAAGCAGGCCCTGCTCGACCTCGGATTCGACATCAACGTGCGGGTGCCGGTGGCCGCTCTCGGCGGTGCCGCGCGCACGGGCGTGGCGATCGCCCGCGCGTTGCAGGATGCCGAACAAAGCATTTCGATCCTCATCCTCGACGAGCCCACGGCGTCGTTGCCCGGCGCCGACGTCGACCGTCTGTTCGAGGCGGTGCGGCGTTTGAAGGCTCGCGGCATTTCGGTGGTGTTCGTGTCGCATCACCTCGAAGAGGTGTTCGAGATCGCCGATCGCGTGACCGTGCTGCGCGATGCCAAGGTGGTCGCGACACGCAAGACGTCCGAACTCGACATGTCGTCGCTCATCGAGTTGATCGTCGGGCGCAAGGTGACGGCGGCAACCGTCGAACGCACGGTCGATGCCAGCCTGCCCCCTCGACTGAAGGTCGCCGACCTCACCGGGCTGGGGCTCAACGAGGTGTCGTTCGAGGTGCGTCCGGGTGAGGTGCTCGGCGTGGCCGGCCTCACCGGTTCGGGACGCGACACGCTCATTCCGTCGCTGTCGGGTGCCATCGACCGGTTGGGTGACGTGTTCATCGACGGCACGCCGCTGAAGCCGGCCGACCCCGGCGCCTCGATCGCGGCGGGCATGGCTTTCGTGCCGGCCGACCGGTTACGGAACGGCATCATCGCGCTCATGAGCGTCCGCTCGAACACCACCATCGCCAACGTGAAGCGCAACAAGACCGGCTTGCGGCTGAATCACAAGAAGGAAAAGGCCGAGACTCAGGTCTGGATCGATCGGCTCTCGGTGGTGACCACCGGCAGTGAGGCACCCATCAGCACCTTGTCGGGTGGTAATCAGCAAAAGGTGATGATGTCGCGCAGTTTCCGTCTGGAGCCGCGCGTGTTTTTGCTCGACGAGCCGACCCAGGGCGTCGATGTCGGCGCCAAGGAGGAGATCCACACCTTCGTGGACTCGTCGGCGGCCAATGGTTCGGCGGTCGTGGTGGCCTCGACGGATTCGGCCGAGTTGGCCCGTCTGTGTGACCGGGTCATCGTGATGCACCGCGGCGCGATCGTCGACGAGGTGTTGCGCAACGCCGGGTCGGGGGCGGCATCCATGGCCGAGCGTATTGATCAGGTGTTGTTGGCCGGTTCGAGCCTGGTGGCCCAGAAGTGAATTCACGTTTCGAGAGCGAGGGGAAGTAGATGTCAGCAAACACGGAATCCGCCGGCACGACGGCGAACGGGGCGACTGGTGGTGCGATGAGTGCGCCGCGCAAGTCGTTGCTCACCACGCTCGGCCTCGACCGGTTCAGCGCCCTGTATCTGTGGGGCGCATTCATGGTGATCTTCGGTATCTGGAAGACCGACACGTTCTTGAGCGTGGCCAGTGCGAAGCTGATCATGGGCGAGAATGTGGCGGTCGGCATCCTGGCTCTGGCGTTCTTGGTCCCGTTCTGTGCGTCGACGTTCGATTTGTCGATTGGCGCCGTGATGTCGTTGTCGGTCGTGATCACGTGTTTCCTCTCCGATGAGAAGAGCCGATCGTTCAACATGCCGGTCGGCTTCGCCGCGCTCATCGCGGTTTTGGTGTGCACGTGTGTGGGCTTTGTCTCGGGATTCGTGGTGGTGAAGCTCAAGGTGAACTCGTTCATCGCCACGCTCGGCATCGGACAAGTGGTGAGCGCGTTGGTGTTGAAGCTGTCGTTCAATCGTCAGATCACGGGCACCTTTTCGGACACCTTCGAGCGATTCGGCCGTGGTGACCTGCTGGGAATCCCGGTGGTGTTCTATTACTTGGCGGTCATCGGACTGATCTGCTGGTTCGTGCTCGAGCACACACCGATCGGCCGGTTCATCTATGCCACTGGTGGCAACCCGGAAGCGGCCCGTCTGGCGGGTCTGCGCACTGACCGCATCATGTGGGGATCGCTGGTGGCGTCGTCGTTCTTGGCCGGAGTGGCCGGCGTGGTGTTGAGTGCCAAGGTGGGTCTGTTCACCTCGGCAACCGGCCCGAACTACTTGTTCCCGGCGATCGCGGCGGTGTTCTTCGGGGCCTCGCAGTTGAAGGGTCGCCCGAACGTGGGTGGAACATTCATCGCCCTGTTCGCCCTGGCCTTCGGTATCAAGGGTTTGCAGTTGGTGGTGGGCACCGATTCGTATTGGGTGAACCCGATGTTCCAAGGCACCACGTTGATCATCGCGGTGGCGTTGGCGAGCCAGCGGGGTGTGGCCAAGATCCGCAAGCGCAAGGCTCCGGCCGCCGGCTGACGCTCGCGGGTCGGTTCGCTCACTGCCGGACCACGACCGTGAGTTCCCGGGTTCGGGGGTCGAGATGTAGGCGCCAGCCTCCCTCATGGGCGGCATGGTGGTGTTTGGAACACAGCGGGACCTGATTGTCCAGGTCGGTTCGGCCACCACTTTCCCAGTAGTCGATGTGATGGATCTGACATCGATGAAAGCCGACGTCACAGTCGGGGATGGCGCAGGTGGGATGGACCGCCTCAAGCGCGCGACGTTGGTGGATCGTGGCGAGTCGTCGTGATCGGCCGACGTCGAGTGGTGCTCCGTCGCCGCCAAGAACGACGGGAATGATCTCGGCCTCGCAGGCCAGACGGCGTGCGGTATGGGCCGGAATCTCGGCGCCCTGGGCGGTGCGGCACACACCGCGCTCGTTCAGACCGCCGATCAACGTGGCGAGATCGATGTGCACGACCACTTCGGCTCGCGGGGGGCGAACGGCGTGGTCGGTGACGGCCACGTGGCCGACGAGGGTCAAGAGCGCGTGCGCTCGTCGGTGATCGTTGGGCTCGATGCCCGGCGCGACGTTCACCGGGACGTCGCGATCTCCGGAGTGAAACATGCGCTCTTTCTGTTGTTCGATCAACGTGGCGAGTGCGGCACCGCTGACGGGATCGAATTGACCACGTAGTTGGGTCATGCCCTCACGGTCGGTCCAGGTTTTGAGGTAGGTCTCGCGCTGTTGACGCTCGAAGACCGCCAATCCGTCGTCGGACTGGACCGACTTGGCGGTCGTGCGCACGAGTGCGGCGAAATCGCCGGCCGACATCGTGGTGGCGGCTTCGGCGAGCTGGGGCATGTGGGCGAGGAACGCGTCGCGATCGTCGCCGGCGATTCGGAGTCCGCGCCCGACGGCGTCGAGGTGAGCGATGGTCGTGTCGCCAGAGGCGAGAATCGACGCGAATTGGGGAGCGATGTCGGTGATATGCGTGCGCGCCACCGTGTCGCGGGCCTCGCGACTGGTCATGCCTGCGTGCGCCACCAACTCGTGCTCGGAGATGGCGAACTCGGGGTGCTCGGCGGTGGCCAAGGAATCGATGTGCGCGGTGACGGCCAGGATGCGGGCGTCGATGACCGCGCGCTCGCGCTTGAGATGAATCAGTTCGGCACGTGCGTCGGCCAAGGTCAGGCCGGATAGGGGAGTCGCGGTCGTTCCCGTCGCGGCTGGTGCCTGTTTCATCGCGTCCCTCCTTTCGATGGTGCTCGTAGAACTCCGCGTGGAACGTCGCGTGCTACGAACATATGTTCGCAGAGTACGCCGAGGGTGTGTCGAGGTTCCGAGCGGACGGCGGGTCTGATTGAAATCAGTGTGAGCAGTCGATGGGGTCATCCTCGGCGGGTGATCGAGTTCGGCTTATGGTTCGAACATGAGTGATTTCCCGCCCCCGCCCCCGCCCGGGTTCGCGTCGTCGGTCGCGGTCCCTCGGGAGTCCCTGAGTCCGATGTTGGCCAAATGGACCTTCGGCATGTTGTGGTTGTCGGGCGTGGTCGCCGCGGTTCGGGGGTTGCTGGCGTTCGGCGTGGATCAATCCCTGAACGAGTTCCTCGACACGTTCGACGATTCGGCATTGGAAGACTTCATGAACCGCGCCGATGCCTACGACACCATCGACTCGGTGTTCGCGATTTCGATGCTCGCGACGTTCGTTCTGCTCATCATCTTCTCCTTCCGGTCGTACAAGGCGGGTCAGAGCCTCTGGAATGGCAACCGCAAGTGGTCACGCGGATTCAGTGTCGGCGGATGGTTCATTCCCTTCGCCAACGCCTACATTCCCGCCAGTCTGCTCATCGAAACCGACAAGATCTCGCGTGGATCGCGGGCCAACGGCCACGTCGACGAGAGTTGGCGGAACCTCTCGCGCAACAATCAGTTCGTCGTGTGGTTCGTTCTGTACGCCGTCGGAATCGTATTGGCATCGCGTATCTCGAGTCTCGACGCGAACGTCGACGACTTGGAGGAGATCAGCAACAGTCTGGTGTTGGGAGCGGTCGGCAACGGTTGCTTGTTCGCCGCCAGCATCGTGGGGGGCTTGGCCCTGAAGCGGATGTCGGAACGTTTGTCGCCAACCGACATCGGCTGACTACCCCTGATACGGCGCGACCAGGCGCTCGATGTGCTTGGCCAACACATCCATCTCCAGGTTCACCTTTGATCCCGTGGGCCGGAAACTGAGCGTGGTCACCTCGGCGGTGTGCGGAATCACGGCCACACGAAAGGTGGCGTCGGTGATGTCGAACGCGTTCAGTGAAATGCCGTCGACGGTGACCGAACCCTTCTCGACGAGGTAACGCATCATCGCGGCCGGAACGCGCACCACCAGATCGGGGGCGGGGGAAACCACCTCGCCGACCCCGTCTACGTGGCCGAGCACCATGTGTCCGCCCAGGCGATCACCCAATGCCATTGGACGTTCGAGGTTCACCCGATCGCCCACCTGCAACGAACCGGTCGTGGTGCGGTCGAGGGTTTCCTGCGACACGTCGGTGTCCCACCAGCCCGAACCACCGTCGACTCCTTGATCCACCAGCGTGAGGCAGCAGCCGTTCACGGCGATGGAGGCACCCAGTCCGGAACCCTCCAACACCGTGGAGGCGACAATACGTAGACGCAGCCCGGCGCCCCACTCGGTGGTGACTGGTTGGGACGACACCACGGTGCCCAATTCCTCGACGATGCCCGTGAACATGCCGTCAGGGTACCGCCCGCTTTCGGGGTCGGCTGGGTGCACAGTTCGTCGAATGTGCGTCGTTCGAGAAGTGTCCGGGCCGGGTGGTCCGGGGAGAGACGAGGGAATCATGACGACGGAACACGATGACGACTTGTACGGCGTGCTCGACCACGAGGACGACGACCCCCTGTACGGGCTGCCCGAACTCGGGGCCACCGACGAGAGGATGCTCGAGATGCTCGACGACAAGGGGTTCCTGGACCAACTGCGCAAGGAGTTGGGCGACATCACCGACGAGGAGTTCGCCGACAAAGTGCGGTCCTCCAAGGAGAGCCTCCGGGAGACGATCGCCGCCAACAACGAGGAGTGGGAGAACGGCTGAGTGCGGTTGGGAACGTTTGGTCGACTCTTCACACACTTT
>JBJTBM010000033.1:0-2029 GCA_046091365.1 Acidimicrobiia bacterium | reverse complement strand
ACACCACGACGCTGCGGCGACCCCTTGAGGGCCGGCGTCTTGGTCTTGCTGAACTTCGTGCTGCGACCCTGGCGGACCAGCTGCTGAATTGTGGGCACTCTTCGACCTCTTCGTGTCACCGACTCGCGGGGCGACTCGGACTTGCGGTGTGTGGCGAACCCCGCGAACGACCTGTTCGCAGGACCCTGTGATGTTACGAGCGACCCTCGGAGAACGGCAACCCGTCCCGCCGAGGGTCGAAACCGGGTCGGATCAGGCCTCGCCCGATCCGGCGCTCTGGCCCTCCCAACGTCCGCTCAGGACGTCGGCAGGACCCTCGTCCTCGGAGTGGTACGTGGACATGGGCACGTAGTCCGGGGCGTCGATGCCGAAGTCCCGGTAGCGCATCATGCCCGAACCGGCCGGGATGAGCTTTCCGATGATGATGTTCTCCTTCAGACCGTTCAACGTGTCGCCACGGCCGTCGATGGCGGCCTCGGTCAGCACTCGGGTGGTCTCCTGGAAGGAGGCGGCCGACAGCCACGACTCGGTGGCCAGCGACGCCTTGGTGATTCCCATCAGTTCCGGACGGCCCTCGGCGGGACGCTTGCCCTGCTCGACCATGGAACGGTTGGTGTCACGGAACGTCTTGGCGTCGGTGCGCTCGCCGGGCAGGAACTCGGTGTCCCCGGTCTCCTGCACGCTGACACGCCGCGTCATCTGACGCACGATGAGCTCGATGTGCTTGTCGTGGATCGACACACCCTGATCGCGGTACACCTTCTGCACTTCCTCGACGATGTACAGCTGCGTCTCGCGGATGCCCTTGATCTCCATGACTTCCTTGGGATCGAAAGGACCGTCGGTGATGGGCTCACCGGCGACGACCTCCTGGCCGTCCTTGACGATCGGGCGGCTTCCGGTGGGCAGGGTGATCAACGACTCCTCACCGGAGTCCTCGACCACCGTGACCGGGATGCCCTTGCCTTCGTCCTCGCCGATGCGCACGACACCGCTGGCCTTGGCCAGACGCGCCGAGCCCTTGGGGGTGCGGGCCTCGAACAGCTCAACGACACGGGGCAAACCACCGGCGATGTCCTTACCCGCCACACCACCGGTGTGGAAGGTACGCATCGTCAACTGGGTTCCGGGCTCACCGATCGACTGCGCGGCGATGACGCCGACGGCCTCGCCGAGCTCGATGGGCTTGCCGGTGGCCAGCGAGCGGCCGTAGCACAACGCGCACACGCCCAACTCGGCGTCACACGTGAGCACGGAACGCACGCGCACGCGATTCGTCGCCGAGTCGTCACGCAACGTGGCCATCAAGGCGTCGTCGACGATCGTGTTACGCGGCACGACGGTGCCATCGGACAACGGCGTGTCCACGGCGAGCGCGCGACCGTACAACTTGGTCTCGATGTACGAGCGACGGTTCGCACTGTCGGGCTGCACTCCCTCGATCCACACACCCAACGTGGTGCCACAGTCCTCATCGCGCACGATGAGTTCCTGCGCCACGTCGACCAGGCGACGGGTGAGGTAGCCGGAGTCGGCGGTACGCAAAGCGGTGTCGACCAATCCCTTACGGGCACCCGGGGTGGCGATGAAGTACTCGAGTGTCTCGAGGCCCTCGCGGAAGTTCCGCTTGATCGGACGGGGGATCATGTCACCACGGGGGTTGGCCACCAGGCCGCGCATGCCGGCGATCTGACGCATCTGCGTCATGTTTCCGCGGGCTCCCGAGCCGACCATCATCTCGATCGGGTTGAAGCGAGCGGCCTTGAACTCTTTCTCCATGGCGGCCCGCACCTGTTCGGTGGCATCGGTCCAGATGCGCACTTCTTGCTGACGGCGCTCGCCGTCGGTGATGATGCCGCGCTTGAACTGGCCCTCCACCTTTTCGGCCTGGGCCTCGAAGTCGTCGAGCAACCCGCGCTTGGCGGCCGGAGTCTTGACGTCGTCGATGGAGACGGTCAGACCCGACTGCGACGCGTAGCGGTAGCAGATGGCCTTGATGGCGTCGAGCGAGTCGGCCACCTCGGCGTTG
>JBJTBM010000032.1:0-9108 GCA_046091365.1 Acidimicrobiia bacterium | reverse complement strand
CGACGGCCCGAGTGGTCACGGGTGCGGATTGTGAGCCGGTGAACGTCGCGATGCGGGCGAAATACGCGATCCAGTTCCGTCTGCTCACGTGGTCGAGTGCCGTCACCTCGCGCATCAAGCGTCAGTCGGTGGCCGACGCCGCAGTCGTCGTCGACTTCGGCTGACTCGCCGCGACTCGCGCGGCCTCTTCGATCGTGATGCGGTGCAGGTTCGCCACTGCGGTCACGTCGAAACCGCCCGACGGATAGCCGCCCGCGAGAACCCACGCGATCGGCGATCCGTGCTCGGCCGCCCACGAGAACACCCGCGACTCACGTTCGCGGATCACCCGATCGTCGACACCGGACACTCCGCCGGCACGCTCATGCGGATCCATGCCGGCGTTGTAGATCACGAGGTCGATCGCCTCCGGGTCGACGATCGAGTCCAGAGCCTCGTCGATCGCGGCGAGATACTCGTTGCCGGACACGACGACACAATGCGCCCAGGGTCGGCGAGGGTAATTGTCGAATGACGAAACCGAGACGTCGACTTGTTCGATTCCGTCCATTCCCTGTTCGCGCAATCTCTGGATGAGACTGGCCGTTCCACCACCGCAATGGGCGTCGAAGTCGAGCACCAGGACTCTTCGCGCCCCGATGTCAAGGGCCCGGAGCGCCGCGACCACGAGTCCGTTGAAGGTGCAGTAGCCCGAGTCGGAATCGAAGCGCGCGTGGTGCAACCCGCTCGACAGGGACCCCGCGGCACCTCCCGACGCCACGGCCGACTCCACCGCGCGCACCACACCCGCCGTGCTCGCCAACACCGATTTCACGAACTCCTCGCCGTGCTCGGTGAATTGCCCGCGCCGACCGGCCAGGACCGCGTCGACGTAGTCGGGATCGTGCACCCGGGTGATGGCGTCGATCTCGATGGGCGCCGGACGGCGCAACTCGACGCCCTCGATCGGGCGCTCCCGAAGGTCCCGAGCCAGTACGGCGGACTTGCCGACGGTGGCGAATCCGCCGTCGATCGAGAACTCCGGCGAGTAGAACACGCTGATTTTCGAATCTGTCATGGGATCCCGAACGACGGTCCGTCCGCCAGATGTGCGCGCGCACACCGGGGGTGGTTCAGGTCGTTCTTCTCGACACCAGCCACCCGACGAAAGGACAACCATGAAGACGACCAAGACGACGACCACCAGGACAACGCCGACCCGTCGACTCCACCTGCTCGACGCCGACAACCTCATCGGCGACCCGAGGGTCACCGACCCCTGGGTGATCGGTCGGTGCTTTCGCGACTACTGCTCCGTCGCAGGCCACCGGCCGGGCGACCACGTGGTCGTCGGCACCGGCTGCAACGGCATCCACGCGTTGGCCGTCCAACAGGCCTGGCAGCCGGCCCGGGTCGTGCGGCGACCCGGGCCCGATGGCGCCGATCTGGCTCTCATCGAGGCGGCCACGATCGAGGCTGAACGTCAGCGCTACACCCATTTCGTGATCGGCAGCGGCGACCATCGCTTCGCCGACCTGTATGACGAACTGGTCGCCAAGGGGTACCCCGTCACGGTGGTGTCGCGCTCACGATCGCTGTCCCGGGCCCTGCGATCCCGAGCCGGCGACCGGGTTCTGTACCTGCCCGATCTGCGACTCGTCTGATCCCCCTTTCCGGGTCCGAAAACCCGTGTGAATGGGGTGTTTACATTCCGTTCGGGTTGATCGGGCGGGAACGTTCGGCGGACTAGGGTCGAAACGTCGGTCTACCCCGGGCCGACCCTGAGGGAGGAATTCATGAAAAGAACGAACAAGAAGTTCGCTCCGATGTTGCTGACCGCGGCATTCGCCATCGGCCTCGTGGCCTGTGGCGGTGACGATGGCGGCTCATCGAGCAGCGAAGCCCCGAGCACCGAGGCACCCACGACTGATGCCGAGGTCGTCAACTGCAAACCCGAAGAAGGTCCGTTGAAGGCCGCGTGGGTGTACGTCGGACCGACGAATGACGGCGGCTGGACCCAGGCTCACGACGAGGCGCGCCTCGCAGTCCAGGAGCACTTCGGAGATGCCGTCGAGACCACCTACAAGGAGAACGTGCCCGAGGGACCCGAGGTGGCTCAGACCATCGAAGATCTCATCGCCGACGGTAACACCGTCATCTTCGGCACTTCGTTCGGTTTCCAGGACGCCTTCGTCGAGGCCGCTGCGGCGCACCCCGACGTGTGCTTCGAATTCGCGACGGGCTACATGACGTCCACCAACATGGCGCAGTTCTACGGTGCCGCCGAAGACACCGATTACCTCGCCGGCATGGCCGCTGGCGCCGCGTCGAAGACGGGCAAGCTCGGCTATCTCGCGTCGTTCCCGATTCCCGAGGTGGTTCGCGGTGCGAACGCCTGGACCTTGGGCGTGCGCGCGATGAACCCCGATGCCACCGTGAAGGTCGTCTGGTTGAACACGTGGTTCGATCCGGCCAAGGAGAAGCAGGCCGCTGAGGCCCTCATCGCCGAGGGCGTCGACGTTCTCGGTCAAAAGGGTGTCGACTCGCCGGCCACCGGCGACGCCGCTTCGGCCGCCACCGGCGTGCTGTGGACCGGTTACAACACCGACCAGAGTGCGAACTATCCGTCGGTGTGGTTGACAGCCACGACCTACCACTGGGACATCTACGAGATCCCGCGCATCCAGCAGGTGCTGGATGGCACGTGGACCAGTGGCAACTACTACGGCAACCTTGCTGATGGCTTCGTGAAGTTGGCCCCCTACGGCGACAGCGTGTCGGCCGAGACCCGGGCCGCCATCGATGCTCGTCTCGAGGAACTCAAGGCCGCACCCGGTTCGGAGTTCACCGGTCCCATCAAGGACAACCAAGGCAACGAGGTTCTGGCCGATGGAGTCGCCCACACCTTCGACGAACTGATGTCGATGGCATATCTCGTCGAGGGTATCGACGGCGAGATTCCCGCCAGCTGACCGGATTCGTTTCGGATTCCCGAAGGGGGCGGGCCACTCGGCCCGCCCCCTTCTTCGTTACCGGAGTGGTCGTCTAGGGTTTGGATGTCGACCGCACACGGTCATGGGAGGGTGAGAGTGGCCGAGCAGATCGCCGTGCGCATGTCGGGGATCGTGAAGCGTTTCCCCGGAGTGGTGGCCAACGACGGTGTGAACCTCGAAATTCGCGCTGGCGAGGTGCACGCTTTGTTGGGCGAGAACGGCGCCGGGAAGTCCACACTCTCCAACATCCTCACCGGCCTCTACCGACCCGACGAGGGTCACGTCGAAGTGAGCGGTCAGCAGCGGGTCTTCTCGTCGCCACGCGATGCACTCGAGGCCGGTATCGGCATGGTTCACCAGCACTTCCGGCTCGTCGCGACGTTCACCGTGGCCGAGAACGTGGTGTTGGGCGAGTCCGGTGGATCGCTGTTCATGAACGAGGCCCAGGTCGCCGCTCGGGTCAAGGAACTCTCCGATCGATACGGGCTCGCCGTCGACCCCTCGGCTCGCATCTGGCAATTGAGCGTCGGCGAGCAACAGCGGGTCGAGATTCTGAAGGTGCTCTACCGCGGCGCCCGCGTCTTGATCCTCGACGAACCGACCGCCGTTCTGACCCCGGCCGAGGCGCGTTCGTTGTTCGCCACGTTGCGCGCGATGGCCGATGAGGGTCGATCCGTCATTTTCATCTCGCACAAGCTCGGCGAGGTGATGGCGGTCAGCGACCGGGTGACGGTGCTTCGTGGTGGTCGCACCGTGGGCACCGTCGACACCAGTGAAACGTCGACGAGAGGATTGGCCAGCATGATGGTCGGGCGCTCGGTCGAGTTCGAGCGAGTCGTGCGCGCCCATCCCGCCGACACCTCGACCACCATCCTGCGCGTCGACCGGGTGTCGGCGAGCGACGATCGAGGCCGTCGCTCATTGCACGACGTGTCGTTCACCGTCGGGCGCGGAGAAATCGTCGGCGTGGCCGGAGTCGCGGGCAACGGTCAGCGCGAATTGGCCGAGGTGATCTCGGGCATGCGGGCGTCGACGAGCGGGCAGATCGCCGTCATGGCCGACGAGGTCAAGTCCGGTAAGGCCCGTTCGGCGATTTCGCGCGGCATCGCGCACGTCCCCGAGGACCGACTGCACACCGGTCTGGCCGCCGGCCATTCGGTCGAGGACAACCTGGCCCTCAAGAACTACCGATCGGCCCAGATCTCGCGATTCCGGTTG
Source organism: Acidimicrobiia bacterium (assembly GCA_046091365.1). Taxonomy (GTDB): domain Bacteria; phylum Actinomycetota; class Acidimicrobiia; order Acidimicrobiales; family Ilumatobacteraceae; genus Casp-actino8. The sequence continues at coordinate 4,918 of JBJTBM010000032.1, read as the reverse complement.
CTCAAGCGCCGGGCCATCCGCGAGCAGGCTTCGACGCTCGTCGAGCGTTACGACGTCAAGACCCCCGCCACCACCACACCGGTGCGTCTGTTGTCGGGCGGAAACGTGCAGAAGGTTCTTCTCGCGCGCGAGTTCTCCGCTCTGCCCAAAGTGTTGATCGCCGCCTCGCCGACGCGAGGACTCGACGTCGGAGCCATCGAGGTGGTCCGCGAAAAGTTGGTCGCGGCCGCGAACGACGGAGTGGGCGTGTTGTTGATCAGCGAGGATCTCGACGAGATCATGTCGCTGGCCGATCGCATCCTCGTCATGTACGAGGGTCGCATTGTCGACGACGTACCAGCCGACGGTGCCGATCGCGAACGAATCGGTCTCACCATGGGTGGTAGTGACACGAAGGAGCCCACGCCGTGAGATCGCCCCTGCGTCTCGAACGACGTCTCGAGCAACCCAGGTGGCTGAATTGGGCGGTACCGCTCATCTCTCTCGTCGGCGCCTTGCTGCTCGGTGCCGTCGTGCTGCGGATCACCGGGAAGAACCCGCTCGATGTGTATCAACGCATTTTCGAACGCGGATTCGCCGGAAAGCGCGCGTTCTCGGGTGCCCTCGAGATGGCCACCCCCTTGGCGTTCACCGGACTGTGTGCCGCCGTGGCCTTCCGGATGGGTCTCATCAACATCGGTGGTGAGGGACAGTTCTACATGGGGGCCGTCGGTGCGGCGTGGGTGGGAATCAGCCTCGACGGCACACCGACCGGTGTCACCATCGCGCTCTCGTGCCTCGCCGGCATGTTGTTCGGATCGGTGTACGCGGCCATCGTCGGCATCTTGCGCGCGCGTTTCGACACCAACGAGATCATCACTTCGCTGATGATGAATTATCTCGCCGGAATTCTGTTGAACTACCTGATCTTCAACTCCAAGTCGTTCTGGCGCAACCCGGATTCTCCCCAGTTTCCCAAAGGGAAGAACATCGCCGATCGTGCTGTATGGAACACCTACACGGTGTTCGGGGTCGCCGTACCGATCGCGTTTCTGATCGCGATTCTCGCCGGGGTGAGCATTTGGTTCCTGTACAAACGCACGCGTTTCGGTTTCGAGGTGAGCGTCATCGCCGATTCACCAAAAGCGGCCAGATACGCCGGAATCCGGACGTCATCGACGATCGTCATCGTGCTCGCACTCTCGGGGGCACTGGCCGGTCTCGGTGGAGCCGCCGACGTGGGCAACTTCCGCGGCCTTCTCGATGCCAAGGGCGTGCAGATGGCGGGGTACGGCTACACCGGCATCGTCGTCGCGGCACTCGCCCGTCGCAACCCGATCACCACGGTTGCGGTGGCCATCTTCATCGGTGGACTCACCAAAGCGGGATACTCGCTCCAAGGTCCGGACTTCCCGAGTGGACTGGTGGGGACGCTCCAAGGACTGATCCTGTTCACGGCGGTGGCCGGAGAGATCCTGATCAAGTACCGCATCAAGTTCAATTCGCGACGCATCGTGACGGTGGAACCGTGAACTCGAACATCTTCGTCACCATCATCTCCTCGGCGATCTTCTACGGAACCCCACTGTTCTTCGCGGCCCTCGGCGGAATCCTCACCGAACGCAGCGGAGTCCTCAACCTCGGGGTCGAGGGCACGATGCTCATCGGCGGGGTGTCAGGGGCCTGGGCTTGTCTGCACATCGGTGGCAGCCCGTGGTTCGTGATCACCGCGTCGATCCTCGTCGGTGCCCTCGCCGGAGGACTGGTGTCGACCCTGCTCGCCTTCTTGTGCGTCACGCTCAAGACGAACCAGACCGTGGCCGGCCTGGCCATCACCATCTTCGCGGGCACCGTCGGTCTGAGCAGTTACTTCGCGAACATCTGGAAGGTGGCCAAGACTCCGGTGCCCCACCCGATCCGCAACCTCGACGTGCTCGGACTCGCCGACATGCCGGTACTCGGTCCCGTTCTGTTCCGTCAGACCTCGTTGACCTACGTCTCGTGGTTGCTCGCGATTCTGGCCACGATCTACCTCTTCCGCACCCGAGTCGGTCTGCAGTTGCGCGCCGTCGGCGAGTCTCCACAGACCGCCGACGCCATGGGTATCAGCGTCATCCGCTATCGCTACATTCACACCATCCTCGGCGGGGCGCTCGCCGGAGTGGGTGGTGTCTTCTACAGTTTGGCCATCGTGCCCACGTGGGTGGACGGAATGACCAAGGGCGCCGGCTGGATCGCCATCGCACTCGTGATCTTCGGGTTCTGGCGTCCCAGTCTCACACTGCTCGGTGCGTACCTGTTCGGTGCCCTGCAGTCGTTGAGCAGCACCTTAAAGGCACGTGGTGTCGACATCAGCGGCGACATTCTCGACGCCCTACCTTTCTTCATGACGATCGTCGTCCTCGTTCTGGTGTCGAGCCGATTCGCCCACCGACGTCTGGGGGCACCGGCCGCGTTGGGCATCCCTTACGAGCGCGAAGAGAGATGACGTCGATCACCAACGTCTCGTCGCAACTGCGACGCGCCTGGCACCCCGTCGGGCGCGTCGAATCTTTCGGAAGCGAACCCACACGGGTGGAATTGGTCGGTGACGCCTATGTCGTCGCGCGTCTCGACGGTCGACTTCGGGTGTTCCTCGATGTGTGCCCACACCGAAACGCCCGACTCAGCGATGGTCTCGTGACGCAGGGTTGCCTGCGTTGCCCGTACCACGGCTGGGAGTTCGACGCCGAGGGATCGTGCGCGCACGTGCCGGCCCTCGGGCCCGACGCCACCTTGCCGCCGGCGCGTCTGACCGCCCCGCTCACCCAGGAGCGATACGGGTTGTTGTGGATCGCCCCCGAGCAACCGGTCGCCGACGTCCTGCACATCCCGGAATGGGATGACGAAACGCTCACCAAGGTCTGGATGCCGCCGGTCGACATCGAAGCGGCGGCCGCACAGGCCATCGACAACTTCCTCGATTTCAGTCATTTTCCCTACGTTCACGCCGGCACCTTCGGTTCCGACAAGGACCGCTTGGTGAAGGAGTACTCAACCGAACGCATCCCCGACGGCTGGGGCTTCGTGGTGCACTACCCGCACGTCATCGAGAACCACGAGGATCCGTTGGTGGCCACCGGCGAGCATCCGTTGTTGCAGGACCGCCTGATGCGGTACGACTATCGCGTTCCCTTCACTGCGAACTTGCGACTCGAAATTCCGATGACCGGCATGGTCAACGCCATCGTCATGTGGTGCCAGCCCATGACCCTCGAACGCACGCGCGTGCACATCGTCATGATTCGCAACGACGTGCATACCCCCGCCGACCACCAGGCCGCCATCGACTACGAGATGAAGATCTTCGCCGAGGATCTGCGCGTGATCGAGAGACTACGCGACAAGACCGTGCCCCTCGATCGTGGGCAAGTTCACGTTCGCAGCGACCGCCACACGGTCGAGTTCCGGCGCGTCCTGCAACGGTTGATGGAATCCTGACTCAGGGTGCGCCGGCGGCATCGGCCACGTAGCCGAGCAACGGCATGGTGACGTGTCGGAAGTCGACGGTGTCGAGACCGTCGACGTAGGCGTCGAGAACCGCCAGTCCCAACGGGATGGCCTGACCCACCAACGCCACCAGGTCGGCGACGGCGGGTGTGACACCGGCTGGGGCGAGCATGGCGTGATACCGCGTGCGCCCACCGACGTGCAGTTCGTCGAGCACCACCGCGAGATCGCGTCGATGGCTCGCCGCGACGTACGCCTCGAGCCGGAAACGCAACCACGGTCGGCGCTTGTCGCCTCCTCCACGGGTCAACAGGTGTGCGGCGACATTGCCCATCTCGACACGATCGACGGTTCGGTCGGTGAGCGGTCGGTTGTCACTCACCGCCTCGTCGAGCAACACCCGAATCGCGTCGATCAACAGCGCGTCCTTGCTCGTGTATTGGGTGTACACCGCACCCGCGGTGAGGCCGGCTCGTCGACCGACGCGCGACACGGTGGTGGAATGCAGACCCACCTGACCGATCACGGTCGCGGCACTGTCGACGAGGGCGTCACGCAACGGGTCACCCGTGTGGGCGTTGATGCTCTCACCCGGCTCCGGATTCCAATCTCCTTCAGCGAGCGAGTAGTCGGCACCGAGTGATCGAACGATCAAGGCCATGGCGAGCCGCCAAACGTCGGGGTCGCCCTCGGAGACGTTGTCATGCAGGACGATGCCCCAAACGATCCCGATCAGGAATGCGATCCGCGCCCGCTCACGGGCGTAGCGGCTCGTCCAGTCGAGACGCTCGAGGACGTGTGGCACCACGATCTCGGCCAACTCGGGTCGCCGATGCGCCACCGCCAGAATCTCGAGGCCGGCCCGCACGCGGGGGCTCGCACCTACTGCTCGTTCGACGAGGTCGACCCCGTCACGTCGGCCGAGTGCCACCGCGAGGCAGTCGTCGATCAGGACCGACATCTCGGTCGCACATCTCTCGGTCCAGACCGCGACCGCCAACTCTTCGGGGGTCTCGTGGCGCGAATAGATCGTCCCCGCGGTCACCCCCACCCGCCGGGCGACGGGATGCATGCCGAGGGGGTCGATTCCCGACGCCACCACCTCAGCCAGGGCCGCATCGAGAATCTCGTCGTCGCGTCGAACCGCCTGAGCCGAGCGGGCACGGGAGCGGATGGGCATGTGCGAAGGCTAGTTCGCGACCGAGTGACGTCACATTTTACGATATGATTTGTCAAGGTCGATATTTACCCGGGGAGGACACATGAGACGGATCGCGATCGTGGTGGGGGCGGTACTGCTGACGGCATCGTCGTGCGGTGGGGATTCCGGCGGATCGGCGGACACGACGTCGACCCCGGCATCGACCGAAGCGACCAGCGTCTCGGGGGCCGTCAACGACAAGCAGGACGTGGTGGGTGCCGTGGTTCGCATCGTGGCATCGGGGAGTTA
>JBJTBM010000031.1:0-37275 GCA_046091365.1 Acidimicrobiia bacterium | reverse complement strand
GACTGATGGAGGACGTCGAATACAACGGATGCCCGATGAAAGCGGGGGAGCGCGTCCTGATGAATTTCCCCGGGGCAAATCGTGACCCTGAGGTTTTCGAACGAGCCGACGAAGTGATCCTCGATCGCGCGGTCAATCGCCACGTCGCGTTCGGTGCGGGTATTCACCGTTGCGCCGGTTCGAATCTCGCGCGCATGGAGTTGCGTGTCGCCATCGAGACGTGGTTGGCGCGCATTCCCGAATTCGAATTGATCGATCCGTCCGCCGTGACGTGGGCGGGAGGGCAGGTGCGCGGTCCCCGTAGCGCCATGGTCGCGTTCTGACCATGTCTGATCGGCGGCTTCACGCGCCGATGCACGGAACGGTGTTGTCAATCGCCGCGGTCGGCACGTCCATTCCCGCCGGTCGACCGATCGTGGTGCTCGAGTCGATGAAGATGGAGCACGACATCGTCTCGGACGAGACGGTGGTGGTTCGCGAGATCCTCGCTGCAGCGGGCGACACGGTGAAAGAGGGGCAACCTCTGGTCGTCGTGGGGCCGGGTTCCGAAGCGGTGGAGCAATCCACCGTGACATCCGAGTCTGGCGAGCGTCGTGATCGCCTCGAGGTCGAAGAACGCCGTCGTCTCGGTTCGGATCAGGCCCGGACCGAAGCAACCGAACGTCGACATGCGTCAGGTCGTCGAACGGCTCGTGAGAACGTGGCCGATCTGGTCGACGGCGGATCGTTCGTCGAGTACGGGCCGTTGGTTCTCGCGGCGCAACGACGCCGGCGATCGGTCGACGACTTGATCGCCCGCACGCAGAGCGACGGTCTCGTGGCTGGTCTTGCGTCGGTGAACGGCGATCTGTTCGACGGACGGGCGGCTCGCGCGGCGGTGATGTCGTACGACTACGCGGTGCTCGCGGGCACTCAGGGGCAACAGAATCACCGCAAGAAGGATCGATTGTTCGACGTCGTCGAGCGACTGCGAATCCCGCTCGTTTTCTTCGCCGAGGGCGGCGGTGGACGACCGGGGGACACCGACGGACTCGGTGTCAGCGGTCTCGACTGTTGGGCGTTCCACGATTTCGCTCGCTTGTCGGGATTGGTCCCGTTGGTCGGAATCACGGGTGGCTAGTGCTTCGCCGGTAATGCGGCGATCCTCGGCTGTTGCGATGTGGTCATCGCCTGTGAAGGGTCGAACATCGGAATGGGTGGTCCGGCGATGATCGAAGGTGGTGGTCTCGGGGTGTACCGACCCGACGAAATCGGGCCGTTGCCGGTGCAGCGATCGAATGGGGTCGTCGATCTGGTGGCCCGCGACGACGCCGACGCGGTCCGCCTCGCCAAGAAGTACTTGTCGTACTTCCAAGGACGAATCACTCACTACTCGGTTCCCGATCAGAGTTCGTTGCGCGATCTGATCCCGGAGAACCGGGTGAAGGCGTACGACGTCAGATCCGTCATCGAAGGAATATTCGACGTCGACAGCGTTCTCGAACTGCGAGCGGACTTCGGTCCTGGAATGGTCACCGCTCTGGCCCGTCTCGATGGACGGCCGATTGGCGTCGTCGCCAACAATCCGCGTCACATCGGTGGGGCGATCGACAGTGACGGAGCGGACAAGGCGGCGCGGTTCCTGCAGTTATGCGACGCCCATGGTTTGCCGGTGATCACACTTGTCGACACTCCGGGGATGATGGTCGGTCCCGACGTCGAGGCGACCGCTCTCGTGCGTCACTGCAGTCGACTCTTCGTGATCGGCACCAACATCGACGTTCCGCTGGTGTCGATTGTTCTCCGCAAGAGTTACGGTCTCGGCGCTCAGGCGATGATGGGCGGGTCGACGAAAGCTCCACTGGCGTGCGTCGCCTGGCCGACGGGTGAGTTCGGCGGCATGGGTCTCGAAGGTGCGGTGCGCCTCGGGTATCGACGTGAACTCGAAGCCATCGCCGACCCAGACGAGCGCGAGAAGACCTACGAGGCGATGGTGGCGAGGATGTACGAGCACGGCAAGGCCGTGTCGGTCGCCGGACACTTCGAGATCGACGATGTGATCGACCCCGCAGAAACTCGACAATGGATCTCGGCGATTCTCGATTCGGCACCCGAGCCCGATCGACGCCGCCGTCGTCGGGTCGTCGACACTTGGTGAGAACTGATCAGAGCGGCTTGCGGGTGTTCAGTTCGGTGACGTTGTCGAGCAGGATGCGCCGCTGTTCGTTCAGCTCGAAGGCCTTCAACTCGGGCAGGTAGTCGAGTGGGTTGGGCATTCCCTCGATGTGGGGCCAGTCCGACCCGAAGAGCACGCGATCGGTTCCCATGATGCGTGCGACCTCGTGGACGTCGTCTTCCCAGAACGGATTGATCCACCAGTTCTTCCTGAGGGTCTCGACCGGATCCTCGGTGAAGTAGCCCGGCATCTTCTTGGCGGTCGACGTGAGCTTGTTGCACGCGTCGCCGAGGAACTCCGAACCGTTCTCGACCGACGCCATGCGAACATTCGGGAAACGATCGAACAACTTCTCGAACACCGAGGTGATGATGAAGTCCTGCGCCGCCCGCTCGATCGCGAAACTCTTGATCGAGGGCTTCCAGCCGCCACCGGAGAACTGAGCCGAGAAGGCGTCGTTTGCGTAGCCGTTCGAGCTGTAGCCACTGTCGCCGGCGTGAATGACCGTGGTGATTCCGGCCTCGTTCACCCGCGCCCAGAACGGGTCGTACATCTCGTCGAACGGCGAGCGCTGACCGAACTGCGTGTGGGGCGCGGCCGGACGCATGACGATGACGCGAGCGCCGTTGTCGAGCGCCCACTCCAATTCGCGACAGGCCCATTCGACCGATGACAACGAGATGTAGGGACCGGCGAAGATGCGGTCGAGGTGGTCGAATCCCCAATCCTCGAGGAGCCAACGGTTGAACGCCGTGAACATGATGCCGACACCTTCGGGGTCATGCTTCAGCAACTCCTCGTACAGCATGCCGAGGGTGGGGAAGAGCCAGATCTTGGCGACGCCTTGACGGTCCATGGTGGCGACTCGTGCGTCGCGGTCGCGATATTCGGCTCGGATCGACTCGCGCACCGACAAGAACTCGAGCGGATGCTTCTTGTCGGGATTACCGCGGAAGTAGTCGTGCATCGCTCCGGCCGGGGCAATGGGGTCGAAGGTGGGGTTGGTGACGACGCGACTCACCCGACCACCGACGACCTGGTACTTGCGACCGTCGATTTCGGCCCACTGTACGCATCGCGCCCCGTGACGAGGGTCGAGGTGGCGGGTGAAGGCGTCGAGCGCCTCGTAGTAGTGGTTGTCGCAGTCGAAGGGCACGAACTCGGACGTCATGGGAACATGGTACGGGCGCGGGGCCACCGAGAGGGAACGCGGGGAAACGGCGAGTCGTCACACCCGCGTTCAGAGGCAAATGTCGTAGGGGCGCACCGGGACCCGCGGAAGTTCGCGACCGGTGGCCTGACGGATGGCGTTGGCGATGGCCGGGGTGATCGAGACGCACGGGGGTTCGCCCACCCCCTTGGCGCCGAGAGGTGACTTGGGTTCGCGCTCCTCGATGAGCACCATCTCGATCTCGGGAGCGTCGAGGAAGGTCGGTAGCAGGTAATCGGTGAAACTCGGGTTGCGCACCTTGCCGTCGGTGACCACGATCTCCTCCATCACCGCCAGACCCAGGCCCTGGGCGATGCCGCCTTCCACCTGACCGCGCACCGAGAGCGGGTTCAGCACCCGTCCGACGTCTTGCGCGGTGGCGACCTGCACCACCTTGACGAGACCGAGTTCGGGGTCGACGTCGACGACGGCGCGGTGGGCCACGAAGGCGAACGCGACGTGACAGTTGCCCTGTCCGTTCTCGTCGAGGTCTTCAGTGGCAGGGTGGTGGTACTCGACCGTACGGTCGATGTCGACCTCCCCGATCAGGGAGGTGACGGCGAGTCGGGTGCCGGTGAGTCCGTCGACTACCTCTGTTCCGTCGATGCGCAGTTCGTCGCGCACCAGACCGCGGCTGACGGCGACATGGTCGAGCAGTTCGTCGCGCACGGCGCGACACGCGGCGTCGACGGCACCACCGCTCATCCAGGTCTGACGACTGGCCGACGTGGAGCCGGCCGAGCCGACGTGGGTGTCGATGGGGTCGAGCAGGACGTCGTCGACACCGAGCACCGTGCGGGCGATCTGCTGGGCCAGCATCACGAACCCCTGACCGACCTCGGCGGTGGCGAACTTGACGTAGACCGATCCGTCCTCGATGCGGCAACGTGCAGTCGAGAAGTCGTCGAAACCCTCGGAGTACATGAGGTTCTTGATGCTCACGCCCCAACCAACACCGCGGCGGATGTTGGACGGACGGGCGGTGAGGCCGGTTCCGCCGGGGACCGAGAGCTCGTCCGCGTCGTTCGACAGGGGTGGGGGAAGCGGAATCGCATCGGTTTCGGTGATGCACCGCGCAACCGGAGCCACGCTGTCCATGATCTGACCGGTGATCAGTCGGTCACCGGATTCCATGGCGTTCACCAGTCGCACGGCGACCGGCGAAAGCCCCGTGGCCGCGGCGAGTTTGTCCATTTGACTCTCGTGGGCGAAACAGGCCTGCACGACGCCGAAGCCGCGCATTGCGCCACAGGGCGGGTTGTTCGTTCGCAGTGCCCAACCGTCGACGGTGGCGTTGTCGCACTTGTAGGGGCCTTGGGCGTGGGTGATCGCATTGATCAGGACTGCCGGTGAGGTACTGCAATAGGCCCCACCGTCGAACACCATGCGTGACTCGATGCGCCGGATTCGACCGTCGTGATCGGCGTGGTGTCGCATCCAGATCGTCGCCGGATGACGATGCACATGGCCGTAGAAGCTCTCTTCACGGTTGTAGGCGATGCGCACGGGACGTCCGGTGCGCATCGCCAGCAGACACGTGTGCACCTGGAGACTGATGTCCTCACGCGCGCCGAAGGCACCCCCGACACCGCCGAGCACGAGGCGCACCTTGTCCTCGGGCAAGGCGAGACAGGCGGCGATCTGTTTGCGATCCTCGTGCAGCCACTGGGTGGCTATGTACAACTCGACGCCCTCGTTGCCCGGGTCGGGAATCGCCAATGCAGCCTCGAGGCCGAGAAAGGCTTGATCCTGCATGCCGACTTCGTATGTGCCCTCGACGATCACCGGGCCCTCGATGCTCTGGTCGCCCGTGACGATGCGTTGGTGACGGAAGACGTTTCCCTCGGGATGGATGCTCGGAGCGGAGCCGTCGATGCAGCGTTCGGCGTCGATCACGGGTTCGAGAACCTCGTAGACGACCGCGATCGCTTCCAAGGCGCGGCGACACGTCTCGGGGTGGTCGGCGGCCACGGCGGCCACCGGTTCGCCGCGATAACGAACCCGGTCGCCCACACGGGCGAACACCGGTTGGTCCTGCATGATCAATCCGTAGTTGGGTACGCCCGGCACGTCGTCGGCGGTGATGATCGACTCGACCCCGGGGATCTTCCACGCTTTCGATGCGTCGATCGACACGATGCGCGCGTGGGGATGGGGGCTGCGCAACGTCGCACCCCAGAGCATGTTCTCCGCCCACATGTCACTCGAGAAGGCGAAGCCACCTTGCACCTTGGCGACGCCGTCGGGGCGATGCGCGTTGGCGCCCAGGGCACCGAAGCGCGTGGAGGTGGCCGTCGTCGACGTGTCGGACGGGCTCATCGGCTCGCCCGCTTCTCGGCGACGTTCCGGACCGCTTCGAGGATGCGTCCGTAACCCGTGCAGCGACAGATGTTCCCCGAGAGCGCCTCTTTGATCTGATCGTCGCTCGGACGGGGATTCTCGTCGAGCAGATGGTGCACCGCGACGATGAATCCGGGCGTGCAGAATCCGCACTGCACGCCACCCTCCTCGAGGAACGCCCGCTGCACGTCGGAGAGCTGACCGTCGGTTCCGAGACTCTCGACCGTCAGGATCGTCGCGTCGGTCGCGCTGGCGGCCATGACGAGGCACGAACACACCGCACGACCGTCCATGATCACGGTGCAGCTCCCGCACTCACCCTGTTCGCACGCGCCCTTGGCTCCGGGCAGACCGAGACGCTCGCGCAGCACGTACAGCAGACTTTCGCCGATCCATGCGTCGCGAACCTCGCGTCGTTCGCCGTTGATGTCGAGTGTGTACGCCTCGAGGTTCATGGCATGGCCCTTTCGAGCAGGCGCCGGGCCAACACCGAGACAGCGTGTCGGCGGTAGTCGGCGGTGGAGCGATGGTCGGTGATCGGACGGCATTCCGCTGCGGCACGACGCCCGAACTCCTCGGCCACCGTGGGATCGATTCGAACCGGGCCACGCAACGATGTCGTTCGGGCGAGCCAGGCCTCGGCGGACGAGGCGCGCAGGATCGTCGGACCAACGGCCCCCATCGCGAGTGCGACGCGGCCCTCGTCGGCGTCGTGGACGAGACAGGCTGAGGCGGTCGATATGACCATGGCGTTGCGTGTGCCGACCTTGGCGTAGCCCTGCCAACCGGAGACGACCGGGACCGACACCGAGTGCACGAACTCGCCCTGGAGCAGGCAGTTGCGTTTGACGCCGGTCATGAAATCGGCGAAGGCGACGTCGCGTCCACCGTCGCGGTGCAGGATGTGGACCGTCGCATCGAGGGCCGCGAGTACCGGCAGGGTGTCGCCGGCGGGGGAGCAGGTGCCGAGGTTCCCGCCGATGGTTCCCGCAGCACGGATCTGGGGTGAACCCACCGTACGGGCCGCTTGGGCCAGAGCGGGAAGGAGTTCGGCCAGCGGACCGGATTCCATGTCCGCGTAGGGCAGGGCCGCGCCGATCGTCACCACACCGCGTCGATGGGACCATTCGCGCAACTCGGGCAGTCCGCGCACCGGAATCACGGTGTCGGGACGGCGACCATGCAGATTGACCTCGACCATCAGGTCGGTGCCACCCGACAACACGCTGGCCCCGGGGTTCTCGGCCAAGATTTCGAGGAGATCGTCGACGGACCGGGGGCTGAGAACGGGCACGGGTCGAGTTTACAAAATGTCAACCCGCCTCGCCTCCGAGTTGGTGGACGTGCCCGGGTGCCCAGTGGGTCGCCGAATCAGGCAATAGGGTCAGTCGTCCATGTCCGGAACACGTCGACCGCGGGATTTCTCGCTCGCCCTCCACGCCTTCACCGCCTCGGGGGTTCTGGTGGGCATGGCGGCCTTGGTGGCCGTGCTGGACGGCTCGGCGCGACTGGCGATCGTGTGGCTGCTCGTCGCCCAGTTGATCGACGGAATCGACGGCCCGTTGGCGCGACGACTTCTCCCCGACGATGACGACCCGGAGTACGACGGCTACGTGCTCGATCTGGTGATCGACTTCGTGACCTGTGTCCTCGTCCCCGCGGCCTTTCTCTGGCGGTTCGAGATGGTTCCGCACGACCGCTACGGGATGTTGGTGGTCGCGGTTCTGCTCATGACATCGTCACTGTGGTTCAGTCGGACCGATCAGATCTCCGACGACGGTTGGTTCCGCGGGTTCCCCTCGGCGTGGAACATGGCCGTGCCGACCTTGTGGATCATGGCCGGAAACGGTCTGGCGAACGCGGTCGTGATCCTGCTCCTGTCGGCACTGACCTTGAGCAACGTCGAATTCGCCCATCCGGTGCGTGCCGCGCAATGGCGCCGAACCCACCTGGTGGCAATGACCGTCTGGATCGGGGCCGTCGTCACCGCGCTAGCGATGAGTGGAGAGGCGAACGTGGGTGTCCAGGCCGCGTTGCTGGTGGGCCCGGTTGCGATCCTGGCACTGGCGGCGGCGCGCGCGCTGGGTCGGGTCAGCGACCTCGTCGAGCGCTGAACGTCACGAACGCCCGTCCCAACCGGCGAACGCGTCGATCATCGCCCTGACGTCGCCCAACGGATAGAGGATCGGGCAGGTGCACCCGTGCTCGATGTAGTGGCGCACCTTCGCCCGCGCCTCGGCCGGTGTGCCGCTGGCGGTGAGCATGTTGACGATCTCGTCGGGCACGAGCTTGCTCGCAGCCACCACTTGTTCGTGAGTGGCGGGCCACGTCAGCACGTTGCCGACCTCGTCGAGGAGCGACTGTGGCACTCCCGACGCCTTCATGATGTGTGGTTGCTGACCGAGATACTGGGTGACCATCAAACGCGCCATGTCGAGGGCGGTCTGGTGGTCTTCGTGCACGCTGCACACCACCAATTGCGGTCGATCGATGTCGTCGAGAGTGCGCCCCGCCTTGCGGGCGCCCTTGTCCAGGGCCTCCAGAGCCTGGTCGTTGTAGTCGGGGGACACGAGATAATTGAGGACTGCGCCATCGGCGATCTCGCCGGTAAGTTCCATCATCTGCATCCCGGTGGCCCCGATGTAGATCGGAACGTCCTTGGGACGCCGCTCCTGGTACACGTAGTCGAGTTCGACGCCGTCGAGATGCACGTATTCGCCGTCGAAGGTGACCGTCTCGTTGTTGAGCAGACCGCGCACGTTGGTGACGATCTCGCGCATCACTCGCAACGGCCTGCTGCGATCGATGCCGACCTTCTGGGCGAGGGGATCCCACCACGCTCCGATACCGAGGATCACCCGGCCCGGCGCCAGGTCGTCGAGGGTCGAGAACGTCGCGGCGAGTCTGGCGGGGTTTCGACTCCAGCAGTCGACGACGCCGCTACCGACCTTGATGTGGTCGGTGACGCTGGCGAACGCGGCCATGGGAACCGTGGCCTCGCGCACGAGTCGGCTCTCGGCCTGCCACACCGCGTCGAACCCCTTCGCCTCGGCGTAACGGGCGAACTCCATTCCTTCGCGAATGCGATGGGCGTCCTGAAGGTAGATGGCGACGGGCTGGTTCATGTTTCCTCCACTGTTCAGAGTTTGGCGAAGAGTCTTCGAGCGGCCTCGGCGGCCTTGGCGCGGACCTCGTCGATGTCGACCCGAGTCGGTCGACCGTCGCGAAGGAGGGTCTCGCCGCCCGCCGACACCACCCGCACGGCCCGTGTCCCGGGGGAGAACGCAACGTGCCAGGCGCTGTCGGCGTGGTCGTAGTTCCATTCGACACGATCGTCACGGGACTCGGGGATGAGATCCCAGCCGTTCTCGAGCCAGGTCCACGACGATTCCGGGGACACCGTGACGTCGTGAGCTCGAGCGGCGACGTGCGCGAGTCGGACTTCTTCAAGCATGTCGGCTCCGATGCCGTCGGTGCCGAGGACCACGCGATTGGCGAGTGCCAACGGGCGGGCGTAGCCGACCGCGTTGTTCATGTTGGAGCGAGGATTATGGGCCACCCGACCCGGTAGCGGTCGATCGAGATGGACACAGTGCACCAACAGCCAGTCGTCCTGGGCCAGGTTTTCGAGTCGACGTCCGGCGTCACGGTCGTCGACACCCTCGGCGACATGGATGTGCACGCCGACCCCGAGATCGGCGGCCAGACCGGCGGCCGATGCCAGCAACTCGTCCGAGCAGGTGAACGCGGCGTGCACCCCGATCATTCCCCGACCTCCGGAACGGAGGTACCGCTCGTTCTCGGCGAGACCACGTCGTCCCGCGTCGATACCGTGGCGTTCGGTCACCCCGTAGGCGCAACTCACCCGCACACCGACGGTCTCGCACGCCGCGGCGATGATGTCGAGGGACCCCTCGATGAAATCGGGGCTCTCGTGGTGATCGACGATCCCCGTGGTTCCGCACATGAGTGCCTCGGCCGCGCCGAGCATCGCCGACCAGTGCAGGGTGTCGGCGTCGAGAGCTCGATCCAGGCGCCACCACACCTGCTCGAGTATCTGCCGGAACGATCGCGGTTGCACCGGAGGAGCCGGCATACCACGAGCGAGTGACGAATAGAGGTGGTGGTGCGAACACACCAGACCCGGAGTGACGTTGCTCACTCGCCATCCTCGTCGCGTCGCATCATCGGCAGTCGGTTGCGCCACTGCCCGTCGTGATCGTGCAGTGCCGCGGCGACCGCTCCGGCGGTCGGCACGAGGCCGATCTCGCCCACGCCCTTGATCCCGTACGGGGAATTCGGTTCGGGTGACTCCACGAGGATCACCGTGATGGGCGGGACATCCTTGGCGCGCAGGATCCCGAGCGACCGCAACGTCTTGGCGGTGGGGAACCCCGTTTCGGGATCGCTGGGGAAGTCCTCCGACAAGGCGTAGCCGAGACCCATGTGGACGCTGCCCTCGATTTGTCCCTCGCACAAAGTCGGATTGACCGCACGACCGACGTCGTGGGCCGCCACCACCTCGATGATCGCCCCGGTGGCACGATCCACGACCACCAATTGCGCCGCGTAGCCGAAGGTCGAGTGGATGGTGGGGTTCTCGACCTCGCCGAGCTTCTGGGTCCAGTCGACCCGGTATTCACCGTGGTAGTCGACGCCCGTTCGACAACCGTCCGCACGCGCCGCCTCACAGGCCGCCTTCACCGCACCGGCACCCATCAGGGTTCCGCGTGAGCCGGTGGTCTGACCGAAACCCAGTTCGCGGGTGGTGTCGACGATGACCCGCACATCGTCGGGGTCGATACCGAGTTCCTCGACGGCGACCTGGAGTGCGACGGTGTTGATCCCCTGACCCATCTCGGTCCAACCGTGGCGCACCTCGATGACGCCGTCGGCGCGGAAGTGGACGACGGCACCGCTGATCTCCTTGAAGCCGTTGCCGAGCCCGGAGTTCTTGAGACCGAGTCCGAGACCCACCGCGTGGCCGGCGGCGCGCGCCGCGTCGAAATGGGGCTTGATCGTCTCGAGGCACTTGGACGCACCGAGACAACCGTCGTCCATGATCTGGCCGGGACCCCAGACGTCACCGGGACGAATGACGTTGCGTTCGCGCATCGTCCAGCCGTCGATTCCGACCAGTGCGGCGAGGCGATCCATCACCCCCTCCATCGCGAACTGGGCCTGGTTGGCTCCGAAGCCGCGGAACGCACCGCACACGGGATTGTTGGTCCGAGCGGCGATCGCTTCGACGTCGATCGAACCGACGCGGTACGGACCACTCGCGTGTCCGGCCATGCGCTCGAGCACCTTCATCCCGACGCTGGCGTAGGCTCCACTGTCCCCGACGGCGCGCACCCGCAACGCCGTGAGTCGTCCCTTCTCGTCGCAGCCGGCCGTGTACTCCATTCGGATCGGATGTCGTTTGGGGTGCATCAGGAACGACTCTTCGCGCGACAGCGTGCACTTCACCGGCGTGTCGAGCAACCACGAGGCGAGAGCGGTATGAGCCTGATTGCTCATGTCCTCCTTGCCGCCGAACGCACCCCCGTTGGTGATCAACTCCACGGTGACGCGGTCGTTCGCGACGCCGAGAACCCGGGCGATGTCGTTGCGGTCGTCCCAGACACCTTGCCCGCCGGAATAGACGTGCAGCGTTCGGTGGTCGCCCGCCCCGGACGGGACCGCCACGGTGCTCTCGGGTTCCAGGAAGGCGTGCTCGATGCGCTGGGTCTCGAAGACCTCGTTCACGACGTGCGCCGACCCGGCGAGGGCCACGACGACGTCGCCGCGCGAGTAGCGCGACGTACTGAGAACGTTGTCCTTCGTGCCCCACACCGCCACATCGTCACTGGTCACGGCGGCGACAGGATCGGTGATCGGGCGCAGTGGTGCGTAGTCGACCTTGACGAGGGTGGCGGCGTGCCGTGACTGTCGACGGGTCGCGGCGACGACGACCGCGATGACGTCACCGGCGTAACTGGTGCGTCCGCCGACCGGGATCATCACCGGCCAATCCTTGTGAATGAGTCCCACGCGCAACTCGGCGGGAATGTCGGCCGCGGTGAACACGGCGACGACTCCGGGTGCCGTCAGCGCCGTCGAGGTGTCGATCGAGATCACGTCGGCGCGCGCGTGGGCGGTGAGGTGCAACGAGGCGTGCAGCATTCCCGGCACCCGAATGTCGTCGACGTATCCACGGTCGCCCAGAGCGAGATCGCGGGCTTCGTATTTCATGCCGGTCGATCCAATTCCGCCGGGCGGCACGGCCACGACGGGCTTCTGGAGGGCGACCGCTTCGATGGCGTCGAGCACCTTGACGTATCCGGTGCAACGACAGAGGTTCGCTCCGAGATGCTTGGACATGTCGGAGCGGGTGAGCGACGAACCCTTCTTGTCGACCTGACCCTTGGCGCGCATGATGATGCCCGGTATGCAGAAACCGCACTGCAAACCGCCGCACGCGGCGAACGCCTCGGCGTAGGCCGCGCGTTCGGATTCGTCGACGCCCTCGAGGGTCACTATCGCGCGACCCTCGACCTTGCTCAACGACTGCTGACAGCTGACCACCGGCTTGCCGTCGATCATCACGGTGCAACACCCGCACTGTCCCGACGGCGAGCAGCCGTCCTTGGCCGCCGTGAGGTCGAGTTCCTCGCGTAGTGCCGCGAGAAGGTGTGGGTGATCGCCGCGCACGCGCACGTCGCGACCGTTGACGTTGAGGCTCACGGCCGTCGTCGGCTCGTCCATCGAGACCGAAGTGCCATCGTTCGTCATGGCGTGCCCTCTCACTCTCCGCCCGGTGGCGGTACGGAACCGCGTTGTGACGTGATTCGCGTGTACACCTCGGGACGTCGGTACTTGTCGAAATCGAAGAGCGTCTTCTTGTAGCGATCACACCAGTCGAGATCGCAGGACGCGACGATCAACTCGTCGTCGGTCGTGAGTGTCTGGGCGACGATCTGACCGCTCGGTGCGATGATGCACGACTGCCCGAGCGAGTCGACGCCCTCCTCGACGCCGCCCTTGGCGACACCGACCACCCACGTTCCGTTCTGATACGCACCCGACTGCATGACGAGAGCGTTGTGGAATCCCTGGAGGATGTCCTGGCTCGGGTCGGGCACGTAATGAATGGGGGTGTTGTACCCACAGAGGATCAACTCGACACCTTGCAAACCCATCTCACGATACGACTCGGGCCAGCGACGGTCGTTGCACGTCATCATGCCGACGATGCCCCCGAAGGCGCGCCACACCCCGAATCCCTCCGGTCCCGGTTCGAAGTAGTAGCGCTCGGCATGTTGGAAAGGTCGATCCGGTTCGTGCTCGGCATGACCGGGAATGTGAACCTTGTGATAGCGACCGATGATCGCTCCCGCTCGGTCGACCAGTATCTGGGTGTTGTAGCGATGCCGGACGCCCTCGGAGTCCGGGGCGGTCAGTTCGGCGTATCCGAGCGAGAATCCGATTCCGAGTCGGGCTGCTTCCTCGAAGAGAGGACGAGTCTCGGGACCAGGCATCTCGGTCTCGTACCAGTGGTCGGCCTGTGCGATGTCGTCGACGAACCACCGGGGGAAGAACGTCGTCAGAGCCAACTCGGGGAAGACCACCAGGTCGCAACCGCGAGCGGACGCCTCGCGCAGCAGGTCGATCATCCGGTCAACCACCGACGAACGTGAATCGACCCTTTGCACGGGTCCGAGTTGGGCCGCACCGACGACGATCGTTCGCGCCGCGTTCCCCCTCGACGATTTGTTCATGAGTGTCCTCCGAATCGTTCACTCGTGGCCAGGGTCCACATGACGTCGAGGAGGACGTCGGCGCCGGCCACGAGATCGGCGTCGTCGGTGTGTTCGGCCGGGTTGTGGCTGATGCCCCGATGCGACGGCACGAAGATCATGGCGGTCGGACACACGCGGGCCAACATTTGCGCGTCGTGTCCGGCGCCCGAGGGCAATCGTCGCACCGAGTGGCCGTGCCGA
This sequence comes from Acidimicrobiia bacterium, assembly GCA_046091365.1. Lineage (GTDB taxonomy): Bacteria > Actinomycetota > Acidimicrobiia > Acidimicrobiales > Ilumatobacteraceae > Casp-actino8. The sequence goes on along the minus strand of JBJTBM010000031.1, from coordinate 23,588 downwards.
CGAGCGGTTTCCTCGACGAGTTCGACCACCCCGGAGTCGAAGACGACGGGTTCGAATCGAGCGAGAGACCGTGATTCGATGGCCACGCCTTCCTCGACCGCCAATCCGCGAAGGAATTCGGCGATCTCGGATTCAGCCCGCCGCAAAAGTGACTCGTCGGTGTTGCGTACGTCGAGGGTCATGGTCGCTCGCGCCGGCACGACGTTGACGAGATTGGGGGCGAGGTCGACCTTGCCGACCGTGCACACCTGGTCGCCGCCCATCCGGATGGCCAATTCGCGCAGGAAGACGGTGATTCGCGCCGCGACATAGGCAGGATCGTGACGCAGTCGCATCGGTGTGGTTCCCGCATGGTTGCTCTGTCCGGTGACGGTGACCTCTTGCCACGAGATCCCTTGAACACCGTCGACGGCTCCGATCGTGACGCCGTCAGCCTCGAGAATCGGGCCCTGCTCGATGTGCAACTCCACGAAGGCATGGGGCGCGCGGGCCGGACACGGGGACGATCCGGCGTAACCGATGCGCTCGAGCTCGTCGCCGAGACGCGCTCCATCGATCGCGACGGTGTCGAGGGCGGACTCCAGCGCCATGCCACCCACGTACACGAGCGAGCCGAGCATGTCCGGTTGGAACCGTGCCCCCTCCTCGTTGGTGAAGACCCCCACGCCGAGCGGACGTGGTGGGGTCAGTCCGGAGCGCATGAGGGTCTCGATGACCTCGAGTCCGGCCAACACCCCGTAATTGCCGTCGTAGCGTCCGCCGGTGCGCACGGTGTCGATGTGGCTGCCGGTGAGCACGGGCTCGCCGTCGGCGCAACGCCACACTCCGACGATGTTGCCGACACCGTCGACGGTGATGTCGAGTCCGAGATCCGTCATCCAGGCCCGCACCAGGTCGCGGCCCTCGCGGTCCTCGTCGGTGAGGGCCAGTCGGCACGACCCGCCCCCCGGGATCGGGGACACCTCGGCCAGGGCGTCGATGCGCGCCCGCAACCGAGCGGGGTCGATCCGAACATCGTGGGGGACAGCCCTGACCTGCGACGACACGAGGAAAGTTTACAAAATGTCAAAGACGTTCGGGCCTCCGTGCGTGGGTTTAGTGTCGGCGGACATGGAGCGACCGTGAGCGCACCCGAGTTGGCGGTGCTTCTCGGGGCCGTCCTGGTGGCCGCGACCACCCAAGTCACCGTCGGTTTCGGCTTCGCCCTGCTCGCCGTGCCCCTCATGGCGATCGCCGTCGACACGCACGAGGCGGTGGTGATCTCGACCCTGCTCGGCTTGATGACGAGTGGCTTGCAGACCTGGCACGGACGCGGGGACATCGACCGGCCGGTGGTCCGGCGACTCGTGGCCGGAGCGGTCGTGGGACTGCCCGTGGGCATTCTGGTCTTCCAACGGGTCGACGAGAGGCTCCTGAAGATCCTGCTGGGAGGCAGTGTTCTCCTGGCGGTGGCGTTGCTGGCCGCCGGTCTGGCCGGACGGGGGTCGAACCGCACCGACATCTGGTGTGGAGTCGTCAGTGGCGCTCTGGCGGCTTCGTTGTCGACCAACGGGCCGCCACTGGTGTTCGCTCTGCAGGCCCGCGGACTCCCGATGTCGTCGTTCCGTCCGAGCATCAACGCGGTGTTCACGATCTCGGGGGTCTTGTCGTTGCTCGCGTTCACGGTCGGCGGTGACGTCACGTCGGACGCCCTGGTCCACGCGGCGATGGCGGTTCCAGTCATGCTGATCGGTTCTCGCGTGGGCTTTCTCCTGCGCGAGCGGGTGCCCGAAAGCGGCGCCAGACGGTTGGTGCTCACGCTTCTCGCCGCGGCCGGGTCGAGTGCGATCGTGGCCGCACTGGTCTGACGATCAGCCTCCGCCGAAGATCATCATCCATTGTTCCTTGGTCGAAGGCTTCAACACGAAGTTGTGTTGCCGAACTCTCGACATCTCTTCGTGGGGTGCGTCGGAGTAACGATGGCCGGGATAGAGAACGGTGTCGCCGGGCAAGGCATTCAGTTTCCGGAGACTGTCGAACATGTCGTCCGGGTTGCTCCCGGGCAGGTCGGTGCGACCGCACCCGTCGAGAAACAAGGTGTCTCCCGACAGCAGACAACCGCCGACGTGGAAGCACTGGCTTCCCGGCGTGTGTCCGGGTGTGTGGAGCAAGGTGATGTCGATGTCGCCGACCGAGACCACGTCGCCGGACGCATGAGCACGAAAGTGTTCCTCGGCGACCCCGGTTGTCCGGGTCACCCACGGGAGTTCGTTCTCGTTCACGTGAACGGGCACGTCGACCCGCTCGAGCATCGCGGCGACACCCTCGATGCGATGGTTCATCATCGATCCACCGATGTGATCGGGGTGGTAGTGGGAGGCCAACGCGCCGACGAGCCGCATGCCGTCGGCCTCGACGATGTCGAGAAGGTCGGACACCCCGTACGCCGGGTCCACGACGATGCACTCCCCGCTCGCGCGGTCTCCCACAAGGTAGACGAAGTTCACCATTTGACGGGCGAGTGCGTCGGAGGTTGCGAAATCGTGACCGGAGAGGAGTTGGCGGAAATACACGCGGTCATCCATGGGCACAGGGTAGACGGCGCGGTGCCCGTCAAGTCGCTCCGTCACGCTGCCTCTAGTCTCGTCTCCGTGGAACTGCGTCGGGGTGAATTGACCGAATTGCGCGCGGGGGATCGGATTCCCTATGCCGGCACGAAGTTCGTCGAGGTCGACGGCGATCTCGCCCGTATGTTCGCCCCCGGGGACCGTCTCATCGTGGTGCAAGAGGACGGGAGCCTCGTGCACGTGACCCGCGCGGTAGCCGACGACGTCGACGCGGCGGTGACCCGGGCGCACGCCGCCTTCGTCGATTCGGCGATCGAGGAGGATCGGGTCACCTCCTTCTACGAAACATTCGCGACGATTCTCGAGAACGACGAGACGTTCGCACCGATCGGGTCGGCGAATGCCGACGACGTGGCCCGGGCCCGGGCGGCTGATCGCGCCGTCGGACGGTTGATCCTGTCGCCGCGCATGCGGACCGACATGATCGCGGCCTTGCGCATGTGGCGCGACGCCCCCACAACGACCGATCGGGTCATCGACACCGTCGAACACGAAGAGTGGTCCGTCACCGCGATGTCGGCCCCTCTCGGTGTCGTGGGCTTCGTGTTCGAGGGACGCCCGAACGTTTTCGCTGACGCCACGGGGGTCCTGCGCGGTGGCAACACGACGGTGATGCGCATCGGCAGTGATGCACTGGGAACCGCCGAGGCGATCATGAGCCATGCGGTTCGTCCGTCGCTGATCGCGGCGGGTCTTCCCGAGGGATGCGTCCAATTGGTCGGCCGGGCCGAGCGGTCCGCCGGGCACGCCCTCTTCTCGGACCGGCGCGTCGCGCTCGCGGTGGCCCGCGGGAGTGGTCCGGCCGTGACGCAATTGGGGGCGGTGGCCCGTCAGTCGGGGATCGCGGTCAGTCTCCACGGCACGGGAGGCGCTTGGATGATGATCGACGCGGAGGCCGACCTCGAGGCGGTCACCGGTTGTGTCGCGGCCTCCCTCGATCGCAAGGTCTGCAACACGCTCAATGTCGTCGTCCTCATCGGCGACGATCGTCGGACCGAGGTGGCTCTGCTCGACGGAGTGGAGCAGGCCGCCGAGCACCTCGACACGCGGGCCCGTGTTCACGTGGTGGATCATGCGATCTCCGGTCGCGCACGCCCCAGTGTCGAGCTGATCGACGAACCGGACGTCGCCGTGCTGTCGACCGAATGGGAGTGGGACGTCTCGCCGGAACTGAGCGTGGTCCGCGTGGACGGCGTTGCGTCCGCGATCGCATTGTTCGACGTGCACAGTCCGCACTTCATCGTGAGCGCCGTGGTCGGTTCACCTGTGACCGCCGAGGCGATCTATCGGGGTTGTGACGCGCCGTTCGTCGGCGATGGATTCACGCGGTGGGTGGACGGGCAATACGCGCTGCGACGCCCCGAACTCGGATTGTCCAACTGGCAGTCGGGCCGTCTGTTCGCCCGGGGATCGATCCTGTCGGGCGACGGGGTCCATACCGTGCGGTACCGCGCGCACACGCCGCGATCGGACCAGCGTCGCTGAACCATCACGTTCCGTGACGGGTGATCTACGAGCCGAGGACGCGTTGGAGCAGAACCTCCAACGCCCGCGCCCGGCGTCCGGTGCGTGACTCGCGCGAGTCGGCCAGTGCGGCGAGACGGGTGAGCGAGTTGATCGCGATCCAGCGCAACGGTTCGGGCTCCCAGGAACGCGACCGGTGTCCGACCCACGGAAGTTGGGTGCGTTCGGTGTCGCGACCGAGGACGAGGTCGCACAGGGTTCGTCCGGCCAGGTTGGCCGTGGTCACACCGTCACCGACGTAACCGCCCGCCGCACCGAGGCCGCTCGTGCGGTCGAACGTGACCGAGCAGTGCCAATCACGAGGGGCCGCGAGCGGTCCTCCCCAGTGGTGTGTGAAGCGGTGCGCCCGCAGTGCCGGGAACATGTCGCGCAGCGTCTCCACCAACATCGCCGCCACCTGCTGATCGTGGTCGAACTCGGCGTCGATTCGAGACCCGAAGTGATACGGCGCCCCGCGTCCACCGAACGCGATGCGATCGTCGTGGGTTCGCTGCCCGTAGATGATCATGTGTCGGGTGTCGTTGAACGTCGGCCGAGACGGGGCGATCAATCGGTCGATGACCTCGGCGGGTAGGGGTTCGGTCGCCACCATCATCGAATACAGCGGTACCACGCGTCGCCGCATTCCCCGCAGGGAGGCGGTGAAGGCCTCGGTTGCCCGCAGCACCACCGGGGCGTGAATGGTGCCCCGATCCGTGACTACCCGTCCCGGCTCGATCATCGTCACCTCGACCCCTTCGAGGATCTCCACTCCCCGGCGTCGCACCTCGGCACCCAACGCCCGCACCAGCCGACCCGGATCGACCGCCGAGCAATGGGGGGTGAACAGCCCGCCACGGCAGTGTTCGGACCCCACCAGCTCGAACGCGGCCGCGCGATCGAGGAGCGAACCGAGGGCTTCGGGCACGCCGCAGGCCTCGGCGAGGTGGTGTTGTTCGCGCAACCTCTCGAGCTGGACCTCTCCGTGGGCGAGTTGCACCCAACCACCCGGTGCGAGGTGCTCGCCAAGACCGAATTCGACCGCCCGCGAGCGGATCTCGGCAACCGCGTCGATCATCGACCCCACCGACGCACGGGCCACGCCCACGCCATGGCGCTCGACGAGAGAACTCGGCGACATCGGGAGCAGCGCCGAGCTCCAACCACCGTTTCGCCCGCTCGCTCCGAACCCGATGTGTTGTCGTTCGACGACCCGGATCCGTAGGCGTGGATCGGCGTCGACGAGGTAGAAGGCGGTCCACAAACCGGTGAACCCGGCGCCGACGACGATCACGTCGCACGAACCGTCCACCGCGTCGGGAACAACGACGCGATCCGTGTCGGTGTCGTCCCAGAGGCAGCCGTGCGGGATCGCGACGCTCATCGCCCGAGAATCACGTTGTCTATGAGACGCACGCCGGCGACCGTGGCCGCCACCAGCACCACGGCGCCGACTCGAGCGGTGGCGAGCGGGGCGAGCGAGTCGGGATCGACGATGACGACGTAGTCGATTCCGATGTCGGCGCGCGACAGTTCCTCGCGGACCGCCCGGACGATGGCGTCGGTCTCGATGACCCCGTTGTCGAAGAGTCGCGACGCGGAGATCAGTCCGCGTGGTATCGCCAGTGCCCGTTCACGGTCCCCGGGTGAAAGTCGAATGTTGCGACTCGAAAGTGCCAGGCCGTCATGATCGCGAACGGTGGGAAGCACCTCGACGACGGTAGGGATCCCCTCGGACGCGATCATGTGGCGAACGACGAGAGTCTGTTGGTAGTCCTTGCGCCCGAAGTACGCCACGTCGGGCTCGACCGCGTCGAGAAGTCGGGCCACGATCGTCGCCACGCCGTCGAAATGACCGGGACGCGACGCTCCTTCGAGCTGGACTCCGAGGTCGCCGGCGCGAAGCGAGGCTCGCGGTCCATCGGGGTACATTTCGTTGGCCGACGGGGCGAACACCACGTCGGTACCGTGCGTGGCACACACAGCGGCGTCGATGTCGAGAGTACGGGGATAGGCCGCGAGATCGTCGGCACGATCGAACTGGGTCGGGTTGACGAAAACGCTCACGACGACCATTCCGCACTCGGTTCGGGCCCGATCGATCAGCGCCGCGTGGCCGGCATGCAGTGCCCCCATCGTCGGAACGAAACCGATCCGGTGCCCGTCTGCGCGGGCGACCCGCGACGCTTCGCGCATCTCGGCGACGGTGTGCAAGGTGAGCAAGGTCAGACGAAGGAATGATCGGCGTCGGGCCAACTGCCGTTGCCGACTTCGGCGACGTATTCGCGGATGGCGTCGATCGACGCGGAACGCAACTCGGCGTAACGCTTGACGAAACGGAGGTTGGAGTCGCTGAGCCCGAGAACGTCGTGGAGCACCAGGACCTGACCGTCACACTTGTTCCCAGCGCCGATACCGATGGTGGGGATCGAGACCTTCATCGTGATCTCGGCGGCCAGATCCATCGGTACACCCTCCACCACGAGCGCGCACGCGCCGGCTTGTTCGACGGTGTAGGCGTCCTCGAGCAGACGCTGGCGACTCCCGGCTTCGTAGCCGTCCGAACGTCCCTGGACCCGGTGGCCACCCATTCGGTGGAAACTCTGCGGCGTCAGACCGATGTGTCCGATCACCGGAATGTCGACGCGAGCGATGGCCGCGATGGAATCAGCGACGTGCACACCTCCTTCGAGTTTCACGCACTCGGCACCGGCCTTGGTGAGCGCGATCGACGACTCGACGGCTTGTTGCGGTCCCACTTGGTACGAGCCGAACGGAAGGTCGCCGACGACGAGTGCCTTCGTGTGGGCGCGCGCGACGTTGCGGACGTGGTACTCCATGTCGGCGAGCTCCACCGGAATGGTGTTGCGGTGTCCCTGCACGACCATGCCGACGGAGTCGCCCACGAGGATCATGTCGACACCGGCCTCATCGGCGATCCGGGCGAACATCGCGTCGTACGCGGTGATCATCGAGATGCGCTTACCGCTCTCGCGCCAACGCGCCAGATCGGGGACGGTGACCTTTTTGCGATCGTTCATCGGGAACCTCTCGGGGGGACGCGAGCAAGGGCAACCTAGCGACGGGGGAGCGAGGCGACACCGTCGGGCGACGGTCGGGTTGTGATTTGCGTCCCTCAGCGGAAAGCGCTGGGGCAGAGGTCGCGGTACGCGGGGGCACCCCCCGTCGATTCGGCGCACACGACCGCTCTGGAGCAGGCGACCGCGAAGGCCTCGGCCGCCGCGGCGAGCAACGGATTCAGCCGTCCGGCGGCTCCGGTGGACAACGACCCCTCGACGGTCTCGGCGGCCCGGTGTTCGGGCGGTAGGGAGAGCGCGAAGACCGTGTCGCCGTCGGTCAGGAGATGACTGGGGCGAACCGCTCGAGCGATGCCGTCGTGGGCGACGGCGGCCATCTTGGTGCACTCCGATTTGGAAAGTTGCGCATCGGTGACGACGACACCGATGGTGGTGTTGAGCGACGACTCTCGGCCCGCGTCGAGCCATGCGGGACGCACGATGCTGTCCCGGAGTCGGCGTCGATCGAAAGCGTCGGGACGGCGCAGATGCCCGGTGGTGATGGGGCTCACCCACGGCAGCGCCGACTCCGGGTCGATGACGTCACCGACGGCGTTGACCACCGCCAACGCGCCGACCACAACGTCGCCGACCCGCAACGAGCAGGTGCCGATACCGCCTTGAAGGCCACCGGCACGCGCTCCGGTTCCCGCGCCGATCGCCCCCTCGTCGGTGCGGGGTCGGGCGTTGGTCAGGGCCCGACGTCCGAAACCGGCGTCGGGACGGTTCGTGAACCGTCCCCCACGGCCGAGGTCGAAGATCACGGCGGCCGGCACGATCGGAACCTTCCACGACGGGTCCTCGCCGACGGGGAAGCCGACTTCTCGTTCGGCGAGGGCGGTCATGACACCGTCGGCCGCGGCCAGGCCGAACGCGCTACCCCCACTCAAGCACACCGCGTGGACTCGTTGGATGAGGTTCTCCGGGCGTAACGCGTCGGTCTCGCGGGTACCCGGACCTCCGCCCCGGACGTCGACACCGCACACGGCGCCCGGTAACGGTCGCACGACCGTGGTCCCCGTTCGCCACCCGGAGCCGAGACGACGGTGGTGACCCACGAGCACACCTGCGATATCCGTGACACTGCCCGCGCTTCGCATGGTCCATGTTCGCAGACGCCGTGAGGCCGGGCCGTCCCGAGATGCGTCTGGGTAACCTCGCCTCGTGTCCCGACCCGCGTTGTCACCGGCCCGGATGGGTGTGGTCCGCTCGCGGATGGTGCGCTGGCTCGCACCCGTCGTCCATGTCGTCTGGGAGACGGTGGTGGCGGCGGGAGCCATCGGGGGCGGTAGTCGCCGTGGCCGGCGTTTCGGTCGTTTCGGCGAACAGAGCGTCATCTGTTTCCCGCCCAACACGATCTACAACGAGCGCTACATCCACATCGGTTCGGGCACGATGATCGGACCGCACTGCACGTTATCGGCGGGGATGGTGCCGGGTCAGGAGTGCATCTCGGATCCGGTCGTGTCGATCGGCGACCGTTGCCTGATCGGCAAAGGCAGTGCCATCGTCGGCCACTTCTCCGTCGAGATCGGCGACGACGTGTGGACCGGACACAACGTGTACATCACCGACCAGAACCACGGGTACGAGGACGTCACCCGGCCGATCAGCGTGCAGACCATGCCGGAGAAGGAGGTGCGCATCGGTGCGGGTTCGTGGATCGGCTACGGCGCGGTGTTGTTGCCCGGGGCCCAGATCGGCGAGCACGTCGTGATCGGTGCCAACAGCGTCGTGACCGGACCCATCCCGGCTTTCAGCGTGGCGGTCGGGTCACCGGCCAGGGTGATCCGTAGGTTCGTCGACGGCGCCTGGGTGTCCGTTTAGACCGCGAGATCCATCGGCGCTCGACACGCGGTCATCTCGTTCCCGACCGCGAAGTCGTTGATGTAGTTGCTGACGGGGGAGTCCTCGACCATCGTTTCGGCGAAGGGTTCGTTGAGACCCTGACGCAACTGCTCGGTGTACGAGCGACGATCGGCGATCAGTTGTCGGTACAGGGATTCCCACTTGGCGACGCGACCCTGATCGTCGGCGTTCTCGGGTCGTACATCGAGCGAGGCGTCGACCATACGTTCGACGATGTCGGTCGCCTCGTCGACGATGTCGGCGCGACGACTCAGGGCATCGGCACCGGCGTCGTCGATGCGCGTGAGGTCGACGAGGGCGTCGCGCTCGAGATTCGCCTCGTTGCAGATGGTCTGGGCACGTTGCGACCAGGAACGATCGGTGACGCGAACCACCGACTCCTTGGTGGGGGGAAAGAAGAGGGCCCAGACCCAGAACACCGCGAGACCGAGACAGATCGTCGCGAGCAGCGCCCGCACCCACCGGCGCCCGGGCATCAGGTGGGCTTCGGTCGGTAGGAGGTGGCCAGCTGCAGGATCGCGCCACCGACACCGACGGCCAGCGTGAGAACCGCGCCTTTCCATCCGTCGGCCAGGAAATCGATGCCATTGTCGACGGACCATTGTCCGGGGCCCATGATGCCGACGGCGGTGGCTCCGACGGCGATGGTCGCGCAGTACTCCCATCCCTGGTTGGGGAGGAAGACGAAGAATCCCACCTTGGCGTGGGCCACCACGATCGCCACGATCATGATGCCGATCACTCCGGCCGCGGCGAGCGGGGTCAGGAGTCCGGCGGCGAGCATCACGCCCGCGCCGATCTCGGTGGTGGCGGCGATTCGTGCCTGCCACGCCGGCCACTTCATGCCGATGCTCGCGAACCAGCCGGCCGTTCCCTTCAGACCGCCTCCGCCGAAAACCTTGTTGTATCCGTGGTAGGCGAGGAACAACCCGAGGCACAGTCGGAGAAGCAGCAGTCCGAGGTTGAGTTGGTCGGGTCCAGACAGAGACATGTCCCGACATTACAACCACGACCTCTCGCGGACGCGGCGAGTACCGTCGGGACATGGAAATCGTCCTCGTGCGTCACGGCGAGCCCGAGTGGGTGCGCGATGGTCTGAACGTCGACAATCCGCCTTTGACCACCCGCGGACATCGACAGGCAGAACGCGTGGCCGAGGCACTCGCTGCGGAGGTGTTCGACGAGGTCTGGGTGTCGCCGTTGATTCGTGCGCAACAGACGTCGGCGCCGCTGCTCGCCGATCGGGGCATGGTTCCGTCGGAGTCGGTGACGCAGCATTGGCTCGAGGAGATTCGTAATCCCCTCTGGCACGGCACCCCGCGCGAGAAGGCCGACGCGGCGTATCGCGAGGAGAAGGCCCGGGTGTCGGAGGCCCGCTGGGATGGCCTCGAAGGTGGCGAGAACGTGCGCGAGTTCGTCGGCCGTATTCACGCCGGTGCGAGCGGTTTCCTTGCCGAACGGGGGGCGGTCCCCAGCGCCACCTCGCTTCCCCTGTGGTCGATTTCCGGCCCTCATCGTCGGATCCTGATGGTCGCCCATGCCGGAACGAACAGTGTCCTCGTCTGTCACCTGCTCGGACTGCAGCCGACACCGTGGGAGTGGGAGCGATTCGTGATCGGACACGCCTCGATCACCCGGCTCGTGTCGACCGAGATGGGAGACGGCCACACGTTCTGTCTCGTCCGACTGAGCGATCTCGAACACCTCGCCCTCGACGACCGGACATACTGATCGACATGAGTGACGTTCCGACCCGCGATGTCGACCCCGACCGTCTGCGCATGTTCTCCTTTCTGGTGTTCAGCAAACTCGAGGGAGCAGTGACGTCCGGGATGATCCATCTCGGCGACCGGCTCGGTTTGTACGCAGCGCTGGCCGCGTCGTCGTCGGGGCTCACCGACGACGAACTGGCGGCCCGGACCTCGTTGCACCCCCGTTGGGTGCGCGAATGGATTCGGAATCAGGCCGCGGCGCGGATCATCGAAGTCGAGTTCACGGATCGTCACGAGCGGTACGGACTGTCGCCAGAAGCTCGGATCGTTCTGGCCGACGAGAGCCATCCGTCGTTCGGCATGGGGATGTTCCACCGATTACCCCAGACCATGAACGCACTCGAATATCTGCCGGAATCCTTCCGATCGGGGCTCGGTCGGGATTACGACAGCCACGGCCCGGATGGCGCCGTCGGGATCGAACGCAGTTTCGAGCCCTGGAGCCGTAGTCACCTCCTCCCGACGGTGTTGCCCGCACTCGACGGGGTGGTGGCGCGCTTGGAACGTGGAGCGCGGGTCGCCGACGTCGGGTGTGGAGCCGGGGGAGCGGCGATCCGGATGGCTGCGGCGTTTCCGGCCAGCTCCGTGACCGGTTACGACATCTCGCGTCACGCCCTCGAACGCGCCGCCGAGCGTCGACGAAGCGAATCGGTGGCCAACGTCGACTTTCGCGACCCCCGTCGTGACCCGCTCCCGGAGGATGGATCCCTGGATCTCGTGACCGCCTTCGACTGCATCCACGACATGACGCATCCCCAAGATGTCATGGCCTCCATCCGGAGAAGCCTGAAAGACGACGGAGTCTGGCTGCTCGTCGACATCAAGGCGCTCGACACCTTCGAAGAGACGATGGCGAAGAACCCGATGGCGTCGTTGATGTACGGGATCAGCGTCATGTCCTGCATGTCATCGGCCATGTCGATGCCCGGAGGGGCCGGTTTGGGCACGCTCGGATTGCCCGAAAGTGTCGCCCGGCGCATGGCCGCCGACGCCGGCTTCACCCGGTTCCGCCGGCTCGACATCGAGCACTCGCTGAACGCGTTCTATGAGATCCGGCCGTGACACGGGGAGATCCGGCCGTGACACGGGGCGGTATGGTCGGTCAGGAAAGGGGAGAACATGTCGAACGTGACGAGCTTGTCGGCGGTGAGGGAGTTCGCATCGGGTCTGAGCGTCTGGGCGCACCTCGCCACGGTGGGTGCCGACGGTGAGCCCGACGTCGTCCCGGTGCATCCGTGCTGGGACGGGGACACCCTGTGGGTGATGGTCGGTTCCGCATCGGTGAAGAGTCGCAACGTCGCCGCCAACGACCGGGTCGCCCTGCATTGGCAGGTCACGGAGAACGGCGACGGAGTCGAGGTGTGGGGGCGCGCCACGGTGCACGACGACCTCGCGACCAAGCGACGTCTGTGGAACGGCGTCTTCGACTACGATTTGAACGCGTTCGCGCCCGGAGGTCCCGACGCCAGTCCCGACACCGCCTTCATGCGCATCGACATCGAGAGGGCTGTGATCCTGCGAATGTACGGGGCGGCCGGCGTCGAGCGTTGGAGTCGCTCGTGACGACCATCGACGACATTCGCGCGGACAGTCTCCGGTACGGTCCGATCGCGTACGTGGCGACGGTGTCGCCGTCGGGCGACCCGCACGTGGCCCCCGTCGCGGTGGCGTGGAGTGGTGACGACATCCTCACCTTCGTGCGCACGGACAGTCGCAAGGTGGCCAACGTGCGCCGACACCCGCGCGCGACCGTCCATTTCGCCGTCGGGCCGACAACGAATTGGGATTCGTGCATCGTGTGGGGGGCGGTGGAGGTGATCGACGACGACGCCGGACGGGTCGGGTTGTGGGACCGGATGGGCTACGACCTGTCCCCGTTCGAACCGGGTGGACCCACCGCACCGACCCACGTTTTCCTGCGCGTGAGGCCGGACCGCGCGCTGATCCTGCGGAACTACGGGATCGCCGGACGCGAGCAATGGCGGCGATGAGCCGCTTGACCCGGCTCAGTCGATCGGTCGCCGCACGTCGCGTGATCGTCACGGGAGCCGGCAGTGGCATGGGCCGGGCGACCGCGCACCTGTTCACCGACGAGGGCGCCACGGTGTGCATCGTCGATCGCAGTGACAGCGTGCTGGTCACCCGAGACGAGATCGTCTCGACGCACGGTTCCTCGGTCGTCGAGGCTCACGTCGCCGACGTGGCCGACCACGCGGCAATGAGGCGAATCATCGATGGTTTCGGTTCGTCGACGGGGGTGATCGACGCTCTGGTCAACAACGCCGGCGTGTCGCTGCCCAGTCCGGTCGGATTCGATGACGGGGCGTTCGACGAGGCTTGGAGTCGCACCATGGAGATCAACGTCAACGCGTACGTGCGCTTGATTCGGATGGCACTCCCGTACCTTCGCGCTTCGAACGGCGGACGGGTCATCAACATCGCCTCGACCGAAGCCATCGTGGCAACCCCGGGCCTATCGGCCTACTCGGCCTCCAAAGCCGCGGTGACCGGACTGACGCGCAGTCTCGCCGTCGAGTTCGGCCCCCTCGGCATCACGGTGAATTGCATCTGTCCCGGTCCGATCGACACGGGCATGACCGCGGGAATCCCCGAGGACGCCAAGGCGAAGTACGCCCGACGCCGGGTCGCTCTTCGTCGCTACGCCGACCCCGAGGAGGTCGCCCACATGACCCTGAGTCTCTGTCTGCCCGCGATGTCGTTCGTCACCGGTGCCAGCATTCCCGTCGACGGTGGCATGACCATTCGCCACACTTGACGCGCGGTCAGCGCGCCGGATCGAGCAATTGTTCGAATCCGCTGGGGGCGTGGGGACCGATGACGAGCTGCTCCAGGATGCCGATGCCCGTCGCACCGTCACAGGTCGCACGGCAGACGGCCTGGATGTGCAGGTGACGCGGATCGCACGGTGTCGCCACCGGAAGTTTCCAGCGTTCACCACCCACCGCGGCTTCGCCCTTCCAGAAGCCGTGGCCCCATTCCGGGTGCCCGTAACCGAGACCGATCATCTGGAACTCGAAGAGGGGCTCGAGAACGATCGACTTGTTGTCATGGCCCTTGCCCGAGAGTTCGATCGAGAACGACCGTGCCCATCGGGTTCCGGGTCGCCACTCCACCGAATACGCCACCTCGGGGTACTCCACCGGTGATTGCGTGCCGTCGAGGAGGTAGAAGCCCGTCTGGTGCCAGCGTGATCCGTCGGCGTGTTCGTTCACGTCGAAATGGGTGACGAATCCGGGAAAGTTCACCGGTGCCCACAACCAGTAGAACTGCCGGTCGCCCACCGGGGCGCCGGTGTCCGCGCCCGGTCCCACCGGACGGGTACCCCACGATCGGTCGCGTGACCCGGGGGTCGTCGCCGACTCCAGAACGTGTCGTCGTCCGTCGATCTCGATCCAACCGTGCCAATGTCCGAATTGCGTGAGGCGCGTGTAGTCGAAGACCGTCCGTTGGCCGGCCGTGACCAGGAAATGCGGCTCTTGCACCGGGGCGCTACGCGCCACGAACTCCAGCTCCGCACGCAGCCCGTGTTCCGCGGAGTCGACCGTCAGACGATGTCTCTTCATGGGTTCGAGGATCTCGAGCCGAATGGGACCGACGTCGTTCGCGGCGGCGCGATCGATGGGGGCGCGGGCGGACGCGTGAAGCGAGATCTGCTCGGCCCCGTCCACCACCACCGAGAAGGATGCGTCGACCACGTGACGGTTCGGATAAAGACCCATCGCCACTCCGAAATACAAACCGGCGTCCGTCGTGTAGCCGTTGAAGAAGTAGCGGTCGTAGTGGTTGATGTCGCTCGTGCCGGTCTCGTTGACCGGCTTGCTTCCCGCGTGGATCGGGTAGTCGTCGAAGGAGGTGAGCATGCTGTGACGGTAGTCCGCCGAACCCCGTCCGTGACAAGGGCTCGCCTAGCCTCGGGGCATGGTCCGTCGCCTGTCGCCAGTTCGATACGCGTGGGTCACCAGGGCCGCTCTGACGTCTTTGTGCGTGATCGTCGTGTCGGGCGCTGCGGTCCGTTTGTCGGGGAGTGGTCTCGGGTGCGCCGACTGGCCCAAATGCAACGATGAACGCTTCATCGACGTCTCCTCGGTGCACGGCGCGATCGAACAGGTCAATCGGCTCTTCACCGGCGTCGTGACAGTGCTCGTGATGGCGGCGGTGTTGGCGGCGCGTCTGCTCCCCGAACGCCGACGCGACCTGGAGCGACTCGCGTGGCTGTTGGTGGTGGGGGTGATCGGACAGATCGTCCTCGGGGGAGTCGTCGTGCTGACCGACCTGAATCCGGTGGCGAACCAAGGCCATTTCGTGCTGTCGATGTTCCTGGTCGGGACCGGTCTCGTTCTCGTGCGCAAGGCCGGGGGTTCCGCACCTCGCCTGGAACTGCCCGTGCGTGAACGGCGGATCGTTCGGATCATCGGTCTCGCGGCCGGATGCGCCATTCTGACCGGCACTGCCGTCACCGGCGCGGGCCCGCACGCCGGCGACGAGGACGCTCCACGACTCGACGTGGGCATCGAGACCGTCGCTCGCGTGCACGGCATCGCGGTGATGGTCGCCCTGGCCGCCATCGTGTCCCTCGTCGTGTCGACCCGCCGACGCGGACTCGGGACCCTGGGTCCGCGGGTCGAGACCTTGCTCGCGGTCGGGGTGCTGCAAGCCACGGTCGGGTACGTGCAGTACTTCAACGAGATTCCCGCTCTCCTCGTCGCGGTGCACGTGGCGTTGGCGACGGCGTTCTTCCTGGTCGTCGTCGACCTCTGGTACGCGGTGGCGCCCGCCGGTGATCAGGCCCCGGCGGCCAACCGGGCCACCGTCTCGCGGTAGACGCTGACGGTCTCCTCGATGATCTCGCGCACGGGTCGAACCCCGTCGATGCGCCCCATCACCTGACCGGTCAGGGCGATGGAGGCCTCCATGTCGCCTCCGAAGTAGAGGTCGATCACCCGGCTCATCTCGCTGAGTGGAACGTTCTCGTCACGTTCGAGCCGGGTGGTGCGCTCGGTGCGCAGCGCACGGAGTCCGGGACGCGAGAGCCGGTTGAGGAACACCGTGTCGGTCTCGGCACCGTCGACGATGCGCGTCTTCCAGTTGTCGTGCACCGGGGATTCGGCGGCCGACACCATTCTGGTTCCCATCTGAACGCCCTCGGCACCGAGCGCGAAGGCTGCCGCCATCGAGACGCCGTCACAGATCCCACCCGCGGCGATCACCGGGACGTCGACGCGTGAACACACCAGTGGCAACAGCACCATGGTCGAGACGTCACGCGGATTCTTGAAACCGCCACCCTCGCCCCCTTCGACGACCAAACCGTCCACCCCGGCTTCGACCGCCTTGAGGGCCGCCGAGAGCGTTGGTACGACGTGGAACACGGTCAGACCAGCGGCCTTGAGGGTCGAGGTGTACTGACGGGGGTCGCCCGCCGACGTGGTGACGAACCTGACGCCTTGCTCGACGACGAAGTCGATGATCGACGGGTCGCGGACGAACATCTGCGCCACGTTCACCCCGAAGGGCTTGTCGGTGATCTCGCGCATCCGCGTGATCTCGCGACGGACCGCGTCGAGTTCGCCCGAGGAGGTCTCGATGATGCCGAGCGCCCCGGCGGAACTGACCGCTGACGCCAACTGTGACCGGGCGATCCAGCCCATTGGTGCTTGAACGATGGGGTAGTCGACACCGAGGAGACGGGTGACGCGGTTTCGTATCGGGGCCGGGCGAATCATGGTTCGACCGTAGATCCGGTGGCGGCCAAGCCCGCTATCGGTAGTCCGGCGAAGATGAGGCCGGCGCCGATCCACGCGCCGGGGGAAAGCGATTCGTCGAGTAACACGACGGCCAGTAGTGACGCCACGGCGGGTTCGAGGACGGTCAGCATCACGACGATCGAGGGTGCGAGGTGACGCAATCCCCAACCGAAAGCCACGTAGGCGAGCGTCAGCGTGATGATTCCCTGATATGCGATCATGGGTGCGCCTCGGGGGGTGAAGAACCAATCGAGGTCGGCGAACGCGAGGATGGGCGACGTGAGAATCGCTCCTCCCACGAAAATCGTCGCCATCGAGGCCGTTGACTGGACGCCTCGCTCGATCAGGACCGCCCCGGCTTCGGCGTACACGGCGTACATCACGCCGGCCACCACCGCGAACAGGACACCCGACGGATCGATGGATCGCTCCGTCATCGAAGTACCCTCGCGGGCCACGAACTGCAGAGTCAATCCGACCCCGAGGACGCCGGCGGCCAGCCACCAGATCGGCGCGGGGGCGGGCCGTCCACGGAGTCGACCGATCGCCCGCGACGCCAGCGGACTCGTTCCGATGGTCGCCAACGCCGCCACCGCGACTCCGGTGCGGTCGGTGGCGGCGAAGAACATCGTCTGATAGACCGCCACCCCCACCGCCCCGGTGAGGGCCCAGCGACGGTGCCGGATCGCCGTCGCCAGACGACGACCGGCGATCAGCGCCAGAAGTCCACCGCCGAGACACAACCGTAACGAGGCCGCCGCCCACGCGTCGGTGTTCTCGGGCCCTCGGGCCAGAGCCGTGCCGGTGGTTCCGAAGAGGGCGGCCGCGCTCAACACGGCCGTTACCGGGGCCCAGTTGGCCCGCGAGACTGGGAGACTGTCGCCCTCCATCGGATTAGGACTAGCATTATCGAGACGCCGGGATGGTAACCCGGAAAGCAGGGCGGGGGAGCGAACCGGTGCCAGCAGACAGACGGAGAGTTCGACGCCTCATGGTCGTGCTCCTCGGAGGTCTTCTCAGCGGAATCGTCGGCCTCGCCATGTTCGACGGTTCGGCCAAGGCCGCCGACTACGCCCTTCGTATTCAGGTGAGGGAGCAGTCCCGCGACGCGGCCGGCAAAGCCGACAATCAGCCGGTTGTCGGTGTGACGATCACCGTCACCGACGCCGACGGCGTGGAGGTCGGCACCGGCGAGACCGACGAGACCGGTGTGGTGGTGATTCCGGTCCCGGATCGCGGGGATTACACGGTCACCCTCGACGAATCCACCCTTCCCGACGGTCAGACCCTGGACGCCCGCACGGCCGCGTTCCAGACGGTGACCAAGGACAGCTTCGTCACCACCACCAAGATCGTCAACTTCTTCACCGGCGAGTCACAGAGTGTTTCCCAGACGTTCGTCGAGCGTTTGTCCCAGCGAGTACTGGACGGAATCCGTCTCGGCTTGGTGCTGGCCATGTGCGCGGTGGGTCTGTCGCTCATCTTCGGAACCACCGGTTTGACGAACTTCGCCCACGGCGAGGTCGTGACCTTCGGCGGGTTGGCCACCTTCGTGTTCAACATAACCGGACTGAGTTTCCTCGGTTTCCTGAGTTTCTTGCCCGGGGTGACGGAGCAGGGAACCTTCCACATTCTCTGGGCCGCGCCCATCGGTGTGGTGTTCGGAGGATTGTTCGGCTGGGCTTTGAACGCCGGAATCTTCTCGAGGCTCCGCCATCGTGGAATCGGTCTGGTGACCCAGATGGTCCTCACCGTCGGTTTGTCGATCCTGCTGAGGAACTTCTTCCTGTCCCGGTTCGGAGGGCGCACCCGCCCGTACCGCGAATTCACGCTGCAGCGAGCCTGGGAGATCGGACCGGTCAGCATCACGCCCCGCGACGCGGTTGTGTCGCTGCTGTCCGTCGTGATCCTGGTCTCGGTCGCTCTGGCGTTGCGCTACACCCGACTGGGCAAGGCCACCCGGGCAGTCTCCGACAACCCCGATCTGGCCTCGGCCACCGGCATCGACTCCGAGCGCGTGATTCGTCTGGTGTGGATCATCGGTGGCGCCTTGGCGGCCATCGGCGGAGTGTTCCGCGGCCTCGACGAGCAGGCCAGCTTCGATATGGGAAGTCGCCTGCTGTTCCTGATGTTCGCCGGCATCACCCTGGGCGGCCTCGGCTCGGCCTTCGGTGCCCTGGTGGGCGGATTCGTGGTCGGAATCATGGTGGAAGTGGCCAGCTTGGTGGTGCCCACCGAGCTGAAGGCCACTCCGGCTCTGCTGGTGTTGATCCTCGTACTTCTCTTCCGGCCGCAGGGCATCCTCGGCAAGGCGCAAAGGGTGGGCTAGATGGACTGGTCACTCATCATCGAGAACAGCCTGAAGGGCCTGGTGGGCATCAACGCGGTGTATTTCGCCGTGGCCGCCATCGGCATGAACGTGCAGTACGGCTACACCGGACTGCTGAACTTCGGTCAGGCCGGATTCATGGCCTGCGGGGCTTACGGACTGGGAATGACGGCGCACTACTTCGACATCCCGATGTGGTGGGGTATTCCCCTCGGCATCTTTTTCTCGGTGGTGCTCGGACTGCTGATGGGTATTCCCACTCTGCGACTGCGCGCGGACTACCTGGCCATCGTCACCATCGCGGCCGCCGAGATCATCCGCCTCGTCGTGCGTTCGGTGAGATTCAAGACCTACTTCGGTGGCAGCGACGGAATCAACAACTTCTCTGAGTCGTTCCGCGAGGTGGGGACCGATCTGGGTATCCAGCAGTCCGCCGAGTACGGGTTCTGGCCGTTCACATTCACCGGTCGCGAACTGTGGACGTTGATCATCGGTTGGCTGGTGGTGGCGTTCTTCGGTTTCCTCGTGTACCAACTTATGAAGAGCCCGTGGGGACGCGTGTTGAAGGCGATCCGCGAGGACGAGGACGCCGTTCGGAGCCTGGGCAAGAACGTCTACTCGTACAAGATGCAGTCCCTGATCCTCGGTGGCGTGATCGGAACGTTCTCCGGAATGATCTTCGCACTCGATCGCGGAAGCGTGCAGCCCGACAACTACAGCCGCGACGTGACCTTCTACGTGTTGACCGCCCTCGTGCTGGGAGGCGTCGCCAAGGTCACCGGCTCGATCATCGGTCCCATGTTGTTCTGGGGCCTGTTCACCTTCGTCGACAACTTCATGCGACAGGTCACCGAGGATCCCATCAAGGTGGGCAACTTCACCCTTCTGCAGTCCACCCAGGTCGGCCAGTTGAACTACATGCTGATCGGTCTGGCCCTGATCCTGTTGATGGTTTTCCGCCCCCAGGGTCTGGTGGGCAATCGCAAGGAGATGGCCTTCGATGGACGCTGAGCGCACCTACGGCGAGCACGCCACTCGAGCCCTCGCGGCGCTCGACACCTGTGACAAGGTGCCGGGTGCGGTCAAGCCCGATCCCATCCTGGTGGCCGACGGAGTGCGGCGCGAGTTCGGTGGAATCGTCGCGGTCGACGTGGCGCACCTCGAGGTGCAGCGTGGTTCGATCACGGCCCTGATCGGACCCAACGGAGCCGGCAAGACCACCTTTTTCAACCTGATGACGTCGTTCGACACCCCGAACACCGGCACGTGGAACTTCGACGGTAGCTCAATGGAGAAGGTTGCGTCGCACCGCACGGCGGCCATGGGGATGGTGCGCACGTTCCAGCTCACCAAGAGCCTCACGAAACTCTCGGTGATCGAGAACATGCGCCTCGGGGCCACCGGACAGATCGGCGAGAAATGGTGGAACGGTTTGATCCCCGGTCTCTGGAAGAAGCAGGAAGCCGAGATCACCGAACGCGCCGAGGCGTTGTTGGCCCGCTTCAATCTCGCCCACATGCGCGACGAGTACGCCGGCTCGCTGTCGGGTGGTCAGCGCAAACTTCTCGAGATGGCCCGTGCCCTGATGACCAACCCCACGTTGGTGATGCTCGACGAACCGATGGCCGGCGTGAATCCGGCGTTGAAGCAGAGTCTCAACGAGCACATTCGTGGATTGCGTGACGAGGGCATGACCGTGCTGTTCGTCGAACACGACATGGACATGGTGCACGACATCAGCGACTGGGTGATCGTCATGGCCGAGGGACGCGTGATCGCCGAGGGAACGCCGGATGACATCTCGCGAAACCCGGCCGTGATCGACGCGTATCTCGGCGCGCATCAGGGCCGGTCGCTCTTGGAGGACGAATGAACACCAACGACGCGATCCTCGATGCCCGGGAGTTGGTGGCCGGCTACATCCCCGAGGTCAACATCCTCGACGGTTGCGACCTGGTGGTGGGAGCCGGAGAATTCGTGGGGATAATTGGACCGAACGGTGCGGGCAAGTCCACCTTCCTGAAGGCCGTGCTCGGACTGTGCAAGGTCCGGTCGGGTTCGATCACCCTGAACGGCCAGGACATCACTGGTCGGCAGGCCCACGAACTGGTGCCCATGGGCGTGGGATACGTTCCGCAGAACAAGAACGTCTTCCCCAGTCTGACCGTGCGCGAGAACCTGGAGATGGGCTGCTTCCTGAAGCCGTCGGTGTTCAAGGATCGCTTCGAGTACGTCTCGTCGATGTTTCCGAAGTTGGCCGATCGCGCGAACCAGCGGGCGTCAGCTTTGTCCGGAGGTGAGCGTCAGATGGTGGCCATGGGTCGGGCCCTGATGCTCGAGCCCAAGATCCTGCTGCTCGACGAGCCCTCGGCCGGACTGTCGCCGGCGTTGCAGGACGAGGTCTTCGTGCAGTGCCGAACCATCAACAAGAGTGGCGTGGCCATTCTCATGGTGGAGCAGAACGCCCGGCGCTGTTTGCAGGTGGTGAATCGCGGATACGTGCTGGATCAAGGTCGCAACGCCTATTCGGGATCCGGTCGGGATCTGTTGAACGACCCCAACGTGATCGAGTTGTACCTCGGCACGTTGGTGAAGGCCACCGGCGGCTGACCCCGCTGACCATTCTGAATTCGCCAATCCCGCCGACCCCGTCGACCAACTGCCACCAGTTCCACTAAAGGGTGTCGGGGAATAGAGAAGGGCCCCCGGTTTCCCGGGGGCCCTTCCAGTTCCGAGGAACTACTGGATCACTTGCCGGCGTCGAAGTTCTCGCCGAGCGCGTTACCGATGAAGCCGTCCACACCGTAGACAGCCTTGGCCTTGGGACCGATGCCGTTCTCGACCATGGTCCGCAGGATACGGCTGGCCTCGTCGAACGAGATCAGGATGATGGCGTCCGGATCGGCGGCGACGATCTCAGCGATCTCGGCGTCGAACGAGGTCGCAGCCGGGTCGTAGATAATCTTGCCGAGGACTTCCACACCCGACGATCCGAGCACCGACTCGGCCACATCCGCGAGGCTGGTGCCGTAGGCGTCGTCGAGGGCCAGGATGTACGCCGAAGCGTTTCCGTCCTCGGCAACCAAGCCGGCGAGCACCGCACCCTGGAGGCTGTCCGGGGGAGCGTTACGGAAGTAGAGGCCGTTGTCGGCGTAGTCCACCAGCTTCAGCGAGGTGTTCGCCGGGCTGAACTGGATCACACCAGCCTGGGTGATCTTGTCGATGACGGTCAACGACACCGAGGACGAAGCAGCGCCGATGATGGCGTCGACTTCCTCGCTGAGGAGACGGTCCACGGTCACGCTGGCGGTGTCGGTCGAGGTGTCACCCGAGTCGCCGGGCGAGTACTCGACCGGGGCTCCGAGGACTCCACCGGCCTCGTTGATGATGCTGACGGCGTACTCGACACCGGCGATCATCGGCGCGCCAAGGAAGGCGAGCGAACCGGTCTCGGGCAGCAAACCTCCGAGCTTCAGCACTCCGTCACCTTCGCGCTCTACGCCAGCGGACGCAAGCGGCAACACGGCCGACTCGGGAGCCGAAGCGGGGATGAAGGTGGTGAGCGAGTCGTCGATGCGGTTATCGGCGCCGAAGTTCAGAACGCCATAGGAAGCCTCGAGAGGTTCACCGTTGCCGTTCAGGGTGTTCGGTCCGGACACACCTTCGAAGTCGATGTCGGTTCCGGCCTTGATGAGCTCGACGCAGGTGGTCCAGTCGGAGCACTTCTCTCCGTCCTTCGACACGGCGACGATCTCGTTGGCCAAAGCCGAACCGTCAGTCTGGGCCTGCTCGGCAGCAAGAGCGATCAGCATGACGGCGTCGAACGACTCCGCGGCGTAGCTCCAGTCGTCGAGCGCCTCGTTGCCCTCGGCGACCCAGAAGTCGCTGATGGCCTGCTTCCACTCGTCGGCAAGATCGACGAGAGGGGTGGTGCCCTTGAGTCCCTCGAGTTCGCCACCGGCCGGAGCGTCGGTAGTCGGGGCCTCGGTGCTGGGAGCCTCGGTGGTCGGTGCTTCGGTCGCCGGAGCCGAGCTGTCGTCACCGCCGCAGGCAGTGACGCCCACGAACGCGATTCCGACTAGCAGGGCACCAAGGCGACGTGCGCTGGTTTTCTGCATTGTTTCTCCCCCTATGGAGATACGGGGCGGGAGCCCCATTGGTTTGGACGGGGCGAGCCCCGATGGTGAAGCCGTCAGGTTACCCGTCAGATCGAGCTTCGAAACCTCGGGTACCGGCGGAAATCGGTCATGCGGTACTGTTTTTCCATGAGCGAAGTCCTGTACGAGGTGTCCGATCACGTCGCAACCATCACCTTGAACGCGCCGGAGCGAATGAACACGATTTCGGGGACCATGCTGGAGGAACTCTCCGAACAATTGCTTCGCGCGGACCGTGCGCGCGATGTCCGGTGCATCGTCCTGACTGGAGCGGGGCGGGCATTCTGCGCCGGACTCGACCTGGCGGCCCAGATGGGCCAGAAGGAGTCTCTCGGGGTCCTGGACTCGGGTGGAGACATGGGAGCCGAGTTCGACCTGCGCACCGCGCCCCCGGTGGTTCTACACAATTTGGATACGCCGACGATCGCCTGCATCAACGGTGGGGCCGCCGGTTACGGGCTCGACCTGGCCTTCGGCTGCGACATTCGAATGGCGTCCTCCACGGCCAAA
>JBJTBM010000030.1:0-4998 GCA_046091365.1 Acidimicrobiia bacterium | reverse complement strand
CGAGGGCCAAGCCCGTCTCAGCGACCTGATCGCCCGCGGCTTGGTGGTGGCGCCACGTCGTCGGGGTCCGTTCCGACCCAGTGATCCCGTGCCGGTGCGGGCGGCCAATCGCATCGATCGTCTGCTACGCGAGATCCGATGACCGTCTATCTGGACGCGTCGGCCTTGGTGAGCGCCGTCATCGACGGCCCCGGTCGTGCCGTGGTGCACGAAGCATTGGAACGTGACACGGACTGGTGCGCGAGCGCCGTGGCACTGGCCGAAGCGTTGACCCTCATCCCCCGACTCACCGACGAGCCGGTGCTGCAGAACGACATCGAGGACGCCCTGCGTTTGCTGTGGGACCACGTCGCCATCGTGCCCGTCGACCAGACGTGTCTCGACCACGCGTCAACCATCGCCCGCGAGCAGCCCGTGCACATGAGCGACGCCATCCATCTGGCCGCCGCCGATCGGCTGCCACGCCCGTTGTCGTTCGTCACCTTCGACGCGTCACAGATTCCCGTGGCGCTGTCGATGGGCTTCGACGTGATCTCCAGCTGAGCGTCAGGCCAACAAGCGCAGTGCTTCGGCCTTGGCCCACTGGTAGTCGGCCTTGCCCACCGGAGTGCGCACGATCTGATTCACGAACAGAACGGCCTTGGGGCTCTTGTAGTCGGCCACCAGGGTGCGACTGAACGCCACGATCTCGTCGGTGGTGGTCGCGCTTCCCTCGCGCAACTGCACCAACGCGGTCACCTGCTCGCCCCAACGTTGATTCGGCGTGCCCACCACGGTGGCGTCGAACACCGCCGGATGCTGCTTCAACGCCGCTTCCACTTCCTCGGGGTAGATCTTCTCGCCTCCGCTGTTGATGCACACCGAACCACGACCGAGCAGGGTGATCTGCCCGTCGGGCTCGATCTGGGCGAAGTCACCCGGGATCACCCAGCGCTGACCGTCGAAGGTGCGGAACGTGGCCGCCGTCTTCTCGGGGTCCTTGTAATAGCCGAGGGGGATGTTGCCGCTGCGGGCCAACTTGCCCACCTCCCCCACGGCGCACACACGACCGTCCTCGCTCAACACGGTGGTGTCGGCGCCAACGGCGAACTTCGGCGACGAGATGGCGGTGCCGTCGTCGGCCCGCGATCCGGCGGCCCCGGTTTCCGACGCGCCGAAACTGTCGAGGATCGCCACGTTGGGAAGCGCGGCCCGAATCTGCTCGCGCACACCGGCCGACAAGGGTGCGCCACCGTTGCCGATGGCGAACAACATCGACAGATCCACCTCGGGTCGCGGATCCACCAACAGCGCCTCGGCCAACGGACGGGCCATGGCGTCACCGATGGTGGACACCGAGGTGACCACCGCATCCGACACCAGTCGCCAGACGTCCATCGCGTCGAAGCGCTTCTTCGTGTACAACACGAAGCAACCTCCGGCCGTGATGGCGTTGCCCATGATCCACTGACCGCCGCCGTGCATCATCGGTCCGATCGACATCAGGCGGGCCCGAAACGCCGAAGCCGCCGCTTCCTCGCCCAACTGCTCGACCCGCTCGATGGGGCGGTTGCCGCGACCCGAGTTCATGGCACCGAGAATCACGTCCTCGTGACGCCACATCACACCCTTGGGCATACCGGTGGTGCCGCCGGTGTAGAGGATGTACGTGTCGTCCGGTGAACGGCCGTCGAAGTCGCGAACGGGAGACGCGGCGGCCAGCGCAGCCTCGTACTCGTCACCCATCACCAGCAGATTGCGCAGATTGGGCAACGCGTCGCGCACGTCGTTCACCGCGTCCACGTACTCCGGGGCGGCGATGACGGCCACGCAATCCGCGTTGTCGTACAGGTATCGCAGCTCGGCCTCGACGTAGCGATAGTTCACGTTCACCGGAACCGCGCTGATCTTGGCGCAGGCGTAGAAGGCCTCCACCCACTCGTGGCAGTTCTGGGCGTGCACGCCCACGTGCTCACCACGACGAATGCCAATGGAGCGCAGGTGGTTGGCGAGACGGGTGACCCGCTCGTCCAACTGCGCGTAGGTGAAGTTCACCTCGTTGGTGATGAGCGCGGGCTCGTTCGGGATCGCGTCGGCGATCACCTCCAGAACGTCACCCAACTGCATGTGGCGCTCGGTCATGGGTCAGTTCCCCTCGTATCCGTCGAGCATGTCTTTGAAGCCGTACTTGTGGTGCGGTCCGATGGCCATGTTCTCGTACAGGCCGTATCCGCTGTGTCGCTTGCCGTCGCGATCCGTGTAGGAGAAACGGGCCGAGTTGTCGACGATGCCAAACAGGCGCATCGCGCCCTCGGGGGTGGTGGTGTCCAACTCGAAGTTCTGCACCACCAACGGGCCCTGCCACATGCCGTGTCGCCAGTCGGCGTCATATCCGTAGCCGGTTCCCACGCCGATGTGGACGGGCAGTAGCGGCTCGATGTCGAACGTGGTGACGTGTCCGTCGTCGGCCACCACGCGGATCTCGCCACCGGTCGAGAACCGCGAGCCCTTGCGATACTGCAAGTCGTGCTCGGGACGACCGAGGTGATCGATGCGTCCGTCGGGCCAGATGCGCACGGCTTCTTCCATGACGCGGCTGCCGTCGGGGTTTTCCTGCATGATGATCATCATCGAGTGATCCTCGAAACGGATGGGCGTGTAGATCCAGAACCAACTGAACGGGTTGCTGGCGCGAATACCCGCCGGTTCGCTCTCGCCCACCGGACGAACACCCCATGAGCGGTCCCGCGTCCCCCACCAGGTCGCGGAATCCAGAGCAAATGTCTTGCCGCCGGCGGTGAGGGTGCCGTCCCAGCCGCCTGTCTGGGCCAGACGACAGGTGTCGAAGATGACGCGGCCGTTCTCGCGGATGTAGTGACGCGGCTCCTCGAACGCCGGCATGGCACCGGTCCAGGTGGCATCGATGGTGATGCCCCACTCGTTGTCGACGCAACGAACGCGCAACTTCTTCAACGGCTCGATCACCTCGATGCTGATGGGACCGACGCCGGGGTTCAGGCGATCGGCCGCGTCGAGGGCACCGGACGCGCGCACCACGCGGTGCTGACCCTCGTGGAACACCAACAGATACGCGTCGATGACGCCGAGGTTGGGGTAGACGCCCAGACCGCACACGAACATCACGGTTCCGTCGTGGTTGAAACCGTTGAAGTAGTAGCGGTCGTAGAAGTTGCGATCACTGGTGGCCGCGTGGCGCACTGGCTCACTGGTCTGGTGGATCGGATAATCGTCGAGGTTGGTGAGCATGATCGGTCTCCGGTGGTCGAGCGGACGGGTTCTCAGATGATGGTGACGAGCGGTGCCACGTCGGAGGCGAAGGCACGGATCTGATCGCACAATTCGTCGCAACTGCGCGCCTTGAAGCGCACCTGCAGTTGGTTCACACCGTTGGCGGTTCCGGCCAGGATGCGCTCGGCGATGGACTGTGCGCTTCCGCTGAGGGTGGCGTCGCCCACGTCGAACGACGGTGTGCCCACGTACAGGAACGGCGTGATGTGCCCGATCATCATGTTCGGCACCGTGCGACCGACGCGCGACATCTCGTCGCGCAACAAACCCACCATCTCGGCGTTCGAGGGCCCTTGCGGCAACCATCCGTCGGCCAGACGCGCGGCCCGCTTGATGGCCGCCGGGCTGGAACCGGCCACCCAGATGGGCGGACGTGGGGACTGGGCCGGCAACGGGCGGGCCCCGAAGCCCTCGACGAACTCGCTCTCGAGGGCCGCGGCCAACTGCGGGATGCCGCTGTCGAGGGCCTTTCCACGCGAGTGGAAGTCGACGCCCAACAGATCGAACTCGGCCTGCACGTGTCCGGCGCCGATGCCGATGAGAGCGCGCCCCTCACTGAGGTGATCGAGAGTGGCGAACTGCTTGGCGGCGACACGAGGGTGGCGATACGGCAGCACGTACACGTGGGTGAGCAGTCCCACGTTGGTGGTGAAGCCGGCGATCCAGCCGAGGGTGGCAATGGGATCGGCCCAGTGGGTGCCCATTCCGCCCACCACGGACTCGGGCAGACTCACGTGATCGCACACGCCGACGTAGGCGTAGCCGCTCTCGTCGCAGGCCGTGGCGAGACGGGCCAACTCCTTCGGGCCGGCCGTCCTCTCCCAATCGGCGACGAAATAGGAGCTTTGCGCCTGAATGGGCAACTGCATGCCATAGATGCGCTCGCCTGCCGGAACCGTGATCATTCCCCGCGACATGCGTCCACACTAGGGGTTCGCATCCCACGGACCTCAGCCCGCAACGGGTGGATCGACCGGGCTGAACTCTCGCCTACATTGGTCGGGATGAGCGACAACTCGACGACTCCCCAGCACCCGTCGGATCCGGAGTCTCCCCTCACTCCGCCTCCCCTGACTCCGCCCTCTGAGTCGACGACGTATCGCGTCACGCCTCGCACGGTTCCCAAGACGGAATTGGTCGCCAAGATCGCCCTCGGGGTTGCCGTGATCGGATCGTTCATGCCGTGGGCCAGGGTCCTGTTCTTCACCGTGAACGGCACGGACGGAGACGGAATCATCACGGCACTCACCGCCGGACTGGCGCTGATACTGGTCTTCGTCGCCGCTCGTCGCGAGGTGAGCGGTCGGTCGCCATTCGCGACGTTGGCATGGGGTGCGGTGTCATCGCTGATCGCCGCCGCGGTGTACGTCTACGACTTCGTCAACGTCAGTTCGATTTCCGACGAGTCAGCCGACGACATGTTCGATGTTTCCGTCCAACCGCAAATCGGCCTCATCGCCGGATCGATCGGCGCGGTCATCGGAGCCGTCGCTTGTGTCGGGCTGGCGGTTCGATCCCGCAAGCTCACTTCGCGTTCCTGAGTTTCGCCCGATCGGGGACCGTTCGCAGTGGCACTCCCAACGGGATTCGAACCCGTGCCGCCACCTTGAGAGGGTGGTGTCCTAGGCCACTAGACGATGGGAGCCTGTAGCGGACAAAACGCTACCGCCACCGACAGCGGTGCCCAACCGGTCACTTCGGAGTCGAGGA
>JBJTBM010000029.1:0-3708 GCA_046091365.1 Acidimicrobiia bacterium | reverse complement strand
GACGGTCTGTTGATGATTCGCCAGGTGTGTGGCGCGCGGGTGGCCAACGACGCCGCGCGGGCGTTGGGCGTCATCGATTGAGAGTGATCACCCGTTCGCGCGCCGTCAGGCCAGTGCGGCCATCTGCGAAGCGAAGACGTTCATGTCGAAGTAGTCGCGCCAGTGGGTGATCTTTCCGTCGCGAACACTGAAGACCCCGGTCACCGGAAGTTCGACCCATCCGTTCGGCAACTGGTGTCGATCGAGGCGTTCCACGAACACCGTGTTCCCGGCGACCGCGGTGGTTCGCACGACGAACTCGTTGCGAATGACGTCGGTAAAGGCCGGAACGAGCACCGCTCGCACACCGTCGGGGCCGATCACCGTTCCGGCCTCGAAGCCGAAGGGAACGTTCACGTACTCGAGGTCGTCGGCGACGAACAGCACCGCCTCCTCGACGTCGTTGCCCTCGAAGGATCGAAAGAAGTCGAGTACGACGCGAAGTGGATCGTCGGTGCTCATTGGTCGTTTCCTTGCCGACGAGGGAGTGAATTCACGGGCACGGCTTGGTCCGCGACGAGGATGGCGGCCAGTCCGAACAGGATCAGGGCCGCGACGTTGGCGAGTGCTGCACCCTCGTGTCCGTAGACGTCGGGCCACAACCCGACGAACAACCCGTCGAAGGTGACGGCCCCGGCGCTGGCGATGACCACGAACCGACGACGATCGAGGGCCAGGCGGTCTGCGAGAAAGCGCAGGATCAGAACGGTGATCGGACCGAGCATCGCGGCCACGACGAACAGGACGATCTTCGGTCCGGTGTTCGAGACGGTGTCATCGGGAAGAACGGCGAAGAAGAGAGCGAACGACAGGGCGAAGACCATTCCGATCGGCAGAGCGATCCAGGTCGCACGAGGGGAGGCTTGTGTAGTGCTTACTACAAAACCGTAACTCCGACTCGATCGACGTGTCAAGGGTTCATCGTCTCGTCGCCGATGTGGAGCGCTCACGATCATCCGCGAAAAGCGGAGATTCCGCTAGCGAGTGTCGTATCGTTTCCATCTCTGTGACCACGAAACCGAACGCCGCATTTTCCATCGCCCTCGACTGCCAGTTGGACAACGTTCCGGGCACCCTCGGGCGTCTCTGCACCGCTATCGGCGAGGCCGGGGGCAACATCGGGGCTCTCGACGGTTTCGACGTGCGTGGTCCCGTGTTGCGCCGCAGCCTGGTGGTGCACTGCCGCGACGAAGCCCACCAGGCCAAGGTCGTCGACGCGGTGAAGAAGCTCTCGGGCGTCACGCTGCTCGATTGGTGGGATCGCACTTTCAAGATGCACGAGTCGGGCAAGATCCAGGTGCTCTCCACCGCGCCCGTGAACGATCGCGACGACCTGTCGATGGCCTACACCCCCGGCGTGGCCCGGGTGTGCACCGCCATCGAGAACGACCCCGCGCTGTCGCACGAGTACACCATCCGCAAGAACACCGTGGCCATCGTCAGTAACGGTACCGCGGTGCTCGGTCTCGGCGACATCGGTCCCAAAGGCGCCATGCCCGTCATGGAGGGCAAGGCCCTGCTGTTCAAGGAGTTCGGCGGCGTCGACGGGTTTCCGGTGTGCATCAACGCCTCCACCGCCGACGAGGTGGTCGATTTCGTGCAGCGCATCGCCCCGACCTTCGGTGGCATCAACCTCGAGGACATCAAGGCTCCGGAATGCTTCGAGATCGAGGAGCGTCTACGCGCCAGCCTTGACATCCCGGTCTTCCACGACGACCAGCACGGCACCGCAGTCGTCACGTTGGCCGCTCTGTGGAACTCGCTGAAGATCACCGGCAAGAAGATGGAGGACCTCACGGTCGTCATCGCCGGCGTGGGTGCCGCGGGTGTGGCCATCGGCAAGATCCTGCTTAACGCCGGCGTCGGCGACGTGATCGGTTGCGACCGCGTGGGCGCCATCTACACCGGCCGTGGCGAGATGAACTCGGCCAAGGAATGGTTCGCCGAGAACACCAACCGCTCGCGTCGCATGGGCACCATCAGCGACATCATGAAGGGCTCCGACGTGTTCGTCGGAGTGAGCGGACCGGACCTCATCACCGCGGCCGACGTCCGCTCGATGGCCAAGGACCCCATCGTGTTCGCCATGGCGAACCCGAACCCCGAGATCCGCCCCGAGCAGTGCGACGGACTCGCCGCGGTCATGGCCACCGGTCGTAGTGACTACCCCAATCAGATCAACAACGTCCTGGCCTTCCCGGGCATTTTCCGAGGGGCGCTCGACGCCCACGCGACCGACATCACCGAGGGCATGAAACTGGCCGCCGCCATCGCGATCGCCGAGTCGGTGACCGAAGCCGAGTTGAGGCCCGAGTTCGTGGTGCCGTCGGTGTTTGATCGTTCCGTGGTGGCCCGCGTGGCGCCCGCCGTGGCCGCTGCGGCCGTGGCCGATGGTGTAATCCGCAAGAGCTGAGCGTGGCTTTCGATCTGCGAATCGAGCGCGTGGTTCCGATCAGCGCCGACGAGGTGTACGCCGGATACGTCGACAACGAGCTGTTGAAGCAGTGGTTCACGCCGGTTCCCTGCTGCACCACCGAGGCCGAGGCGGGTGTACGCACGCACGACGAGATGGGTTTCCACGAGGGCTGGGGCGCGGCCCTCGACCAGTTGGTCGAACTCATGACCCGACGTCGCGGCTGATAGGGAACGGTTCGAGACGCGAATGAACGGGGTCGCCTGGTTGATGTTGGGTCTGGCGGTGATCATGTCGCTCGCCGATTGGGTGGCCGTGGCCCGTGAGAATTCCGTGCTGGAGTACGTCTGCAAGCCCGCGGCCACGACGGCCTTCGCGTTGTGCGCCGTCTTCGTCGACGCTGATCACACCGCCTCGTGGGCGTGGTTGGTCGTGGCCCTGCTGTTCTGCCTGTTCGGCGACGTGTTCTTGATGTTGCCGGGAAACCGGTTCGTGCCCGGACTGGCCTCGTTCGCCGTGGCCCAGGTGATGTTCGCCATCGGGTTCGCCGTGGGGGAGACGAGTGGGGAGCGTTGGTTGGTGGCCACCGTGATCGCGGTTCCGGTGGCTTCGTTGCTGGCGCGACGTTTCGTGGGAGCGATCCG
Source organism: Acidimicrobiia bacterium (assembly GCA_046091365.1). Lineage (GTDB taxonomy): Bacteria > Actinomycetota > Acidimicrobiia > Acidimicrobiales > Ilumatobacteraceae > Casp-actino8. The sequence continues at coordinate 612 of JBJTBM010000029.1, read as the reverse complement.
TCGTTCGGGGCACCCCGAGTTGGTGGTGCCGGTTTCGGTCTACGTGGCGGTGATCACGACGATGGCGGTGGCGGCGGTGGCCAGCGGGTCGTGGGTGGCGGTCGCCGGTGCGGTCGTCTTCATGCTGTCCGACGCGTTGATCGCCGAGACGAGGTTCGTGAAAGCGCGTTCGTGGCAACCCGTGGGGATCATGGTGACGTATCACCTGGCGTTGGCCGGTCTGGTGCTCTCGCTGCTATGACCGAGATCCGAACCTTGCGGTGGAATGGACGGCAGGGTGCTCGGTGGGTATGAGACGGTTCGGTCAGTGGCTGGCGGCCGTGGCGAGGATGCGTTCGACGATGTGGTCTCGTACCGGTTGGGCGGCATTGAAGATGTAACCGCCGAGTTTGGTCTCGTCGTCCCAACTGAGGGCCACCGCGTCGTAACGGCCGGTGGCGAGGAGTTCGTCGAGTTTGGAGAACGCCAAGCCGAGGACTCCGAGGACGTGCGCGTCGAGGCAGGAGTAGCCCATGTGGTGGATGCCCGAGGCGTAGGTGCCGGTTGGTATGCCCAGGGCGTGCTGCGGTTCGCGACACTGGTAGGGGCGGATGACCGCGTTGCCGCCCCCCT
>JBJTBM010000028.1:0-8903 GCA_046091365.1 Acidimicrobiia bacterium | reverse complement strand
CCCCACTGGAAGATCGCCACCACGATCCCGTAGGCGGCCCCGATCGACAGCAGGTTCATGATGACGGCCTTGAGCGGCACGAGGAGGCTGCGGAACACCGCCATCAACAGCAGGAACGACAGCAGCAGAACGGCGCCCACGAACAGGAACACGCGGCGGCCGAAATAGTCACTGAGATCGACTCCGATCGCGGTGAAACCGCCGACGTTCACGACCACACCCGAGTCGCCGATTGCCGGCGGGAGAACGTCGTCGCGCAGGCGGTGCACCAGGTTCGCGGTGCCCTCGGCCTGGGGTGATTCGCTTTGCACGACCTTCCAGATCACGATTCCGTTGGGTGCCGACACCGCCGGAGACACGAACACCACGTCGGGATCGGCGTCGACCGCGGAGGCGATTCGCTCGAGTGTCGACTCGCTGGTGTCCGCGGGAACCTCCGCCACCAGTTGGAGCGGACCGTTGAAGCCCGGCCCGAAACCGTCGGCGAGCAGGTCGTACGCACGGCGTGCGGTCTGCCACTCGGCGCGATTGCCGTTGTCGCTGAGCGCGAGACGCATGTCGAACAGTGGAACCGTGAGGACCAGCAACACGCCGAGGCCGGCGATGAACGAGGTCCACGGACGCTTCTGCACGAAACGGCTCCAACGGAACCAGAACTGTTGGTCCTTGGGCTTGGTGGCTCGGTGCTTGATCGGCACGCGCCACGGCCGCACGACGAAGCTGAGCGCGACGATCACCACCGCGGCGAGGAAGCCAACGAACAACAACGCGACGGTGCCGAGAAAGATCACTCCGAAGAGCGACAGCGACGCGAAGACGATGAGCGACCACAACGCCGCGCGAGTGGTGATGTCGATGCGGTGTCCGACCAGCGACAGCAGGGCCGGCAACAGCGTGAGGGCGGCGATCACCATGATGCCCACGGTGACCGAGCCACCGATGGCCAGACCGTAGATGAAGTTCATGCCCATCATGTACATGCCGAGCAGTGAGATCATCACGGTGATGCCGGCGAAGAGAACGGCCCGACCGGCGGTGTCGACCGCGTCGACGGTCGATTCCTCCGGGTCCAGACCGGCACGCAGTCCCTCGCGAAATCTCGTCACGATGAAGAGGGCGTAGTCGATACCCACTCCGATTCCGATCATCGCCCCGATCTGCACGACGAAGTCGGGCATCTCCATGACGTGGCTGATCATCGCGATCACCGCGACCCCGGTGCCGAGACCGATGAGTGCGGTCCCGATGGGAAGACCCATGGCCAGCACCGAGCCGAACGCCAGCACGAGGATGATGACCGCGGCCAGCAGACCGACGACTTCGCTCTCGGGCAATTCGAACGACACGAACGGGTCACCGCCGTACTCGATCACCAGTCCGTCGGGTAGACGTCCGGAGTCGATGATGGGGTCGCCGACTGCGCGTATCTCGGTGCCGGTTCGCTCTTGATCACCCTGCGACTCACCCGACGGAAGGCGCAGGACGGCATAGGCGATCGTGCCCCCGTCGCTGACGAGTGTGGGGTTGTCGTAGGGACTCTCGACACTCACCCCGTCGACGCCGTCGACGATCGCGTTCAAGAAGTCGTCGATCGCCGACCGCGTGGCGGTGTCGTCGAACCCGTTCGTCGACTGGAAGACGATCTGGGCGTCGGTGATGGTGTCGCTGTCGGGGAACGCCTCACGCAACAGGTCGAGCGCGCGCAGGCTCTGCGAGTCGGGAATCGAGAATCGGGTCTCGAACGCACCACCACCGAGGGCACCGTTGGCGACTCCGCTTCCTCCGACGAGCGCCACCAACCAGAGGATGATGGTGAGCCAACGATGGCGGAAGCACCAACGACCGAGACGAGCGAGCATGATTTCCTCTGGCGCAGTAGGGGGTTCGGACGAAAAGCGCCTGTCGCAGGCTACGGTCAGCCATGTGAACGACCCTCGGATCGCGCTTGGTTGGAATGTCACATGGGATGTCGTGTGGGATTCGATCGTGCGCGACGGCGTTCCGGCCACCGGACGACCGGGGCGGGTGGCCCGACTCGACCGGGGATGGAGCACCATCTGGTTCGGTGCGCCCGACAGTGGACTCGACCCGGTTCGGGCCCGCAACATCGGGGCCGAGGTCGCGGTCGGCGACTGGGTGGTGGTCTCCGACGACGGTGAACGTGTCGAGACGGTGCTGCCCCGGCGAAGTGCGTTCGTGCGGCGGGCCAGTTTCGAGGGGCAACGAGCCGAGGCCCACACCATCGCGGCGAACATCGACGTCGTTTTCTTGTTGCATGCCCTCGTCGCTCCTCCGAACCAACGTCGACTCGAACGCGAGTTGGTGTTGGCGTTCGACAGTGGGGCCCAACCCGTGCTGGTGCTGTCGAAACTCGACCTGATGGACGACGCGAGCGAGACCGCCGCGCGAGTCGCCACACTGCAAGCCGTGGCCCCCGACGTCCCCGTGCACGTGGTGAGCGGTGTCCGCGGTGACGGGCTCGACGAACTCGGCGGGTACGCCGAGGGCTACCGGTCGGTGGCACTGCTGGGGGCCAGTGGGGTGGGCAAGAGCACGATCGTCAACGCCTTGGTGGGCGGTCAGGTGCAGAGCACCGGCGAGGTGCGCGAGGGCGACCAACGTGGTCGCCACACCACCACCGCGGTGCAGTTGGTGGCCTTGCCGAGTGAACCCATGGGCGCGGCCGGCTGGCTGATCGACACGCCCGGGGTTCGTGCCGTCAGTCTGTGGTCGAGCGGTACCGGTATCGAGCGGGCTTTCGCCGACGTGTTCGGATTGTCGGAATCCTGTCGCTTCCGGGACTGCAAGCACGACGAAGAACCGGGCTGTGCTGTCAGTGCCGCGGTACTCGACGGCTCCCTCGACCCACGACGACTCGACAGCATGAAGCGATTGGTCGCTGAAGAAGCGGCGCTCGAGGAGGAACAGCGGGCGCGGATCAAGGTCGAGGACCGACGCGGATTCCGCAAGCGTAAACCTTGACAGGTCAGAGCTCGCCGTTGTCGAGACGACGCAACACGGTGACCGCGTGTTCGCGCACCGCATCTATGTCGGCCAGCCGCTGGGCACCCCTCACCTGTTGGGCGATGCGCGGATTGCGGACGAAGCGGTCGGCGTGTCGCATCATGAAGTCCCAGTAGAGAGTGGTGAACGGACAGGCGTCGTCACCGGTGCGCTTCGTGCGGTCGTACGCGCAACCCTTGCAGTAGTCGCTCATCTTGTGGATGTAGGCGCCGCCCGATGCGTAGGGCTTGGTCGCCATGATGCCTCCGTCGGCGTATTGCGACATCCCGATGACATTGGGAACCATCACCCACTCGGCCCCGTCGACGAAATTCGCCCACATCCAGTCGGTCAGGGCCCGAGGATCGACGCCGGAGGTGAGCGACAGGTTGCCGATCAGCATCAGACGCTGGATGTGGTGGGCCCACCCGTGGTCGTTCACCTCCGCCATCACGGTCGACATGCAGCGCATCTTCGTGGGGGCACCCGTGAAGAGCGGCGGTAGCGGCCGTTGGGCATCGAGGGCGTTCGATGCGGCGTACCCGGGCATCTGATCCCAGTAGAGGCCCCACACGTATTCGCGCCAGCCGATGACCTGTCGAATGAAGCCCTCGGCCGACGCGACCGGCACTCCGCCGTCGTCGAATGCACGCTGCACCGCGTCGCACACCTCACCCGGAGTGAGCAACCCGATGTTGAGATACGGCGAGAGCAACGAGTGCGCGAGGTGCCAGTTCGACGTCGTCATGGCATCTTCGTGGGGTCCGAACTCGGGGAGGAGGCGAGTCACGAAGTGGTCGAGGCGTCGCAGCGCGCCCTCGCGTGAGGTCGCCCACAGGCCGGTGGGTTCGGCGCCGACGCAGTGCGGGCGTAGTTCGTCGATGACGGCCCGGTCGATGTCGTCCAGGTCGTCGACGACCGGTGCGGGCCAGCGCGTGGCTGCGTCCTTTGGCGGTGGCTCCCGGTTGTCAGCGTCGTGGTTCCAGACCCCGCTCACCGGGTCATCGCCCTCCATCAACAAACCGAGTCGACGCCGTTGCCAGCGGTAGAAGTCCTCCATCTTGAAGGTCTTGCGCGTGCGTAACCAGTCGTCCTTCCACGCGGCGAACTCGTCGTAGTGACACAGGAACTGGTTTCCCCGCACCACCACACAACCCTCTCGCCGCACCATGTCCAACGCCGACCAACTGGCGGGTTCCATCACGTCGACCCGTTCGGGGCCGAATTCCGCGCGATGCGCGCGCAGCCCGGCCACCAGCGACGGGGCGTGTCGGTAGTCGACGATCCAACCGTCGGCACGCAGTCGCCCGGCGAAGCGACGCATCGAGGTGATCACCAAGTGGGCTCTTTGGATGTGCCACGCCTTCGAACGCATTTTGCCGGCACTCTCGACCATCAGAACACGGTGTGTGCGCGGGTCGGCCGCGGCCAGCCCGGCGAACGACGTGTTCAGTTGATCACCCAGAACCCAGACGGTGCGCGACGGTTCGACCACGGGTTCAGTGTGCTTCACGCGTCAAGCGGATGCGATGTCGTGGATGGACGACACCAACGGGATGGCGTCGGCCAGACCGAGTCGCGTCAGGCGCTCGCGAATCGCGGGACTGGAACAGACGACCGTGAGCCGCTTGGTGGACTCTCGTTGGCGGTGAGCGGCCGCTATCAGAACCCCGGCGGTGGTCGCATCGATCACAGTGATGCCGTCGAGGTCGAGCACGACCGACCGATCGACACCGACGTGTCGATCGAGCAGGTCGGACAACCGGGGAAGCGACGACAGATCGAGGGCGCCGGCACAACCGATCACCCGATGGTCACCGATGGTGGAGACGTCGAAGCTCACGCGGTCAACCTAGCGGTGGCTCGAGCAGCATGGTGAGACGCGATTCGAGGGTGACTGCGGGAAAGAATCGACCGACCACCGGGACGTCGGTGTCGACCACGGTGCGCGTCACGACGGTCACCCAGCGGTCGTCGGTGGTCACCTCGAGGTCGATTCTCTGGTCGTCGAGTGCCGCGCGGGCCGCCGCGGTCGGGTCGACCGCGACCGTGGCCGCCCGGGTGAGGTTCCAGGTGGTGGTCTCCAGTGCTACGCGACGGGACACCACGGCGACGAGTTGCACGAGGCACAACACCAGGACAACCACCAACGGGAGGAGGAGTGCGAACTCGACCGTCGCCTGACCGCGATCGCGCACCATCGTGTCGCGATGCGGCCGACGTCCATCAGGGGAGACGCGAGGTGATGCCATCGATGACGGAATCGAACAGCGAGCCAATTTTGCCGGCTCCACCCCCTCCGGTGGCCCAGGCGATCACGAGTAATGCGATCAGTCCGGCGGCGAGCATCACGAGCGCGTACTCCGACGTTGCTTGGCCGCGATCGCGGGTGTCTTCGGTCGTTCTCATCTTTGTCCTTTCATGTGATCGGGCCGAGGTGGCCGAGAGTGTCGACGATCACCGGGACGATCACGAGCACCACGAACGACGGGAGTGTGCACACCACCAACGGAACGGCGAGTCGCACGGGCAGTCGGCGGGCATCGGTGTCGGCGGCCCGGCGGCGTCGATCGCGGGCGTCGAGTGCGAGTTGGAACGCGAGGTGGTCGATGGGCACCCCGAGACGTTCACCGTCGGCGAGTACGTCGAACAGCTCCCGCGCGTGTTCGCTTCCGCGCACGGCATCGACGAACCGATCGCCCTCATCGAGCCGATCGAGCACCCGGATGAAGTCGGGTCGCAACGAACCGGGCACCAATGGCGCGACGACCCGCACCGACTGCACGGGCGTGAGACCCGAGCGGAGTGCCGCCACCAGCAAGTCGGTGGCATCGGGCAGTTCGTCGACGACGCGTCGCCGATCGTGGATCGCTCGTCGCCGGGCCCGACGTCGCACGAACACGAGCACCAACACCACGATCACCGACAACTCGACGCTCATCGTGGGTACACCAGACGGCGGGTCCAGACCCGGCCGAGCAGGTTGAGGCCCGTGCCGACCGCGAGGCAGGACCAGCCGAACGGCGTGACGAACATCGTGTGGCGCAGGCTCGGAGAGTCGGCGAGCAACAGACCCCCGCAGGCGACGGGGAGCCACGTGATGAGACGGGTCGAGGCCACCGCGGTGGAGGCCTGTACCACGCGTTCGGCGGCGAGGTGACGACGCTCGTGGATGGTCGCCACCACCGAATCGAGATTGGCGACGCTGTCGCCACCGTGCGCCGCGCACAACTTCAGACATTGCAACGCGAGCACCGCGTCGCGGTCGTTCTCAGTCGTCAGCAACCGGTCGCACGACTCGTGCAGCGTTCGTCCGGTGGCGAGGGAACGCGCGAGAGCCCGGGTGACATCGGTCGGGTGCTTGGTGGTGCTGTCGACGATGGCACCGATGAGTGACCGCGACGACCGCAACGATCGCACGACCGACTCGAGGGCCTCGGCGAGCCCCTCGTTGCCCACGGACTCGCGGATCACCCGCTTACGCGACGTTCTCATGAACGCGTTCGTCGTGATGGTGCACCTTGATCACGTGGTCGATCACGCGCCGTCCGTCGGGTAGACGGATCAGGTGGACCACGGTGCCGAAGGCGCGGCTCACCAGTCGACGCACGTCGTCGAGACGCCAGTTCGGTGCTGCTTGCGAAACCAACAAGTCGACGCGCTCGAGCGCCTCGACGGCCGAATTGGCGTGCACCGTCGACATCGAGCCCACGTGGCCGGTGTTCATGGCCTGCACCAGTGTGAGTGCCTCGGGGCCACGCACTTCACCGACGATGATGCGATCGGGACGCAGTCGCAGGGCGGTGCGCAGCAAGTCGTCGAGCCCCACATGACCGCGTCCTTCGGCATTGGCCGGTCGGGCCTCGAGGCGCACGGCGTGACGTGTGCGCACCGGTAACTCGTGGGTGTCCTCGATGACCACGAGGCGTTCGTCGACGGAGCGGTGCTCGAGCAGGCTCGCAACCAACGAGGTCTTCCCTGAGCCCGTGGCCCCACTCACGAGGAGATTGCCATGGGTTTCGAGCAGCAGTTGCCACACCCGTTCGTCGACTCCGAAGTCGTCGGGTCGGTGGACGTCGGGCCGGAACAACCGGAAAGCCACGCACGTGCCCCCGACGGCGATCGGTGCGATCACCGCGCACACGCGGGTGCCGTCACCGAGGCGGGCGTCGACCATCGGGGACAGACGGTCGAGTCGGCGGCCGAGTGGGGCCAGCAGTCGCTCCAAGTGGGCGTCGATGAGCCCCGATGGAAGATCGTCGACACGTTGCAGGTGACCTGCTCGCTCGAACCACACCTCGACTCCGTTGTTGACGAGGATGTCGGTCACGGCCGGGTCGTGAGCCAGCGTGGCGAGTGGAGCGGGTAACGCGGTCACGAGGCCGTGCGGAGCGGCTTGGACAACACGTCGCGCAGGGGCGATGAGAGTGACGAGGGCAGTCGACCGTGAAGTAATCCGGCATCGACGCGGCGCGCCACGGTCGGATCGATGGCGACGACGGCCGCAACCGGGAGCCCGAGGACCGACTCGACGTCGCGGGGGCGGAGAGCGCGTTGGCTCTCGTCGACCACGATGACCGAATCGGTGCGTTCGGGCCGCGCCACCGCGCGGCGCAAGGTGAGATAGCACGGACGCACCACCAGCAGGCTGCGATCGGCCACCTCGACGAGGCACGAGGGCATCGGGCCCATTCCGCAGTCGACGATCACCGTGTGGCCGGCGTGCGAGCGAGCCACGAGGTGACCGACGAAGCTCGTCCAGACCGCTGATTCGGCTGCGGGCAACGAACTCTCGCCAAGGGGGACGACACGCAGATTCTCGTCGAGTGCGATGTCGGTCTCGAACGGAGAGGCTGAACGGTCGGAGTGCAACCAATCCGCGAGGCCGGCCACCGGAGTGGTGGAACCGAAGATCGCCGGCTGGTCACCCCCGAGGTCGACGAGCGTGGTGAGACCGGTACGTGCGGCGATCGACGCCAGTGCGGCGGTGACGACCGACGTTCCGGAACCACCTTTGACCGAACGACAGATGACGAGCATGGGCACCCCCGGGTGCAGTCGAGGGGAAGTCGTCGGGGGTGGGCGCGCGACGGGTCGCGCCGGAGAGGGTCAGGCGGACTGCAGCTTCTTGGCTGCGGCCGCCACCAAGGCCACGAGGGCGACGAGCATGATGAGGCGCTTCATGGCGTGAAGGATAGCCCGCGGGTGCGCGAGCACTACCCTGCAGAACGGAGGTGTCCGGGTACCTGGTGGGCTCCGCCGCCTTCAAAGCGGTTGGGACGAGCGACCCTCGTCCGGCGGGTTCGATTCCCGTCCACCTCCGCCAGTCGATCGGCCACTCGTCTCCGAGGGAGAGCCATGTTGTTCCCGATTCGCCAGATCCTCACGGTGGTCGAGGAGATCCATCACGACCTCGGTCGCGCTCCCGAGAGCCCCGCACTCAAAGGCGCGGTGGCAGCGGTCGTGGGGAATCCGTACGTCGGTCGCTGGGTCGACGATCTCAGCCCCGCGGTCGAGGAGTTGCGCGCTCTGGGTGGGCGTCTCGGCCACATCCTCATCGGACATCTGGGTGGTGACCCGGCCCGCATCGACGGCTACGGCAAAGGCACGATCGTCGGCGCGGCCGGCGACGCGTGGGATTGGTGCAGCCTGATGGAGCGTCAGCGCCACTCGCATTGAGGTGCGGGAACGCTGATGTTCAGACGGCGAGCAGGTCGCGCGCACCGGTGTCGCTCGACGGGTGACGCAACTTGCTCATGGCGCGGGCCTCGATCTGACGGATGCGCTCGCGCGTGAGGTTGAAGTGCTCGCCGACTTCCTCGAGGGTGCGCGGCTCGCCGCGATCGAGACCGAAGCGCAACTTCAGGATCTCGCGCTCGCGCTCGTCGAGCGGAGCGAGC
>JBJTBM010000027.1:0-3643 GCA_046091365.1 Acidimicrobiia bacterium | reverse complement strand
CGGCGACAACCCGTCGAAGAGGCGCTGGAGGTACGGCGACGACGTGGTTCCCGCGTAGTGCGTGGGGGTGAGCCACACGGGTCGCCCGAGTGTGGTCTCCACCGCATTGGCGATGTCACGATGTCGATCGGCGGCGTCGAGCACGGGCAGGTCGTCGAAGAGCAACGCAACTCCCCGGGCGCCGCGGTCGATCGTGGGTCGCAACTTCTCGATCACCTCCGTGGCCGTCGCGTCGGTCCCGGGCGTCAGCCCCACGAACAGGCCGACATTCGGCCGGTGAGTGGCCAGTCGCCCGAAGTCGCGCAACTCGACGTCGGTGAAAGGCTCGTTCCACGCGTCACGGTGTCGCGGCTCGGACTTACCGGCCCAGACGAACGCGTTGGCTCCGAGCGCGTCGAGAAGTGCGATGCACTCGAGTCGATCGTCGGTCGACCACGGCTGTCCGTAGAAGCCCTCGATGACCCCGGCGATCATCGGCGGTGCCTCGGAGTTCGTCTCATCGTGAATCCCATCATCCTCGGACTCAAGTGTTCCACGGCGAAGAGCGGCGCGTACGCGACGAACGACAGCGGGTACGGGAACGAGATCGCCATCGTGGCCAGAACGCCGACATGGAAGAGCCACGCGCTGACGGCCCAGACCCAGCGTCGCCGTCGCCGGTCAACCAACACGGCGAGCGCACCCAACTCGACGACCGTTGTCGCGATCGCAGCCGGGGGGAAGATCCAGCCGTGACGCACGAGCCGGCCGCCGAGCGAGGAGTGAGGCGAGCCCAGCAACTCCTTGCGAAGGTTGTCGTAGGCGACCTGGTTGCGCAGGACGTCACCGAACAACCAGTCGCCGCCGCCGTGGCGGAGTTTGGCCCAACCCGCCAAGACGTAGGTGATGACCAGGGCGACCACCATCAGTCGGACCGGGACGCCGTACCGGGCGTGTGGAGGAGGTTCGCCGTCCCGCGCGGCGAGCGCACGGGTGTCGGCGGCGGGGGAGAAACCGACGATCAGCAGGTGGATCGCGATCAGGTGCTCGGTGTGGATCACGTGCCCGAACGACAGGCGGTACGTCGACACCACGAGGAACGTCAGGGCGAACACGGGGCCGACCACTCGGTACCGCACACCGAGTGTCGACAGGACGCCGGCGACCAGGGTGACGATGATCAGCCCCTGCATGAGCCCGGGGGGCAGGCGTCCGTCGAGGAACCACAGGATGCCGACCCCCTCGACCCGTGAAGCCGGGAGGTTCGTCCCGCGCCAGAACGACCCGAATCGCGCGGCGACAAAGGCGACCGCGTACGTCGAGCAGAGGATTCTCAAGGTGGCCAAGCGCGCGGCTGGCATCGAACCCATGAGCCAGGTGTCGAACCGCGCGATCACGATTCGTCCCCGCACACCGCGTGGATCTCCCGGGAGATCGGCGCCCGGTCGCCCGCGTACCAACGCAGGGCGTCGTATCGCTCCGTGACGATCTCGATTCGGCCGGTTCCGTCGAATCGCTCGCTGATCTCGACGCATAGTCGGTCCGCCTCACCGCGACGGATGGAGTTCGAGACCACTTCGGCCGCGATGATGACCTCGTCGGTCCCGGCGATGTCGATCGGGGTCAATCGACGGGTCACGCCGTCGATCACCCGCACCGCGGTGTCGACACTTTCGCTACTGGTTCGTCGGCTCGAGAACATTGGATAGGTGGACAAGGGGAAACTGTCACGGTCGAGAGCCACGGGCACGACGCCGATCGCCACCACGACGAAGGTCAACGCGACGCGTGCCGTCGCCCCTCGTCCGAAGTCGGGTCGCATCGTCCCGACGGTAGTCCGGAGCCTTCGAACGCCGTCTACAGTCCGCAGCGTGGGCGGGGGCGGCGCGATGAGATCCCGGGCGCGTGTCGTCGTGCCGTGGGTGCTGGCGTCGACGGCCCTGTTCGGAGTCGCCCGAGCGGTCGCTCTGCCCGAGGCGTGTGACGCGCTGTCGGTCGATCGACGCTCGACCGCCATCGACGCGGCGATCTCGTGGATTATCGACAACCAGGGTTCCGATGGTCGCTTTCTCTACCGGTACGACGCCGTGAACGATCGGGTGGAGTCCGGCTACAACTGGGTGCGTCACGCCGGCACGATGTTGGCGTTGGCACAGGCGTCCGTCGCTGGGCATGAGGTGCCCGAGGCAGCCATCGACACCGCGCGTTCGGCGATCGACGATCGGTTGGTGACCGAGGGCGGGTCGACCGGTGTGCGGGACGGGTCGTGGGTCTCCACGGGAGGCACGGCGCTGTTGGTCCTCGCCCTGACCGAATCCGAACCGCTCGTCGACGAGGCGCTGGTGCGGTCGCTCGGTGCCCATCTGCGAGATTCCATCGTCGTCGGCTCCGATGGAGTGACGCGTGTGCTCGAACTGGCCGACGAACGCCTCGTTTTCGTGCCCGACGTCGTCGGCCGATTCACCACCGGCGAGGTCGCATTCGCTCTGGCACGTCTCGAGAGACTGTGGCCGGGCGAGGGCTGGCGTGACCCGTTGCCGGGGATCTTCGACTATCTCGCTCGCCACAAGGCCGACGAGGAGGGTTTCGTGCCCGACATGGCCGATCATTGGGCGGCGTACGCGCTCGCCGAGAGCACTCGTTGGGCAACGTCGCCGACGTGGAGCGACCTCGTCGTGTCGTGGGCCCGCAAACAGATGGGTCTGTCGTCGGTGATGATCCGCTTCGAGGGTCAACGCACCAACGGGGCGCCGGACGTGTGGTTGCGCGGCCGACCCGCGGTGGGCTCGGCGGTGGGCACGCACGGGGAGGCGATGGCCGGTTGGACCCGATTCTTCGCTTGGCGCGACGAGGTCGAGTTGGCCGCGGCCGGCCGCGCGCGACTCGCGTGCAACAACTCGATGCTGGTCGAGCGACAGTCCGATCCGGCCGCTCCCGCGCGAGTGGCCGGTTCGTGGACCTGGCGCGGTGTCACGCAGGTCGACGATCAACAACATGCGATCTCGGCGTTGCTCGCGGGAGAGGCGTTGCTCTCGTCCACCGACGATCCGCGACCGTCGCGTCGTCAACCACTCGATTGGTCGTGGCCACTCGTGGTTCTGGCGGTCTTGGCCACCGCGTCACCGGGCCGATGGGCCGGGCACCTCGTCGCCGACCTGCGGGCGTCGAGACGCGTGATCGCGGTCGGGGGCGCGCTGTTGCTCGTGCTCACGGCGCTGTCGTCGTCGTTGCTCGGGTGGCTCGCGGTGAGTGTCCCCACGGCCGCTGTCGCGACCGGCGTGGTGTCGGTGCTGGCCGGTGCGATGACCGTGCTCGGTGTCCATCGGGGCGAGCGACCGTTCATGGCGGTGGCGCGACCGGAGTTGATACTTCTCGCCGTCACCACGGGCGCCGCCGGTCGTTCGTGGGCGCTCGCGGGCGGACTCGTCGTGGCGGTAGCGGCGTCGGAGGCACTGCGGTCCACGGGCGACGACGTGCGGAAATGGGCCATGCGCACGGCGGCCCTGTGGTCGATGGCGATCGGGGTCGCCTTGATCGTGAACGGCGTCTACTCGGTGTGACCTCGGAGAGGTTCAGACGACGAGGTTGACCATGCGACCGGGAACGACGATGACTTTCTTCGGGGTCTCACCCGCGAGCGCCGCCAGCACCTTGTCGTCCGACA
>JBJTBM010000026.1:0-22862 GCA_046091365.1 Acidimicrobiia bacterium | reverse complement strand
GACTCATTGGATGTGCTCGTGGTGCCGGGCGGTTTCGCCGACCGTGACATCGACGTGACGAACGATGTCGTCCGCTTCATCGAGAGAATCCATCCCACCACCACCTGGACCACGAGCGTCTGCACCGGCTCCATCTTCTTGGCTCACGCCGGAGTACTCGCAGGACTCACCGCCACCACTCACTGGTCCGCCTACAGCCGGCTCCAACACCTGGGTGCGATCCCCACCGAACAGCGCGTCGTCCGAGCGGGCAAGATCATCACCGCCGCCGGGGTCTCCGCCGGGATCGACATGGGACTGGTCCTGGTGGCCGCACTCGCGGGCGAGGACATGGCGAAGGTGATCCAGCTCGCCATCGAATACGACCCCCAGCCACCGTTCGACTCGGGCGCCCCGTCGAAGGTGAGCCCGGAGTTCAAAGAGTTCGTAATGGGCCTCTTCGACGGCCCGAGCCGCTGACGGTCCCTCACCCCGCGCACACTTCCCGTCGTCGCGTCCGTTCTGGTGGTGACAACCATTCAGAGGATCCGAGGGACCCGGCCCGACGACGATCCGCCAACCTGCCGCCACCCCGTGGCGACAAGGTGGCAACGCCGGGTGCGATGGAGGAAACCATGACCGAACAACTGATTCCCGACAACCTGCCCGACGACGTGAGTTGGGGCTTCACCCGTGACGGCCTGCTCTACGTGCGCCACCACTTCCATTGGATCGCCGTCACCAAGGGATTCGCACGCAGCAACCTGGCCAAGCACTGGCCCGGACTCGTCTGGAACGATCTCATGCATGCACTGAACGCCGCCAAGGTCTGGAAGAGCGACCCCTCACACTTCTCCGGCAAGGACCTGAAGCCCCAGGTGAAGGAATTCCACATCCTCCACGACGGCACCTTCCGCGTCATTCGTTTCACCGACGTCGTCCCCTCAACCTCTGTGGGCGAGGTGACCCCCGATCGCGACTTCGGTGGCGGTTTCAACATCGAGATCACCCCGGAACTTCTCGGCACCGACGAAGGGCGCCGAAACCTGGCCCGCGCCATCATCGAGGGCCTGCGTCCGCGCAAAAGTCCGCCAACGACGTGACTCGCACCCAGCGGGATTGACATCGCACATGGCCGAACCGGTTCGAACACCATCGGGTCCCGACCATCCGTCACTCGAACCTCCCCTGCCAATGCGTCGTCTACCATCGGCGGATGGCGTCCGACCTCATCCCGCATCCGTTGTCGGATTCGTTCGACTGGGATCACGAGGTTTCATCGATACCACCACGGGACGCCGTGGTGACTCGATCGGATTGGGAGAAGTTCGTTTCCGATGGCTTCTTCATCGCCCGCGGACTGGTCGACCATGATTTGCTCGCCAGGGCCACCGCCGAGACCGACCGCTTCTGCAAGGAGGCCGACGAGTTGCTCGAGCAACTGCCCGACGAACGACTGTTCATCGCCGAACGGGGGGCCATCACCTTCGCACCGCACATCGCTCGCCAATCGGAGACTCTCTGGAACCTCGTCGCCAATTCTCGGGTGGCCACGATCGCCCGCGACATCATCGGCAACGACGTCCGGCTCTACCACGACCAAGCGGTGTACAAGGCGCCGGAGAAGCCGCGTCGATTTCCTTGGCATCAAGACAATGGATACGGCTTCGTCACACCTCAGCATTACCTCACGGTGTGGATCGCGCTCAGTGACGTCACCATCGACTCGGGATGCGTATGGGTGGCGCCCGGACTTCAAAGACACGGGACGCTGAAGCACGAGTACGTCGAACCGCTCGGTTGGCAGATCTTCGAGGAACCTCCGGTCGCACCGGTGGCCGCTCCCATCGCGGCCGGAGACGCCGTCGTCTTCAGCAGTCTCACACCGCACCTCACCGGCCCGAACGTCAGTGGCTCGATGCGCAAGGCCTACATCGTCCAGTACGTCGGGCCGGGCGCCGTGCGCCACGAACCCGACGGCCGGAAGATCGACCTCGACACTCAATGTCCCGGCATCGGGGGCTGATCGAGCCGTCGTTCCAAGGACACGTCCGGAGCCATCTAGTTTGTGAACATGACGACCTTCGTCCAGAACCGCATGTCCGAACTCTCCGGGCGCTTGTACATCACTGGTGAGTACGTCACGAGTCGCGGAGCGCAGTCGCCGGTGATCGATCCCGCCACCGAGGAGGTGGTGGGTCAGTTCGCTCTCGCCACCAACGCCGAGGTGGACACCGCGGTGGCTGCGGCCCGAGCCGCGCAACGCGAGTGGTGGCGACTGAGCGCGCTCGAACGTGCCGAGGCGTTGCACCGCGTGGCCGATCGCTTGAACGACATGGCGCCGATCGTCGGCGAGTGCCTCACACGCGAAATGGGCAAACCGTTCCGCGAATCGAACTGGGAAGCCGGCGCGTCATCGTCGTCGTTCCGCTACTACGCCGAGTTGGCACGTCACGAACAAGGTCGTCTGGCCGGATCGGCCATCGCCGGCCAGATGCACATGACGCTGAAGGAACCGCTGGGTGTGATCGTCTCCATCGTGCCGTTCAACTTCCCGGTGCTGCTGTTCGGATGGCAGGCCGCCGCCTCTTTGTCCGCCGGTAACGCGATCATCGTGAAGCCTTCGGACCTCACCCCCCTCACGTTGCTCATGGTGATGGAAGCCTTCGACCACCTGCCACCCGGTCTGGTTCAGGTCATCACCGGCACCGCCGAGGTGGGGCAAGCGTTGGTGGCCCACGAACACACGCACGGCATCGCGTTCACCGGCAGCGTTCCCGCCGCCCAGGCGGTGGCCCGCGCCGCCGCGGATCGATTCAAGCCGGTGCTCATCGAGGCGTCGGGCAACGACCCCTTCATCGTCATGCCCTCGGCCCCCGTCGACGTGGTGGCCCGAGGCGCCGCCTTCGCCTCGTTCCTGAACTGCGGACAGGTGTGCACCTCGGCCGAACGCTTCTACGTGCACGCCGAGGTGTACGACGACTTCGTCGAGGCCTTCGCCGATCAGGCCCGGGCCCTCCGTGTCGGGTCCGGCTTGGACAACGTCGACATGGGACCGTTGGCGTCGTCACGTGAACGCGAGCGCTTCGAGCGGGTCCTGCACCGGGCCATCGAACAAGGAGCACGAGTCGTCACCGGCGGCGGTCGCCCGGCCCGACTCGCGCGCGGATGGTTCCACGAGCCCACCGTCATTGAGGTTCAGCACGCCTTCGACATCATGCACGCCGAGTCCTTCGGCCCCGTGGCACCGGTGTGTCGTGTCGACAGCCTCGACCGGGCGATCGAGTTCGCGAACGACTCCAACGTGGGACTAGGCGCCAACATCTACACCTCCGATCTGCACGAGGCGTTCCGAGCGGTGCACGAGATCGAAAGCGGAATCGTGTGGGTGAACACACCACTGAACGACAACGACGCCGTGCCCTTCGGTGGCCGCAAACTCACCGGCTCGGGTCGCGAACTCGGCGCCGAGGGGCTCGAGCAGTTCCGACGCTCGAAGATGGTGATGATCTCCCCGACGGCCGAGGCCGACCCCGAATGGTTCCCGTATCCCGACGAGGACGCGTACCCGGGATGAACGGACGTCGAGCCATCATCACCGGCGGTGCGAACGGTTTCGGCCTCGCGGTCGCCGAGGCCCTCGTTGGCGGAGGCGCAACGGTGTCGGTGTGCGACACCGACGAATCGGTCACCCGCCTCGCCTCGCGACCCGGGTTCGCTCTCGCCGCGGTTGCCGACGTGAGCGACGCCGAACAGGTGAAGAGTTTCGTCGACTCCGCCGCGACGGCGATGGGGGGAATCGACATCGTGGTCAGCAACGCCGGCATCGTCCGACCCACGCAAGCAACCCGTGAATCCTTCGACAAAGCGGTCATCGACTTCGACGACGTGATCGGCGTCAACCTGCGCGGTGTCTACCTCACCGGGCGCGCCGCGATTCCGTACCTGCTCGCCGGTGGCGGCGACATCGTGAACGTCACCACCGACCACATCCACACCTGCGGTTGGCCCGAACATCTCGATCACACCGACTTCCCGGATTGCCCGTGGAACGGCGTGCAACGCGCACCAGTGGGCAGCAAGAACTTCGACATCTACGACGCTTCAAAGTGGGGCATCAAGGGCATCACCAACGCGTGGTCCCGCTTGCTCGCCCCGCACCGCATTCGCGTCAACTCGTTCGGCATGGGGGCCACGGTGACACCGATGTTCATGTCAGTACTCGGTGATCGTCCGCTACCGCCGGGCACCATGCAGGCACCCGAGGTGGCCGCGGTGTTGCTGCAGCTCCTCGCCGAAGGACCCGATGGTCGCACCGGCGACGACGTGCAAGTGTGGGCCGGCCACGGTGCGGTGTTACCGGCGGTGGGTCTCGAAGGCCGGTTGGCCGCGAGCGACATCGCACCACGACCAAACGCTGAATAGTCTCCACGCATGCCCGGCGCCGCGCGGTTCCCCCGTTTCGAGAACACGTTCGCGTGCGACCTGCCCGACATGTACGAACCGTGGGCCGCCACGGTGGTCGAGCGCCCCGAGTTGTTGGCGCTCGACGAAGAACTCGCGAACGACTTGGGATTCGACCCCGAGTGGTTGCGCTCGTCCGATGGTGTGCGCTTTCTCGTCGGGAACCTTCTCCTCGACGGGATGCAGCCGATCGCCCAGGGTTACGCCGGCCATCAGTTCGGGGGTTTCTCACCCCGGCTCGGCGATGGTCGGGCGTTGTTGCTGGGCGAAGTGATCGACACCCACGGCGTGCGTCGCGACATCCATCTCAAGGGTTCGGGGCGCACGCGGTATTCGCGCGGGGGCGACGGTAAGGCGGCGGTCGGTCCGATGATTCGCGAATACCTGATGGGCCGCGCCATGCGTTCGCTCGGTATCCCCAGCACTCGCGCCCTTGCCGTAGTGGCCACGAACGAGCGCGTACCGCGCGACGAGATGCTTCCCGGTGCCGTGCTGTGCCGGGTGGCTGACAGCCACCTTCGGGTCGGTTCGTTCCAGTTCGCCGCCACCATGAGCCACGATCACGTCGCGCGACTCGTCGACCACGCGATCGCCCGTCACTACCCCGAATTGTCCGGCACCGACGACCGACACCTCGCTCTCTTCCATGCGGTCATGGGTCGGCAAGCACGTCTGGTCGCGAGTTGGATGGGCGTCGGTTTCATCCACGGCGTGATGAACACCGACAACATGACGATCTCGGGTGAAACCATCGACTACGGACCGTGCGCGTTCATGGATACCCACGCCGCCTCGACCGTCTTCAGTTCGATCGATCATCAGGGTCGATACGCCTACGGCAACCAACCGCACATCGCGCAATGGAACCTGGCTCGCTTCGTCGAGACACTGCTTCCGTTCATTCACCCCGACAAGGACGAGAGCATCCGCCTCGCGACCGAGGCCATCCAGTCGTTTCCGGCGCTCTTCGAACGGGAGTGGGAGTCCGTCATGCGGGCCAAATTGGGTCTGTCGGCGGAGGCGTCAGTAGAACCAACCCTCTTCCACTCGCTGTCGAAGCTCTTCGAGGACCACCGCATCGACCACACCAACGGCATGCGGGCCTTGTCCGACGTCGTGCGCGGTGACCGGAGCACGATTCACGCTCTGTTCGACCTGCCGCTGGCCTTCGACGCGTGGGCGCGTCCGTGGCTCGACGCCGTGAAGCTCGACGCACGACCGGCCACCGTGGTCGCCGACGAGATGGACCGGGTCAACCCCGCGTACATCCCCCGCAACCACGTGGTCGAGACAGCGTTGGCCGCGGCGAGCAAAGGTGATCTCGCGCCGTTGGATTCGTTGATGGAAGTTCTGCTCGATCCGTTCCACGAACGTGACGGTCTCCAGGACTACGCGCGCCCCATGCCCTCGGATTGGGAGGGCTACCAGACGTTCTGCGGAACCTGACGCGGGCAACAAAAAAGGCGCCGGTTTCCCGACGCCCTCGTTGCGCTCACGCGTTGCGTGTTCAGATACGGCGGACCTTCTGGGCCTCCTCGCCCTTCTTGCCCGGGGCGACCTCGAACTCGACCTGATCGCCTTCATTGAGGGTCTTGTAACCGGTGCCCTCGATGTTGGAGAAGTGGACGAACACGTCGGGAGCGCCTTCGCGCGAGATGAATCCGTAACCCTTCTCGGCGTTGAAAAACTTCACGATGCCAGTGGCCATTTTTTTCCAATCAACAAAACGATGCCTTGTGCATCCCCACTGACGCTAACCCCGATTCACCGATTACTCGCTGGCGAGGCGAAATTGTTCGAAATTTGTGGATACAGGTCGGGGGTCCGTCGACGACGCCTTCGCTTCGAAAACGGTGTGAGTCGTGACGCGACCGCGAGCCGAACTGTGTCACACCGGTCGGCCATAATCGTACATATGTTCGTTTCCCACGAGCGACCCGACCCCGAGAAGGAATCTGAGAACGAATCCGACGACGCCACCGACACTCCGGCGTTCGACGACCTCGTCGCGCACATCGACGGCTTGTCGACTGGTGCCGATCTGGCCGCTGTGCTGGTGCACCTCGAACGCCTGTCCCGTCGGGTCGAGGCCGCCACCGTGAGCGTCCTGGCCCGCGCTGAGGTCACCCAATCCTTCCGGGACGACGGCCATGGCACGATCGTCGGCTGGGCTCGGTCGGTGGTCAACTGGAGTGGCTCCGAGGCCGCCGCGCGCGCCCGCACGGCTCATGCGGTGGCCGATCACCCGTCATTGATCGCCCACTTGAGTGCGGCGACCATCGGCATCTCCCAGGTTCGACGCCTCGCCTCCCTGCACGCCAACCGCCGGGTGCGACACGAGTTGCCGATCATCCTCGACACCCTCATCGACGTGGCCACCACACTCCCCTACGAGGACTTCAACACCGCGGTTCTCCGCTGGGAGCGATTGGCCGACGCCGACGGCGCTCACCGCCACAGTGACCACGTGCACGAGAGTCGCGACGCTTCCGTGCACGATCTCGGCGACGTCGTCTTCGTCGACGCCAAGGTGGGTACCGCCCAAGGTGCGCTGATGCTGGAGGTGTTCGAACGCTACGTGGAGGCCGAGTTGCGCCACGATCTCGACACCCGCGAGGCGACCGGCACCGACGAACTCGCCCGCACCCCCGACCAGCGCCGGGCTGACGCGCTGCACGCCATCTTCGCCTCGGCCGCTCGGGGTGCCGTCGCTGGTCCGGCACCGTTGGTCAACATCCTCGTCGACGCCGACACCTACGAGACGGCTCTCGCTGCGCTGGCCGCCGGCGAACGGTTACCCTCGCTCGCCCGCACCCCCGATGACGTCCGTGCGCGCCGATGCGAGACCACGGCGGGCCTCATACTCGACCCGTTCGACGTCGTCGCCGCATCGCTCCTCGGACACGTGCGTCGCGTCGTGATCGCGGCCGACCGTCGGGTGATCGACCTCGGTCGCACCGCACGATTGTTCACCGGTGCCGCACGCGAGGCGGTGTTCCTGCGACGACGAAGGTGCGCCTGGCCCGCTTGCTCGCGGTCCACGTGCGAGTCCGATCACCGGGTGCCGTGGTCGGAAGGGGGTACGACTTCAGCCGACAACGGCGACCCGTTGTGCTCCAAACACAATCGATGGAAGACGCGCGGCTATCGAACCCGTTTGAATCCCGTCACTCACGCCGTCGACGTGTGGAGACCCGACGGCTCACTCATGAGCTCGATCTGACGCGACCTTTCACGAAGTCCTCGATGAGCGTGAGCGCGGTATCGAGTTCATCGGTGGTGTTGTAATGCGTGGGGCCGATTCGCAGCACACCGCCACGATCCTGCAAACCGAGACGCTCGATGACGTCGATGCCGTACGAGTGCCCGTTCCAGACGTACACGCCGTGCTGATCGAGGAACGTGGCCAACTCGGCCGGGTCGAGTCCCGGCTTGCTGATCGAGACCGTCGGGACCCGGTGAACGAATCGTTCGGGGTTGGTGATGCCACGAATCTCGAGGCCGCCGATGCGTTGCAGACCCTCGATGAGGTGACGACTCAGTCCGCGGTCGTATTCGGCCATGGCCAGCAGGCCGGCGTGCACCTCGCGGGTACGTTCGGAGAACCCGGCGGTCGAGGGGGCGAACTCGGCTCCCATCGTGCGTCCTACCCACTGCATGTATTCGATCGCACCGATGGTGCCGGCTTGTCCCTCCAGCGACTGGGTCCCGGTTTCGTAACGGCCGGGCGGCACGTCCTTGACCACGCGAAGACGCCAGGCGGGCAGAGTCGAGAGCAGTTCCTCGCGCCCCCAAAGAATTCCCTGGTGCGGTCCGTAGAACTTGTAGGCCGACGCCACCAGGAAATCACAGCCCAGATCGCGCACGTCGATGGCCCCGTGCGGGGCGAACTGCACGGCGTCGACGTACGTGAGCACGCCGGCCGCGCGATAGCGCGCGCACATGGCGCGCACGTCGTTGATGGTGCCCAGGATGTTGCTGCTGTAGTTGATGGCGGCGAAGCGGGTGCGCGGGGTGATGAGATCGTCGAGGCGTGACAGATCGATCTCGTAGGTCATGGGGTCGAAGTCGAGACGCTTGACGACGAGGCCGCGCTCCTCCGCCATGATGCGCCACGGCGAGGCGTTCCCGTCGTGTTCCATCTGAGTGAGGATGATCTCGTCACCGGCCGCGAAGCGACCCGCCAGGACGCGCGTCATCATGAACGTCAACGTCGTCATGTTGGCCCCGAACACCACCTCGCGTTCACTCGACGCGTTGAAGAAATCGGCCATGGCACGGTGGGCCTCGGCCGACGTTTCTGTCGCCAAACGAGAGGTGTGGAAGTTGCCACCCATGTTGGCGTTGAACTCGACCAGCGCCTGCATCATGCGATCGAGCACCACGCGGGGCACTTGGGTACCGGCGGGGTTGTCGAGGTACACACGCGGGCTTCCGTTGTGCGTCAGTGCGAGTGCCGGAAACTGCTCGCGCACCGCACGAATGTCGATCGCCATGTCCAGACAGTAATCCCTGTACCCTCTCACGAGCCATGGAACCGAGCATCCTCACGGAGGCCGCACGACGCCGCACGTTCGCGATCATCAGTCATCCCGACGCCGGCAAGACGAGCCTCACCGAGAAGTTCCTTCTGTACGCCGGTGCGGTGCAGGAGGCCGGGTCCGTGCGAGCGCGCGCCGGTCAACGTGCGGCCACCTCCGACTGGATGGAGATGGAACGCCAACGTGGAATCTCGATCTCGTCGACCGTCCTGCAGTTCCCGTATCGCGATCACGTGTTCAACCTGCTCGACACACCCGGCCACCGTGACTTCAGCGAGGACACCTACCGAGTTCTGGCCGCGGTCGACGCCGTGATCATGGTTCTCGATACGGCCAAGGGCATCGAGGCGCAGACGCTCAAGTTGTTCAACGTGTGTCGCACGCGCGACCTCCCGGTGCTCACCTTCTTCAACAAGTTCGACCGCCCGGGTCGCGACCCACTCGAGTTGCTCGACGAGGTCGAGCAGCAGATCGGTCTGCGCGCCACGCCCGCCACCTGGCCGGTGGGCATTCCGGGCGATTTCCGGGGCACCATCGACCGACGCACCGGCGAGTTCACCAAGTACACCCGCACCGCCCGCGGCGCGGCGGCCGCCCCCGAGGAGATCGTCCCCGCCGACCGCGCGGCCGCCGAGGAGGGCGACGCCTGGAAGATCGCCCTCGACGGCTGTTCGTTGCTCGACGCCATCGGGGCCGACGTCGACATGCCGTCGTTCCTCGCCGGCAAGAGCACGCCGGTGTTCGTCGGTTCGGCACTCACCAACTTCGGGGTGCGCGCCTTGCTCGACGCGGTGGCCGATCTCGCTCCCCCGCCGTTGCCCCGCATCGATGTTCACGAAGCGGAGCGGTCACTGGACGCCGACTTCGCCGGCTTCGTCTTCAAGATCCAAGCCAACATGGATCCCAACCACCGCGACCGTTTGGCGTTCGCCCGCGTGTGTTCGGGTCGTTTCGAGCGCGGTATGGACGCCGAGTGCCTGCGGTCGGGTCGTGCCGTCGGTACGAAGTACGCGACGACCGCGTTCGGCAACGATCGCGAGACCATCGAAGAGGCCTTTCCCGGCGACATCATCGGTTTGGTGAACGCCGGTGATTTGCGCATCGGCGACACCATCTTCGCCGGCAAGAAGATCGAGTTCCCCGGCGTGCCCCGATTCGCCCCCGAGGTGTTCGCCAGCGCCCGTCCCATCGACCGCGGCAAGATCAAACAGTTCCGACGCGGGCTCGAACAGCTCGACGAGGAGGGCGTTGTGCAGGTGTTGCGCGACCTCGACTTCGGCGACACCGAGCCGGTGTTGGCTGCGGTCGGTGTGTTGCAGTTCGAGGTGTTCGCGCACCGACTCGCGAGCGAGTTCAACGCGCCGGCCGAGATCGTGTCGTCGCCGTATCAAGCCATGCGACTCACCGACAAAGCCAGCGCCGATCGCCTGCGTCAGATCGGCGGCATCCGCATCCTGTACCGCGGCAACGACGAGATGGTGGCATTGTTCGAGAACAAGTACCGCCTGCAACGTCTCATGAACGACGAGCCCGAATTGCGACTGGACCCCGTCTTCGACGGCCAGCCGGACTGACACCGGTCGAGTCGAACCGACTCAACGACGGTTGCGCGAACCCGAGTTACCCGACTCCTTGTTGCGGGCGGCCGCACCACGTCCGCGCTCGCGGTGCGGTTGACGACGCTCCACCCGACCACTGCGCTCGTTGCCCGTGACCGGGATCCCGTTCCACGTGGCGGTGACACCGGCTTTGGACAACAGGTGACGAACCTCGCCCACCTGCGACGGCGAGGCGATGGTCACCACGCGGCCGGCGGCACCGGCGCGCGCGGTGCGACCCGAACGGTGTGTGTAGGCCTTGTGCTCCACCGGCGGGTCGGCGTGCACCACCAACGGCACGTCGTCGACGTGAATGCCACGGGCGGCGATGTCGGTGGCCACCAACGCGGTGGCGGTGCCGTCGGAGAAAGCGGCCAGATTGCGCTCACGGGCCGTCTGCGACAGGTTGCCGTGCATGTCGACGGCGGTCACGCCGAAGGCTTTCAACTTGGCCGCCATTTGCTTGGCCCGGTGCTTGGTGCGGGTGAAGATCACCACGCGCTCGGCGCGAGCGAACTCGGCGACGGCGGAGAGTCGGTCGACGTCCTCGACCACGAGCACACTGTGGTCGAGCAACACCGGCGCTTCCACTTCGGCGGCGTGCGACACGGGGTCGGTGAGGTAGCGATCGACGATCGCATCGACTCCTCCGGCCAGCGTCGCCGAGAACAACATGCGTTGTCCCTTTTTCGGGGTGGCGTCGAGAATGCGCTTGACCATCGGCAGAAAACCCTGATCGGCCATGTGATCGGCCTCGTCGATGACGGTGATCTCGATGTGATCGAGACGCGCGTCGCCCTCACTCATCAGGTCGATCAACCGGCCGGGACAGGCCACCACGATCTCGGTGCCCCGCGCCAGACCATCGCGTTGCGGACCGAAGCCCACGCCACCGAAGATGGTCATCACCCGTAACCCGACGGCCATGGCCAAGGGTTCGATGACCCCGGCCACCTGCGACGCCAACTCGCGGGTGGGCACGAGCACCAAAGCCCGCGGACGATTCGGTTGACGCGGCGACTTCGTGGCCGAAAGGCGAGCCACCAACGGCAGGGCGAAGGCGATGGTCTTGCCCGAGCCGGTGCGACCCTGACCCAACACGTCGCGTCCGGCCATGGAGTCCGGCAGCGTGACGGCCTGGATCGAGAACGGGTCGGTCACGCCGGTGGCGGCCAACACGCCGGCCAGGGTGGCGGACACGCCCACCTTTACGAAGCCGTTGTCGGGACCCACCTCGACGGGCGCGACGCGCACGACGGGCTTGGGGGCCGGACGGGCCGATGTGTCCGGGCGACGCGGGCCGCGGGCCGGACGTCGACCGGGAGACGAATTGGACGGGCGACGACGCGGTCCACCGCGCCCGCCGGAGGAGGGAGTTGCCATGTGGGGGTGTCCTTTACAGGTGCCGCGAACCTGTCCGGGATGACACGCCTCGCTTGGGCCTCGGGGCCCCGGCCGAGCGACCCTACCGACACTTCCCTCCCGAAAGGGGGAAATGTCCTGCACACCGGCTGGAAATGAATTGTCAGTATTCCCGATAGAAATAGTCGTGAATCAGGGGTAGCCTGACCGCATGTCCCCTTTGACCACGGCTTTACCGTCCGACATCGCCGAGGACGACGCTGCCGGGATCGTGGCCTGGGCCGGGCGAACCTTCGGTACCGGATTGGTGCTGACCGCCAGTTTCGAGGACCCGGTGCTCGTCCACCTAGTGGTCACCCACGCCCCCGGCACGCCCGTCGTGGTGCTCGACACCCAGTACTTGTTCGCCGAGACCAAATGGTTCATCGACAACCTCCACCGTCGCTTGAAATTCCCCCTCGAGGTGTTCACACCGGCCTCCGACGTGGTGCCCGACGATCAATGGCAGTTCGACGTCGAAGGGTGCTGCGCGCGTCGCAAGGTCGAGCCGCTCGCCCGCGCGCTGTCGGGACGAACCGGTTGGATCACCGGTGTTCGCCGCGTCGACGGACCCACGCGAGCCGACACAACGGTCGTGCAGTACGACGCCGCCCGCAACATCACCAAGATCAATCCGCTCGCGGCATGGAGCGACGAACGGCTCGAGCGCTACATCGTCGACCACGCGTTGCCCCGCAACCCGCTCACCGAACGGGGCTATCCCTCGATCGGCTGCTGGCCCTGCACTCGCCCAGTCGCGCCCGGTCAGGACAAGCGCGCCGGACGTTGGTCCGGGCACGACAAGACCGAGTGCGGCCTGCACCTCTCCCCCACCAAGCCCTGACAGAAAGCGACCGAACCATGACCCTCATCGACGACCGCATCGACGACATCCAGAACGACGAAGGCCTCGATGAGCTCGAGGACGAAGCCATCACGATCATCCGCGAGGTGACCGCCGAGACCCGCGCTCCCGTTCTGCTGTTCTCGGGCGGCAAGGACTCGGCGGTGCTGTTGCATCTGGCTGCCAAGGCATTTCGACCGGGAAACCTTCCCTTCCCAGTCATGCACGTGGACACCGGCCACAACTTCGACGAGGTGATCGAGTACCGCGACCGTCTGGTGAAGGAGTACAACGTTCGCCTGGTGGTGGCCAGCGTGCAGGCCAGCATCGACTCGGGTCGCGTGGTGGAAGAGACCGGTCCGCGAGCCAGTCGCAACCGTCTGCAGTCGGTCACCCTGCTCGACGCCATCGCCGAGCACCAGTTCGACGCGGCCTTCGGCGGCGGACGACGCGACGAGGACAAGGCCCGCGCCAAGGAGCGCATCTTGTCGTTCCGTGATCGCTTCGGTCAGTGGGAGCCGCGCGCACAGCGCCCCGAGCCGTGGAACATGCTGAACGCCAAGATCCGCACCGGCGAGCACCTGCGCGCTTTTCCTCTGTCGAACTGGACCGAACTCGACATCTGGCGTTACATCGCCCGCGAGGAGGTGCCGTTGCCGTCGATCTATTTCTCCCATCGTCGCGTGGTCGTCGAGCGCAACGGGATGTTGCTGAGCATCGGCGGTCCCGTCATCGCCGAACCCGGCGAGGTCCCCTTCGAGGAAACCGTGCGCTACCGCACGGTCGGTGACGCCAGTTGCACGGGCGCCGTGCGTTCGACCGCGGCCACGGTGTACGACGTCATCGCCGAAGTGGCCGCGGCGCGCATCACCGAGCGCGGCGCCACGCGCGCCGACGACAACTTCTCGGACTCGGCCATGGAGGATCGCAAGCGCGAGGGGTACTTCTGATGGTCCTGCGCATCGCCACCGCGGGCTCGGTCGACGACGGCAAGAGCACCCTCATCGGTCGCCTGCTGCACGACACCAAGACGGTCTTCGAAGACCAGTTGGCCTCGGTCGAAAAGGCCAGTCTGCGGTACGGCGACGGATCACTGAACCTGGCGCTGCTCACCGACGGACTGCGCGCCGAGCGCGAACAGGGCATCACCATCGACGTGGCGTACCGCTACTTCGCCACCCCGCGACGAACCTTCGTGGTGGCCGACACCCCCGGACACGCGCAGTACACGCGCAACATGGTCACTGGTGCCTCGGTCAGCGACGTGGCCATCGTGCTGGTCGACGCGCGAAACGGGCTCACCGAGCAGACCCGACGTCATCTCTTCGTGGCCTCGCTGCTGGGGGTGAAACAGGTGATGCTGGCCGTCAACAAGATGGATCTGGTCGACTTCTCGCAGAACCGCTACGCCGAGATCGTGGCCGCGGCCACGGCGCACGCCACCGCCCTACCCGCCCCGGTGACGTTGAACCCGCTGCCCATCTCGGCGTTGCTCGGCGACAACGTGGTCGATCCCTCCGACAACATGCCGTGGTTCACGGGTCGTCCCTTGTTGGAGCAACTGGAGACACTCGAACTCGACGACGACCGCAACCTCGGTGCGCGCCTGTCGGTGCAATGGGTCATCCGCCCCTACGGCAACGAGCACCACGACTACCGCGGTCTGGCCGGACGCCTCACCGGCGGCACCCTGGCCATCGGCGATCGCGTGCGGGTGTTGCCCGGCGCACAGCAGTCGACCATCGTGGGCATCGACCGTGGAGGAGTGCCCCAGGAAACGGCCGACCCCGGTGAAGCCGTCAGCATCCAACTGGCCGACGACATCGACGTCAGTCGGGGCGACGTTGTGGTGACCGTCGCGGCCACCCAACCGCCCGTGGTCG
The DNA here is from genome assembly GCA_046091365.1 of Acidimicrobiia bacterium. Classification (GTDB taxonomy): domain Bacteria; phylum Actinomycetota; class Acidimicrobiia; order Acidimicrobiales; family Ilumatobacteraceae; genus Casp-actino8. Next base: position 8,152 of record JBJTBM010000026.1, on the reverse strand, counting down.
CCGATCAGATCGTGGCCGACGTCTCGTGGATGGTCGACAAGCCCCTCGAAGTGGGCAGTCGCTGGATCATCAAGCACCTCACCCGCACGGCCAAGGCCTTCGTGAGCGCCATCGAGACGCGACACGACGTGGTGACGGCCTCGCGCCAGTCCGCCGAGCGCTTGAAACTGAACGACCTCGGTCGCGTTCACCTGAACGTGTCGGTGCCGTTGGTGGTGGATCTCTACGACGAACACCGTCCGGGAGGTGCCGCCATTCTCGTCGACGAGGCCACTGGCATGACCTGCGCGGCACTCATGATCCGCGGTTTCGACGGGATCGACGCGTGAACCAGTTCCCCGTGAACCTCAACCTGGCCGGCAAGCCGGTGCTCGTGGTGGGCGCCGGCCGTATCGCGTTGCGAAAGACGGAACAACTACTGGCCTGCGACGCCGCCGTCACGGTGTTGGCGCCGATCGTGCACGAGGGATTCGCCTCGCTTCCCGTCACAGTGGTGCGTCGCGAGTACGCCTCGCGCGACGTGGCCGGCTTCCGCTTGGTCATCACCGCCACCGCGAACCGCGAGGTGGACCAACTCATCCACGACGAGGCCGAAGCGTTGGGGATCTGGGTGAACTCGGCCGACGACCCCGATCGTTGCACGTTCACCTTGCCCGCCACCGTGCGTCGGGGCGAACTCCTGATCACCGTCTCCACCGCCGGCGCCAGCCCGGCACTGGCGTCGTACCTACGCGCGCGACTGGGTGAGATCATCTCGCCCGACTTCGCGCGCGTCGTGGACGACCTGGCCCGTCGTCGTGCGGGTTTCCACGCCGAGGGTCGCAGCACCGAGGACATCGAGTGGCGACCGATCATCGAGGAAATCCTCGCCACTCACGGCATCGATCTACCCGTGGCGGTGACAGCATGACCGTGTTCCTGGTGGGGGCGGGCCCGGGCAGCGCCGATCTGCTGACGGTGCGCGCGGCCCGACTCGTGGCCGCCGCCGACGTGATCGTTCACGACCGACTGGCCGACCCGGCCATTCTCGAGCTGGCACGTCCCGACACCGAGTTCATCGATGTCGGCAAGCAACCGGGTCGACCGACTCCGCAGGAGATCATCAACGCGCTGTTGGTACATCTCGGTCAGCAGGGCCTGAACGTCGTGCGCCTCAAAGGGGGCGACCCCTTCGTATTCGGGCGTGGCGGCGAGGAGGCCGCGGCCCTGCGCGCGGCGGGAGTGCCCTTCGAGACGGTTCCCGGCATCACGTCAGCCGTCGGTGTTCCCGCGGCCGCCGGCATTCCGGTGACGCACCGCGGAGTGTCGGCGTCGTTCACGGTCGTCACCGGTCATCGCGAGCGCGGTGGATCCACCAACGTCGAGTGGGAAGCGCTGGCCAAAGTGGGCGGGACCATCGTGGTGTTGATGGGCGTGGCCGAACGCGCCGTCATCGCCACTCGCCTCATGGGCGGTGGGCTCTCGCCGAGCACGCCGGTGGCCGCCATCCATTGGGGCACCCGCCCCGAGCAGCACACGGTGCGCACCACGTTGGCAGATCTCGCCGACACCCACGTCGAGTCACCGGCCACCATCGTCATCGGCGCCGTGGCGTCGTTCGATTTCACCGGCGACTCCGTCGAGACGAAAGCGGTGATCTGACGTGCGACGCAGCATCGACGACGAACCCGTCGGGCTGAACGGTTTGCCCCCGGGCGCCGACGACGCCACGCCGGTCTCGTGGGCGGTCGCCATCTGCGACGACTACGACGACGCCGAACCGCGTGTGGTCCTCACCGTCGAGGACATCGGCAATCCCGGCGCCGGACTGGTGGCACACCTCTCCGCCGAACAAACCCGGCGCCTCCGCGGCGCTTTGCACGACGCCCTCCGCGAGGTGGGCCAGGACACCGGACGTTAGAAGGAACACGAACATGACCATTGCCCCCGCCCCCCAACCGCGCGACCTGGACGCCGAGCAGATCCGTGACATCGAGCGTTTCGAGATCGCCATCGACCAATACCTCAAAGGTGAGATCGGCGAGGACGTTTTCCGTGTGATGCGCCTCAACAACGGCATCTACGGTCAGCGTCAGGGCGGAACGAACCAGATGGTGCGCATCAAGTTGCCCGCTGGCACCATCACCCCCGAACAGCTGGATCTGATGGGGCGGTTGTCCACCGAGTTCTCGCGCGGCTGGGGTCACATCACGACCCGCCAGAACATCCAGTTCCACTTCGTCGAACTCACTCGCGTCCCCGCTCTGTTGCGCGAGTTGGCCGCGGTCGGCTTGACCTCGCGTGAAGCGTGCGGCGACACGGTGCGCAACGTGATGGCCTGCCACCTGGCGGGCGCCTGCCCGTACGAGAAGATCGACGTCACGCCGTGGGCTGAGGCCGTGTTCCGTCACTTCGTACGCAATCCGCTCGGTCAGCGTCTGCCCCGAAAGTTCAAGGTGAACTTCTCGGGTTGCAGCACCGACTGTGGTCAGGCCATGTTCAACGACGTCGGCGTGGTGGCGGTGTCGCGGACGCTCGACGACGGTTCGGTCGAGCAAGGGTTCCGCGTGTACATCGCCGGTGGATTGGGGGCCACCCCGCACCCGGCACTGTCCCTCGAGGACTTCACCACCCGCGAGGATCTGCTACCCACCATCGAGGCGGTATTGCGCCTGTTCGAGCAGACCGGAAACCGCGACAACAAGTTGCGCGCGCGACTGAAGTGGGTCGTCGATCAGCTGGGCATCGACGAGGTTCGCCGTCGCGTTATCAAGATCCGTCACACGTTGCCCGCGTCCTCCACTTGGCCCGGCGGAATTCCGCCGGAGGTGGTCGCCGCCGGAGACGCCCCTGCCGGCAAAGCCGGTGAGGCCACCGCGGTCGGTCAGGGCGTGGCGGTCACGCTGCGCAGCAGCGATCCGTACACGCGTTGGGAGCAGACGAGCGTCGTGCGGGGTGCGGGCAACGGCACGGTGTCGGCCGTCGCCTACGCCGCGCTGGGCGACATCACCGCAGCCCAGTTCGCGTCGTTGGCCTCCATCCAACGCGAACTCGGTGCCGACGTCCGACTGTCCAACCGCCAGAACGTGGTGTTCCGGGGTTTGCGCGAGGACCAACTGCGCGTGCTGTTCGATCGCCTCGAGTCGATCGGCATGGCCCGACCCGGCGCGGAGCTGGCCCGCGACGTGGTGGCCTGCCCCGGGGCCGACACCTGCAACATCGCGGTCACCCAGAGTCGCGGTCTGGCCAAGGCGATCGGTGAGCAACTGGAAGAAGAGGGTCTGGCCGAGGTGGGCGGGGTGCGCATCAACATCTCGGGTTGCACGAACAGTTGCGGCCAGCACCACGCGTCCGACATCGGCTTCTTCGGTGCCGAACGTCGCGCCAACGGCCGCGCCATCCCCGGTTACCAGATGCTGCTCGGTGGTTTCGTGGGCGACGAACAGATCCACTTCGGGCAGAAGGCATTGCGTCTACCGGCCAAGAACGCACCGATGGCCGCGGCCCGGGTGATCCGTCGTTTCGCCGAAGAACGCAAGGCCGGCGAGCCGTTCCAGGAATGGTTGAGCCGTTCCGGTGGTGCGGCCAAGGTGGCCGAGGGTCTGCGCGACCTCGACCAGATTCCTTCACCCGACGAGTCGCCGGAGTTCTACGTGGACTTCGACGAGACCAGCCCCTTCGCGGTCAACGTCGCCGAATCCGAGTGCGCCACCTGATCAGGAGACTTCCAGACCGTCGAGATCGCCCTGCTCGCGCCAACGCTCGAGCACTTTGACGAAGGCCAGCGGGCCGCCGCCGTAGCTACCGCTCTGCAGGCTGCGTGCCGCCGGCTTGCCCTCGTTGTTGTAGTAACCGGGGGTGCAGGCCTCGAGGAACTTGATGTTGTTCTGTGCCAGATCGACGATGGTGCGCACCCACTTCTCCTCGGCCTCGGCCGTCACTTCGGAGCGTGTGAGCCCGTTGTCCTCGAGGTGAGCGATGAGGTGAGCGAGATGGATGCTCTGCTCGTTGAGCATGTGTGGGAAGTTCACGGTGAAACCCGACTGGGTCTGGCTGACGATGAAACAGTTCGGAAACCCGCGGCTGTGGAACCCGTGCAGGGTGCGGGTGCCGTCGGCCCAGTGTTGTGTGAGCGTCTCGCCATCGACACCGTGCAACTCGTAGCCCGAACGCCGCGTGTACTCGGTGCCCACCTCGAACCCGGTGGCATAGATGAGGCAATCGAGTTCGTAATCGACTCCGTTGGCGACCACGCCTCGTTCGGTGATGAGGTCGATGCCCTTGCCATCGGTGTCGACCAGGTGAACGTTCGAGCGGTTGAACGTGTCGAGGTACTCGTCGTGGAAGCAGGGTCGCTTGCAGAACTGGCGGTACCACGGCTTGAGCGCCGATGCCGTAGCGGGGTCGGTGACCAATTGGTCGACGCGTGAACGAATCGACTCCATCTTCTCGAAGTCGGCCAACTCCATGTTGCGAGCCAGCGACTCCGGTGAAAGATCGATCTTCTCCTGCGAGCGCAGACGGATGAGCAGATTCGCGATGATGTCGGTCCAGCCGTCGTCCACCAGATCGACCTCGGCGTAACCGCCGCTGACCAGGGTATTGAAGTTGTCCATGCGCTCGCGCTGCCATCCCGGTCGCAGAGTGGCCGCCCACTCGGCGTCGGTGGCGCGGTTGTTGCGCACGTCGATCGACGACGGCGTGCGCTGGAACACGAACAACTCTTTCGCCGCGGCGCCGAGGTGTGGAACGCACTGCACGGCGGTGGCACCGGTTCCGATGATCCCCACCCGCTTGTCGGCCAGCTTGCTCAACCCACCGGTGGAATCGCCCCCGGTGTAGTCGTAGTCCCAACGACTGGTGTGGAACGTGTGTCCGCGGAACGACTCGATGCCGCGGATACCGGGCAGCTTGGGACGGTGCAGCGGACCGTTGGCCATAACAACCCAGCGGGCCCGCATGCGGTCGCCGCGATTCGTCGAGATGATCCAACGGCGCGAGGATTCCTCCCACACCATGCCGGTGACCTCGGTGGAGAAACACGCGTTGTCGTACAGACGGAAGTGCTCACCGATCGCGCGACTGTGCGCCAAGATCTCGGGAGCGTCGGTGTACTTCTTCTTGGGGATGTAACCGATCTCCTCCAACAACGGCAGGTAGATGTACGACTCCACGTCGCAGGCCGCACCCGGATAGCGATTCCAGTACCAGGTGCCGCCGAAGTCGCCGCCTTTCTCGATGACGCGTAGGTCCTCGACACCGGCCTCGCGCAGGCGAGCACCAGCGAGCAGTCCTCCGAAGCCTCCGCCGATGATGGCCACGGTCACCTCGTCGGTCAACGGTTCACGCGTGACCGGTGGCGTGTACGGATCGTCGAGGTACTGGGAGTACTCGGCGATGTCGGTGTACTGCTCGTTCCCGTCCTCGCGCAAACGCTTGTCACGTTCGGCGCGGTACTTCTCGCGTAGCGCATCGGGATCGAAGGTGGTCGTCACGTGATTCTCCGTTTCACTTCAACAAGCTCATCGCATCATGGTCGATCGCCTGATGTCCGTGCTGGGTCGCCATTCTCACGAAAAGGTCGTCACCCCGCTCGGTTCGGGCCGCCATCGACGTGGCCAACACCGTGATGATAAGTCCCCACAGTGAGCCGAAGCGGTAGTCGCGCCACGCGGTGTCGCGGTCGTAGGCGACACCGGCGGCATTCATGCGCACCCGGTACGACTCCAGCAGCTCACTTTCCACCTCTCGCCGTCGCTCGGGCGCGAAACTGCCCGCGATCATGTAGGCGGTGTCGACCATGCCCAGCCCTTGATTCGCTGTCTGCCAATCGACGACCACCAATGGCGGAGCCTCGGGGCGGCGGCCGAAAAGGAAGTTGTCGGGTCGGAAGTCGTAGTGCGCCAGCGTGAGCGGAGTACCCGATCCCAGCGCCCAACGGGCGACATGCGGGGCGAAGTCGTTGATGAGCGCGAGGATCGGCCCCTCGAGCCGCGGACCCAGTCGCTCGACGAATGCCGGCAACAACATCGAGTAGATCATCGACAACATGGCTGCGCGCTCTTCGATCGTCGAGGGGTTCGCCGCGATCTCCGACAACGTGGGGTCACCCCAGCGCGGAGCGTGCATCAGTACCGCTTGCTCGACGGCCAACTCGGCCTCGTCGAGGGTCAGCCCGACGAATTGATCCCCCTGCTCGGACCCGCTCAGGTCCTCCATGATGAGACAGAACTGCTGGGCCGCGAGATCGAGCGCGGCGTGGTGGCACTTGGGTGCGCGCACCCGCACCGTCGACGCGACGCGACTGTAGAAGTTGTACTCGGTGACGTACGCGCTGCCGCCGAAGCCGGTGGCGCGAGCTGTCTCGTCGAGCGAGGGGAACTTGCCCATGACGGAAGCCGGACGGGCCACCGGGTCCCCCATTTCGCTCCAGGTCAGCGCGAACCGACCATTGCACCCCGTCTGCCCGGTGCCCACGAATCCCTCGAAGCGACAGTCGACCAGCGTGGATCCCGCCGACACCCCGGCGGCATCGAGCACCGTGGCCATCCATTCGGTGTCGATCGTGCGCGGATCACTGCGAATGTCCAGATCGTTCCCCATTCCCGGTCGTCGTCCCCCGGTACACCGTAGACGGCGATCCCCGACGAGGCACGCCCGTAGCCTTGACTCGTGGTCATGGTCCCCGGAATTCGCGTCGGCATCCAGATGCCCGAGGTCGAGCGTGAGGTGCGCTGGCCCGAATACCTCGACCTGGCGCGCCGCGCGGACGAACTCGGCTTCGACAGCCTGTGGCTGGGCGACCACTTGCTCTACCGAGGCGACGGTCGTCCCGAACGCGGACCGTGGGAAGCGTGGACCATGCTGGCCGCCCTGGCCGCGACCACCCGATCGGTCGAGCTCGGACCCCTCGTGGCATGTCTCGGATTCCACCCTCCGGCCGTGATCGCCAAAATGGCCGCGACCATCGACGAGATCAGCGGAGGTCGTTTCGTCCTCGGTGTGGGTGCCGGCTGGAACCAGCCCGAGTTCGACGCCTTCGGCGTTCCCTTCGATCGAAGAGCGGCACGATTCGAGGAGGCTCTCACGATCGTCGCACCGTTGGTCGACGGCGAACGGATCACCTTTCACGGGGATTTTCACGTCGTCGACGACGTCGTGTTGTCGCCCACCCCCCGCCGACGGGTGCCATTGATGATCGGCTCGGTGGGTGACCGGGTGTTGCGCGCCGCCCTTCCGACCGTCGAATGGTGGAACACCTGGTTCGACTGGTACGGAAACTCGGCCGAGGGCTTCGCGACCCTGAACGAGCGGATATCAAGACTGTGTCGGGAGGTGGGACGCGACCAAACCACCCTGCGTCGCAGTGCGTGCCTGATGGTGATCACCGATCCGACCGCCGGGGAGCGGCCTCGACCCACCGGGTATTCCGCCGCCACCCCGAGTGACGTTCGCGCCCGCGTCATCGAGTTACGTGACGCCGGAGCGGACGAGGTGATCCTCGTGAGCGACCCCATCGACCGGCGAAGTGTCGAGGTGCTGGCCGAAACGCTGTCATGAAGTCGCGTGCGATCTTCGTGTGCGGTCTCGGTTGCGTCACATCGCTGGCGTTGTCGCGTCCGATGGCGTCCGCTGAATCCGTCGACGACGACGTCACCATCACGTCCCTGATCGTCGAGCGCCTTCCTGGACGCACGACGGCGGCCGCGCGCTCCGACATCGAGCAGACGACCACGCTCGACACCTCGGTGGGAACGAGGTTAGGCGGGCGGTTCGAGACGATCGAGTTCGACACACCGATCTCGGTCGCCGACGCCGAGGAACTCGCTGCCTCGCTCGAGGCCGACGGTCTCGTGGCCACGGCGAGCCCCGACTACCCGCGCTTCGCCACCACCGCGCCGAACGATCCGGAGTGGCCCAATCAATGGTCGCTCCAACCGTTCACCGGTGCCTCGAACTCCGGTATCGGGCTCGAAGCGGCGTGGAGCGCGATGAACGGGAACACCCTCGGCTTCACTCCCGTGCCGCCGGCGCGGGTGCTCGACACCCGCGACGGAACCGGCGGCGTCCCCACCACCCGCATCGGCAACTCCACCGGAACCGCCCCCGACCTGAACTTCACCATCACCGGAACCGGCGGCATCCCCACCACCGGAGTCGCCGCCGTCTCACT